>JAWOHM010000020.1:0-9462 GCA_046485165.1 Thermoplasmata archaeon
AGGGCGACTGGGACGTGTCCAAGGGTGTTGAGGCCGACTTCCAGTTCCACATGGAATGGATTGCCGCGTGCAAGCGCGTGCTGAAGCCCAATGGCACTATCTGGATTTCGGGAACGTACCACTCGGTCTATGCGTGCGGATACGCGCTCCAATTGCAGGGATACCATATGCTGAACGACATCTGCTGGTACAAGCCGAACGCGGCTCCGAACCTGAGCACGCGGTTCTTCACGGCCAGCCATGAGACGCTGCTCTGGGCGCGCAAGTCCAAGGACGGCAAGCACACCTTCAATTACGAGGAGATGAAGAACGGGCGCTGGCCCGGCGATTTCCTGAAAAAGTCGAATAAGCAGATGCGCTCCGTCTGGGCCATCCCCACCCCCAAGCCTTCCGAGAAGAAGCATGGCAAGCACCCGACCCAGAAGTCCCTGGAACTTCTGAGACGCGTGGTGTTGGCCAGCACAAACGAGGGCGACCTGGTTCTGGACCCCTTCACCGGCTCCAGCACCACCGGGCTGGCGGCCGTGATGAACGGAAGAAAGTTCATCGGAATAGATACAGAAAAAAAGTATCTGGATTTGTCGATTAAGCGGTTCGGCGACATAACGCCGGGAAGGAAGCAGAAGGCGCTGGAACGTTTTGAGTGATGGCCACGTCGCGAGTATTGAATAACTGTCACAGCCTGTGACAGAAATACCCTGGGGCCATAACCCCGTCTCTTCCTAATTAGAAAATCCCATAAGAAATTATTTATAAGTATACTGCAGTATAGTATCGGGTCAAGATGAAAGCTGCAAAGGAGGGTGAGAATATGAAGGAGGAACTGTCCAAGAGGAACAGGGTACTGGTCAAGGTGCGAACCGCGGAAAAAGAGGGCCGTGGCATCGGATTCAACGAGCTGGTCCTAAGGCTTGAAGGGGAGGTGAGCAGGGCCACGGTCAGCAAGGCTCTGGATTCCCTTTTCGACATGGGCATTCTGGAATCCGATTGGGCACTGGAGCAGGGAAAGTGGAGAAAATTGATTTCGGTCACGGGCGATTCCAGGCCCTTGGTGGACAGGATGATTGCGGATTTGAATGGAAAAGGCCTCGTATAGCCGCCCCCACACTCCTCATCTTCAACCCCCCTATCGTAAACATTTTAGGTAAACCTTTATATACAATTTACCCTTTCACTTTACTTTGTATGAATGCGAAAGGCGCTATCTTCGCCCTGATTTCCATCAGGTCCCAGCAGCTCAGGAAGCTGGTCAACAGGCTACCATATGCCCCTTCCACCGTGTACAACGCAGTGAATCAGCTGGAAGGGGAGCGCAGGCTGAGGACCGTGGATGGGACCGTGATGCTTGTGGAAGATTACGAGACGCAGAAGCTTTCGGAGATTTATGTCCAGAGCCTGGCCCACGGCATTGACCCGGAGTTCCTGATGCGCGATTCCACGCTGTCCGTTTGGAAGGCCCTGGGGCAGGTCTCGACCATCAGGGATATCGGAGATGTTACCGGGCTTTCAACAGTATCCGTGAAAAAGGCACTGACATATCTCAACGAAAAAGACCTTGTGGTTTATCATAAAAGGAAGCCCATCGTTGCCGAACACAACAGAAATCATCCCCTTCACAGGCTTTTGACCGGGTACATGGGCCCGGAAAAAGAGAGTCTGTCTATCCGTTACCCGGGAAACATTCCGTTCAGGGAGACAATGGAAACGCCGGAAATGATTGAAAAGGCCCTCTACAGGCAAATTGACGAGAGCCTTGCCGTGAAGGACACAGGCTTTCAGGTCAAAGGGGAATCCGACACAATCAGCATCCTGGAGAGCGTGCCCGGGGAACTGACAAACGAGGAAATATTCCTGAGGAAGCTATTCACAACAGAAGGCACGGAAGAATACTGCATCCTCATGCTCAAGCAGGGCCTGGTGGACTATGAGAGATTGATTCATCATGCCGGGGAACAGGGCATCACGAACGTGGTTGGCTGCTACCTTGACATTCTGAGCGGCATCGATGGCAAACTTATTCCTCTCTCTGCGGTCAAGAAGTTCATGAAATACAGACCCAAAACCAAAAAAGTATTTCTTTCCAGGGAAAGGGAATTCGGAAAGCAAGGTTGGGAAAAGCCCTATGAAGAGCGATGGAACCTTGATTTGTACCTTGATATCGGAGCGATCAGGCACGGAGTTAGATCTTTATGAATCTGGAACAGCTGCCCAAACAGGTGAGAGAGGACATTGAGGATCAGAGCCTTGAGGTCCTGGAAAAGATAGCTTCAAAGATAGTGGTCATCGGAGGCTGGGGGGTCAGGGCCCACCTGGGAGAAGGGCATGGCAGGTACACGCTTGATGTTGACGGTGTCACCGATAACGCCAATCTGGCTGAGCTGCGGGGGCTGTTCGCCACCATGGGCTTCAAAGAAGAAAAGGTGGAATGGGGCATCAAGTTCTTTAAGAGATATGAGCCGGATGTAGAAGTTCCGGAAGAGTTGAAGGACTTGGTTGCCGAAGTTGAACTGAGGATGGAGATATCGCCTCCCAGAATAAAGGAATACGAGACACACCATTACTTTGAGTTCAGCCTTACGGAATATGTCATCAAGAATATACCGTATCACAGACGGGATGGAAGCGTGAAGGTGCGGGTCCCGCCGTTGGAGGACATGACCGCCGTGAAGCTGGGCCTCCCGGTAGACTACAAGCACAATCACGATGCCGCAATGCTACTCAGGGCCAGTGACGTTGAAAAGGTCATCCATTCAATCAAATCGAATGATGACTGGGCCAGCCTGGTTATGAGAAGGATGCCAAAGCTCAAGGGCAGAATTTCGCAAACCGGAAGGCTTGAGAACACGCTTGCAATTGCAGCTGGCCTGGACATCAGGCAGCATGTCAAAACTCTGGACCGCATAGCATCCGGGATTTCCGAATGATTTCAGAGTTCTATGAATCGCGCACCACCCCACGCACCCCCTTCCTCCAAACCGCAGAAACCTCATAATACCCGTCATGCTGCAAATCTATCGATTCCAGGCACGCACAGCAAAGGGCCATGGCGTTCCCCCCGGCATCATAGTAGAAGCCGTCGCCGGCCAGGACCCGCTCACGTGAGGGTATTTCATCCATGGGGCGTGATGGGGGCCCGGGGGCGCCAGCCCCCGACATCAAGGCTTTTCGGATTCCCTGCCCCGCCGCCGAAAAGGCTGTCAAGATCTCCCCAGCATCCACTTCCACAGCGGCACGTACTTTATCTTCCTGCCGTCCACGTTCTCCGTGTCCTCATGGTCCCACGTCAGTACAGTCAGGTTCTTGCAGCCCATCTCCTCCGAGGCCTTCACGAGCGCCCGGGTCTCCCGCAGCTTGGTCTCCCACTCTTCCACATCATAACAGACCTGGATGAGCTCGGTCACGGCCCCGCCCCTCCTGAGCAGGAAATCCACCTCCTTTCCGGTGACGTCGGTCCAGTAGTGGAATTCCATATCCGGAACTTCCGATGCCCTCCTGAGCAGTTCCACAGCCACAGCGTTCTCCATCAGCCGGCCGATGTCCTCCGAGTGCCTTGTGCCGAGCCTGGCAGCATAACCGTTGTCTATCTGGTAAACCTTCGGCAGACTCTGCTCGATTTCCCGGATGGAATAGCTGAACCGCCTCACAGGGAACACGGCGAAGGCATCCTCGAAGTGCTGGAAATATTCGTAAAGCGTGTTCTTGCTGACCTTTATTCCCTGGGACTTGAGGTAATTGAAGAATTTGTGAATCGAGAAAGGTCTTGCATAGGATGCCAGCATAGCCGAGAAGAGCATTCTCAGGACCTTCGTGTTCTTGATGCGGTGCCGTTCGACGAGGTCCCTCATGAGCATAATTTCCACGTACTCCCTCAGTGTCCTGAGCCTGGAGTTTTCATCATCGTCCAGGACGATCTCCGGGAAGCTGCCCCATTTCAGATATTCATCGAGATTGTGCAGCAGCCTGGCCCTGGTGTCGGAGGACAGATAATCCCCCACCTCCGTTCCGCGAACCCTCAGATATTCACGGAAGGAAAATGGCAGCATCAGATAGGAAATTGCCCGCCCCCTCATTGTTGTGGCGATTTCCTTGGACAGAAGTTTGGACGATGAGCCGGAGATATAGACCCGGACATTCTCGGTGTCCATGACGCGTCTGACAAAACGTTCCCAGCCATGTACGTTCTGAACCTCGTCCAGAAAAAGGTGGAGCGTCCCTTCCCTGCTCTTCGGGTACATTTCATAATATGTGTTGAGAAACGCATCCATGTCCTCCAGTTCGAAGGAAAGCAGCCTGTCGTCTTCCAAATTCACATAGAGTTTTTCATTCTTGGCCACATCTGTCAGTCTACCCATCAGGTCGAAAAGGAAATATGTTTTGCCGGCGCGTCTGGGACCGATGATTGAGACAGCCTTCCCGGCTTTGGGGGGGACTATTATCAGGTCCCTGTCGGTGAGGACCGGAAGCGGCCTTTCCATGAAATTTTGAATTATCTCGATTGCGGTTTCTTTTCTCATGCCGTTCTGTATAGGGGTACATAATATTTAATTATTTCCCTCCTTATAGTGCAATATAAGTATCGCGATGTGGGCGATAACCCGCTGGCACTGCAGAGAAACGTTTCGATAGTCGCCTGTTTAAATATCCCTCGATTTGTTGAAGCGCGTGGTTCTGGCCAGCACAAATGAAGATGATGTGATTTTAGACCCCTTCACCGGCTCCAGCACCACCGGCCTGGCTGCCGCGATGAATGGAAGAAAATTCATCGGAATCGACACTGAAAAGAAGTACCTGGATTTGTCGATTAAGAGGTTCGGCGACATAACGCCGGCAAGAAAGCAGAAGGCGTTGGAACGTTTCGAATAAACGCGGGGCCCGGGGGCGTCAGCCCATTATGGGGGTCGATGAAATTATTTCAAGTCTCAAAATCATTCATCTCCCCCCTTGGCCGGTTCGCTCATTGAACATGTCTGCCTTCTAACCTAATGCGTTCTATATGCTGATGGCATTAGGTATCTGGTGAATGATTGAAATTATTTGCAATAGAAACATTCACCAGGATACCGCAATTATTAAATTTGTGGATGAAAGGCGGAATGGTTCAATTAAGGGCTCCCCCACTGCCAGCATAATTCAAGCAAACTTGAACAGAATTGAATGACATTCTTAAGTGATTCTAATCATTGTCGTTCAATCTGGCAACTGATAGGGATACCAGACGCTTCGAGCAAAAAGCAGAGCTTTTTGTGAGATTTCCTAAAGGAACCACATATTTTCAGCCATTTAGGATTATTAGCGTTGGGGCGCCCTCATTCTGCCGCCTCCAATTTCATGACCGCCTTGCTGGTAAGGACATATTTTCCTGTTTTGGGAGCCCCCTCGAAATGGACAAGGCCAGCCGCCTTCAATATGGCCAGGTCCCTCTCCGCCGTTGCCGTGGAAATCTCAAAGGACTTTTCCAGCATCTTTCGTGATACCTCCTTGTGGTCATGTATCGTGGCCAGTTCCATCGTCAATATCTGCTTTACTCCCTCATTTACTCCATCATGCACTGCGGCGTATGCGTTTTTTTGGATATCATCTGACCACCTTTCTGACCACTCTTCGCCGACGGGCCCCTTCCTTCTGAAGGTGGAGACAAACATATCCGCAATCACCTTGAAAGACGCATCTGGCTCCTTGGTAAAGTTTCCCATTTTTAATTGTCCTCCTTCTCGATTATCTCCCAGTACCCTCCCTTCGCAGGCCCGACCCGTTTCAGGATGCCTTTCATCCTGAGCTTGGCTATGTTGTTCTCGACCGAGGTCGTGCTAATGCCAATGGCCCGGGCGATCTGGGGGATGGTGATACGCGCGTTCTTGTTCATGAGTTCAAGAATCTTCTTTTGGTTTTCACCCAACTTTTCACCCAACTTTTCACCCAACTTTTCCTCCCGCATATTCGAATATTTTCTCCTGAAAACCGTGATAAACTGAGTTCCGACCTCTTTGAAAATAGTATCTGGCTCTTTTGATAGGATAAGACCAATGCCCCGCCCCCATTTCTCAATGAAATGGACCCTATGGAACGACTCGGCAATCAACTCGTTCCTTCTCTCTGAAACCATTTCTGTCCTAATCTGTTCTATCGTGAGGCCCCCATAAAGCAGGCCGGGGCTCCTAATCTCTACTCTGTCTCTGAATATTGCGATATTCACCGAGTCATATTCATAGTAATCGCGGTGGCAAAATGCATTGATTACTGCTTCTCTAAGGGCGTCCTTGTCTATCTCCGGAACATCCACCCTGCGCAGCCCGTCCAGCCTCATTCCGATGTTGATGTGGCTCATTATATATTCCTCAGCCCTCTGGATTAGACTAAATAAATTGCCCTGGTAATCTTTCATGTCGATTGTAACGGTGGTATTAGTTGTTCCAAATGTGGCACATCTGAGCCTCGCGTTTGGAAAAAACTGTTGCGGCCTCTTTCCGAAGAGAATGACCGCGGCATTGAGCAGTTTGTCCCCGGAGGTCAGGTTCAGTTTATCCAGGGAGCCCTTGATGTTTTCGAACTTCAAGCCAGACAATCGAAGGAACGTTTTCAGTTTAGTGGGACCGATGTCTTTTATATCCGCTCTCGCACAGACTTGTGTGTCCCATCTCAATTTCGCCTGATTTTTCTTCAGAATGAGTTTTTCCAGCTCGGTTGCGCTCAGTTGCATGTTCTCGTCGCCGACGCGGATATATGTCCGTCCGTATGCAAAATAGGGAATCTCCAGGCCTTCAAATTTCACCAGGATGCAATCCTTACCGTCAAGGACCGATTTGGCTATGTCTGGGAATATTCTGGGTTCGATATGGCTGCGGATTGCCTGAGATATCTCCCGAATGGTCTTATCACCCACATGCTGCCCGACCACCTTGCCGTTATTCAGAATGCCGAAATACAATTCACCTTTCCGATGTTTGTTCAATATGGCCGCGATTGAGATTACAGCCTCTTTCAGTTCCGATGTGGACTTCTTCAATTCCAGCGTTTCAGACTCGGTAAACTTCATATCCAAGCACCTTCGAATTCTTCCCTATCCCGGCATTCAACCCAGAACCCGTACCCCTCATGCAGCTTCAATTCCAGGGTGTCCAGCCGTTGGAACAGTTGAGCGTTGGCGAGCATGAAATGACGCATGGCAACGAAGGCTTTTATTATCTGGATGCTGACGCTTACAGCTGTGTCGCTACGCAATACAGCGGAAAGCATGGCGACGCCCTGTTCGGTGAATGCATAAGGACGATATCTTCTGCCCCCGTGGTCACTTGAGGTGCCAATTTGGAACCTCAAGTTCTCGTGTTCTGTCAATTGAAGCATGAATTCATCGGGGAATCTTTCTTTGTTTCGTTTCACAGCTCGGTTTAACAGTTTGGTCTCGGTCCCGTAGAGCGCTGCCAGATCACGGTCCAGCATCACCTGGACACCCCGCATGGTGTATATGCGGCCCCGGATGTCTTCCTCCGATGCCAGTTCTGTGTTGTTATCTGCTATTTTTGTCAATCCCGCACCCGCTCGGTCATGACATGGTTGGCGCGGTACATATACCAATGTCGGGGGTGGGCGAAAGTATTGTATTGTTGTTTAATGCCCTCCCGCCCCACCCATTCCCAAACATTTTTAATGGGCATCGTTTTGTGGGCCTCTGCGAACATTCGCAAACACTATGGGCCTGTACAATGCCGAATTCTGCGGAACTCGGCAAGCTCGAAGAGACAGGGTCTCTTCTCGGCTCAGCTAGGTGAAACACCTGGCTACCGGCTACAGGCCCCAGAAGTCATTCGCAAACATAGCGGGCCTGTTCTTGTCTGGGTCACAACCCCGACAAGCGCTCAGCCAGGTGGCACCAGGCTGTCACCTACAGGCCCCAGAAGTCATTCGCAAACATAGCGGGCCTGTACATCGCCGAATTCTGCGGAATTCGGCTTGTTCGGAAAGATAAATCTTTCCTCAGCTCAGCTAGGTGGAATACCTGGCTATCGGCTACAGGCCCGTAAAAAGTCATACGCAAACTACGCGGGCCTGTAGCTCAGCCAGGTGGAGCACTCGGCTCTTAACCGAGGAGTCAAGGGTTCGAATCCCTTCAGGCCCGTGTCTTTCCCCAGGGCCCCGCAGGGGCGGAGCCCCGCGCCCCAATCCTTTTACCCCCGCCATCCATCCCCCTTCCCATGACAGATAAAACATACCAACTCCATTCCTGGCTCCCCGAGTTCCCCGCCGCAGTCACGGTCTGTGACATGTCTGGAATAATCGTTGAAATGAACGACCGCGCCAGGTCAACATTCGCCAGGCACGGCGAACTCATCGGGAAGAACCTCCGTGACTGCCATCCGCCGAATGCCAATGAAATGATAGACCGGATGCTGGCCACAGGTGAGAAAAACATATACACGATCGAGAAGAACGGCGTGAAGAAGCTCATCTACCAGGTCCCGTGGTTCAGAGACGGCCAGCGCGCCGGCCTGGTGGAACTGTCCCTGGAAATTCCGGAGAATATGTCGCACTTCAAGCGTGATTGATGATTATATCAGGTACGGCACCAGCATCTTCGTCCTCTTGGCGTAATCGGCATATTTCTGCCCGAACTTCTCAGTGAGCATCTTCTCCTCCACCGATATGCGGTACAGCACCGCAGGTATGGCCAGCGATATGGGGATGAGCCCGACGGGGCTGGAGAACAGGAAGGGGATGCCTGCCACAGCTATCAGGGTCCCAGTGTATGCCGGGTGCCTCACCTTTGCATAAATTCCGGAGCATGTCAGCCTCTGCCCCTCCTTGATGCAGAGTATGTTGGAGAACGCCCTCCCCAGCGTCCATATGGCATATTTTCTGAGGGAGTAGCCGCATGCCATCACCGCGATGCCGGGGTATATCATCCAGTCCTCGAAATGGACCAGGGGCCAGACATGGCCGCGGTCAAGGATCATTACGGTTGCGGTCATTGCGGCTATGAATGCCACGAATGCCCAGAATATCTTCTCCGCCCTGCGCACGAATCTCATGGGCCAGGCTAAGCCCGGGGTGTTATTAATGAAATCGCCAAATCCATGAACCACCCCTGCCAAAACCATTATTAGTTGTTCCACCTTGGGCCGCCACATGGATCCCATCAGGATATTCATAGTGGGCACCGCCGGCTCCGGCAAGAGCACGCTCACCCGGGCCTTCAAGGCCTGGATGGACAGCCAGGGCTTCAATGCCATAACCGTCAATCTCGATCCCGGCGTTGACGCGCTGGGGTACACGCCCGACGTCGATGTCCGGGACTGGGTCTCAGTTCCCGGGATAATGGCCGAGAGAGGGCTGGGGCCCAACGGCGCGCAGATAGCTTGCGCCGACATCGCGGCGCTGCATTTCCCCGAGATCAACAATGTGATCGATGGATTTAGGGCGGATTATGTGCTCATCGACACCCCCGGCCAGATAGAGCTGTTCGCATTC
>JAWOHM010000024.1:0-4462 GCA_046485165.1 Thermoplasmata archaeon
CGGAGAGACTGGCAAAGAGCCTTGAGATGGAAGCATTTGGCTCAGCGCCGGAGGTGATCAATTACATGGTCATGTCCATGGAGCTTTCCCCATCGTTGGACAGGGCGGTGCTGTTCGCCGCGGAGAATGCGGAAGGGCCCATGGCAGACGAACTGAAGAGCCTGGTGTGGAAGGTCCAGGCCAGGGAATTCTCTACAATTGAAGATGCGCTCATGTCATACGCCGGGGAGCTGGAGTCCAGCAACGAGGAATTGCGGTCCGCCATCTACAACATCCTCAGCGCCTCGAAGGAATCCGAGCATGACAAGATGCGGGCCAGCCTCAGAAGGGCCAGCGAGTCGGTGATGACAGGCACCAAGCAGAGGGTTGAGGGGTTTGCCGCGTCGCTCAGCACTCCTGCCACCGTGCTTTTCTCCCTTGGAATACTCCTGCCGATGATAATCGGCTCCATGCTGCCGATGCTGTCCATGGGCGGCCTGGGCATGGCGCCACAGCCAGTTCCCGTGCGGGAGGAGAGCTGGGTCCCGACACTGGTCCTGAGCGTGCTGGTCATGAACATGGCATTTCCGATAATAGCTCTCGTGTATTCCAACTTCATACTGGCCAAGAGGCCCGGCATGCATACCGTGTACCGGGCGGCGAATGCTTCCCTGCGGGACAAGATGCCGGTTTCCGCAGTGATTATCGCCGGCTTTGCTGGCCTGGGCTATATGGTTGGCGCCCACCTGGAATTCTGGGGCATGGAATGGGCGATTGCCGCATTGCTCGGAATATTCGGCCTGGCAGTTGGGGCCTGGCATGCATTGGCATGGGGAATGCATGTGGGAAAGATGAAGAGCATCGAGAAGCTGGAGGACCGCATGCCAGACATGCTCTTCCAGCTCGGCTCGCGCCTGGGCGAGGGGCTGGCCTTGGAAAGGGCCGTGGAGGATGTCGCCCGCACAATGGCAGACACCGAGATGGGGGACTTTCTCGCTGACGCGCTGGCAAGATTGAGGAGAAGCGGAGCAGGGTTCTCCGCGGTGCTGTTCTCACGCGACATCGGCATCCTGAACGACCACCCGTCCAGGAAACTGAAGGCGGCAATGCGCCTGGTGGTGGAGGCGGCCAGCAAGGACCCGGAGATGGCGGGCAGCATCCTGATAACAATGTCCAATCACATGCGCGAATTGGCCAATTCCGACAAGGACATGCGATTGAAATTACGTTCTACCATAGACAGCATGAAGAATACCGCGATTCTGTTCGCGCCGGTCATCATGGGCGTGACCGTTGGCCTGTACGCGCTGTTGAGCGAGACCTTCGGGGAGATGAACGGTGCCGAGACCATGCCGGCGCCGTACTTCATAATGGTCATTGGCGTTTATTTGCTGATGACCGTGGCCATCATCATGTACTTCTGCTCGGGGATAGAACATGGCAGGGGACGGTGGAAGCGAGATACTGGCATCGCGCTGCCGGTGGCGGCCATTATATTCTGTGTTTGTTCGCTGGGAGCGTTGCTGGCGTTCGGGTGAAGTTAAGAATGAGAGAAAAGCCGGCTGTGCAAGAGCTTCCAAAATAGAGGCCACAGTGAACGTTGGTTAGGGCCTCGTACCCAGGGCTTACACCCGGGGTTTGAAGGGATTAATGTGCGCTGTGCATCACCGGCCCGGCTCGCCCAGCCAGGCCCACAACCCCGCGCTTACACGCGGGGCATGATGGGGTTAATGGGTGCCGGGGCCATGGGCCGGAAAGGATGGAATCTGATTAACAATTGTAATTGCGGGAAGCGGAACTCGTTAACGAAGACAATGGCTGGTAACACAGCCATTCCGCACTAGACCCTATACCCTAATCCCTAGCCCCTAATTTCCCCCGCCAGTACGCCACCAGCGGCCTCTCGTCGTACCACACACGCCATGGCATGTCCCCCCGGCTGGCATAAGTTATGAGCATGACCAGGGAAATGGAGAACAGAGCCGCCGTGATTGTCGCCCATATTGCCAGTGGATTGATGAAAGCGAAACTCTCAAGGGAGTACACGGAGCCGCTGATCGGATAGAACAGGCGCTTGCCCGGGTCGAAGAAGGAGAGGGTGTTCACCATGTCCAGGAGAATGTGGCTGGCAAGGCCCAGGCCGATCCATGTGCCCAGCATCTTTTTCTTCCAGCCGTACATTGCCAGTGTTGAAACGGCCCCCAGCACCAGCATCCCGCCGGCGGTGTGGGTCAGTGTACCGTGGGAGAGTGAACCGGGCAGCAAGTACAGAATCACATCGAAATCAAGGACCAGGGCGCCCAGGGTGATGGCCATCATGCCTTCTTTGTTGAGGCCGAGCTTCCTGCCGAGAATGAAGGCCACCATGTAGTGGGTTATCCAGTCCATGGAGAATAAATGAACGAGGCGATATTTAAAGTTTCCCGGATTGCTGGCTCTCCGAACCCTTCTCGTGCTTCACCAGTTCCATATGGGGATATGCAATCTCCACGGACTGGTCCTGGCTGAACTTTCTCCACACCAGTTCGGTTATCTCGGAGCGCAGCTTCCTGCGGTTCTCAGCCGATGTCCAATAAACAACGGACAGGTTAACGCCGGAATCCTCCAGCTTCATCCGTATACTGGGCTTCTCCAGTATCAGGTCATCGAGGTCATGGAGCTCAAGGTGGCGAACATACATGTCATGGTGCTTCCTCATGAACTCGCCCACAACCTCGGTTGCAGCGTCCAGCATGTGCTGCTTGGCCTTGTCGATGTCGCTCTCGTATGTGACAAGGTTGGTGACCTCGTCCCAGATGTAGGGTGTATCGCGGGTGTAGTTGTAGACAGGCAAATCAAAAATCATGGCATTGGGGACCAGTGCGATTCTGCCGGTGAAGGTCTCGCCGCTCATCCACCCGCCCATTTCAAAGAGGGAGGTGTTCATGGCCAGTATGTCGGTGACATAACCCTTGGTCTCGCCGATGCTGACCCTGTCGCCAATGGTGTACATCCGGTTGGATGTGATGAATATCCAACCGAGAAGATTGAGCAGCGGCTTCTGCAACACGAATGTCAATGCCGCGCCGATGAGGCCGATGCTGAGAACCAATGTATCCCAACCACCAGTGCTGTAGAAGAACAGGAATCCCAGAACAACTGCCCATATGGTATAGCTGATTATCTTCCAGGTGGAGCGAACGTATCCATAGCTGCCAACTCTGGGAGCGGCCGCGGCCTCGATGAGGTAGCCTATCAGCCGAAGGGCGAACCACACGAAGAAAATCACCGAGAGGGCCAGTATTCCCGTGTGGAAAGGTTCCTGAAGATTCAAGTTTATGAAAGGCAGTATGTCGAAATTCAGTTCCAGCGTTAGGATGAGGGTGAATATGCCCAGTGCCAGGGCGAAAATCACGACTGCGACGCTGCTCCTTCCGGTTTTTGGCCTTCTTCTCGGGGACATCGTGCCCAAATATCCGTCATGGTATTAAAAATCTCATATTAGCCCCATGATATTCAAAAGATAGACCATCCCGATGCAGATGAACACGGCCGGCACCGCCACCATGATGCCTATTTTGGCCAGCTCCTTCCTGTCAATCTTCCCCAGGGAATATATCAGGGTGATGGGCGGCGTGCCGATGGGCGTGATGAAGGATAGCGTCAGGACCATGGCCGCCGGAAGCACCAGCAGGCGGAGGTTGGTCTCCATCTCGGATGCCAGGGATATCAGTATGGGAATGAACACCGCCGCGCTGGCGGTGTTGCTGAGGAAGTTGGATATCACGACCATGATGAAGCAGATTATCACGATAATGGCAAGGAGCGGAAGCCCCAATGTGAGACCGAATATGTGGCCTGTTATCCAGGCAGCGGCCCCGGTGTCGATTATGGCCTCGCCCAGGGCAAGCCCCGCGCCCAGTATCAGGAACACACCCCAGGGCACCTTCCTGGCATCGTCCCAGGTTATCGTCCTGGTCACGAACAGCATTATGGCCGCCAGCAGGCTCACGATGGCGGAACTCATGAATGCAGAAGTGAATCCAAGCATGGCGCCCAGCTCGGCCCCGGAAACCCAGAACACCACGGCGAAGCCGAATATCGCCAGCGTCTTTCTCTCGGAACCTGATATCTTGCCCATCAGCGCATAGTCGCGCTCCAGCATCCCGGTGTCAATCGCCACATCCGGCGGGGGTATCACCTTGAGTATCACCTTCCATGACAGGAACAACAGTATGAATGCCGCCGGCATGCCAACCAGCATCCAGTCCAGGAAGGTCCAGGAGCCGTGCTGGGCCAGCAGCGCGGATGTAATGGCATTGGGAGCGGAGCCTATGACGGTGCCCAGGCCCCCCACGGTTGCGGCGATGCCGATGCCCATGAGCAGCATCTTGGTGAGCCGCTTCCTGTTCTTCTCCCCCTCCACGGTACTGGACAGGCTGATGGCGAAGGGTATCAGCAGGGCGGCGGTGGCGGTGTTGGATATCCACATGGACAGCACGCC
>JAWOHM010000038.1:0-3447 GCA_046485165.1 Thermoplasmata archaeon
CAACACCGCATCCAAGCGCTCGACCCTCTTGATATTGGAGGAGGCGGACAGGTACGTACCGCAGTCCGGAGGACGCCGCGTGACCAAGCTTTACGACATAGCCAGAAGGGGAAGGAAGAGGGGCATCGGCATGATTGTGGCTTCGCAGCGCCCCCAGGCCGTGGACAAGAACATCCTGTCGCAGTGCAACAACCAGATGATCGGGAAGTTGAGGCTCCCCAATGACCTGGACGCGGTCGATTCATTCTTCTCCTCCAAATCTGATCTGAGGTCACTGTCCCGTTTCAAGGCTGGCGAGTTCTTTGTGATGGGCGAGATATCGCCAGGCCCGGCCAGGGTCCAGGTGAAATTGAGGGAGACCTGCAGCCTCGGTGCCACACCGAAGGTTCACCGGACGGAGAATTTCAATGTCAGCGATTTCATCTCAAACGAGGAGGATTGGGCCGGAAAGGGTGTTGCCCAGGCGCAGCCCGAGGCTCCAATTCCAAGAAGAGCCCCTGCCCATCTGGACGAGACTGATGATTGGGAGGAACCTGCTGCAAGGCCGCCGAATCGCGGGTCCCGAATGTTGGCCGGCGTCCCTTTTTCGTTGCCAGAGGCCAGGGCCCTTGAGAAGGCCCGCTCCGAGGTCAAATTGAACCTGCTGGGAAAACCAAGGGAAACCATCGAGAGGATTCAGACGGCATACTGGCCATTTCTTGTTTGCGAATTCGTTCAGGTCGAAAGAAATATGCTGGGCAAGGTCAGGAAAAGGGAGTACATCAGCGTGTGGGATACCCTGAAATACCGGGTGGCCAGGTTCAAGCAGAACAATGATTTGGCATTCTCAAGGCCGTTTGACAAGGCGCTATCAGACTTCCTGAATCGCAAGCCAAGGCGGTCCGATGACGACTGGAAGTGCGTCCGCCTGCTTAACGAGATGCAGAAACGCGACCTGAGCGCCCATGACATGGTCTCAAGGCTGCCCGACCTCTTCACCACTCGGACGGTCAATGCCCAGATATCAAAACTCCAGGCATCAGGGTGCATCATCAAGTCCGGCTCTGCCGGAAAGGCCGCCCTTTACAGGCCCGCGGTGAAGATGCCTCCGAACCTGGACATGAAGGACTTCGAGACATTGAAACCGGAAACCGAAGAAATCCCGCCAGACCTGAATATAGCCGTCATCAAACAGACAATCCAGGCCCATGGGGTCGCAAGCATAGCCAAGGGATATGCCGACAATGTGGAGATGGTCAATGCCTCTGTTTTCCACTTCCCGGTGTACGTGGTCAGCCTCGCAGACAAGAAGAAGGGAAGCAGCAGGGCACTGGTCCTCAATGGCTGCACGGGAAATGCATTGGATATCGATGGATTGGAACCTATTTTCGAGAATGTTTGAGGCCTACCGGTAGCTTTCCATGTGTTCGGGAGGTACATACTTCTGGAGCTTGTTGGCCAGGTCGTTCATCACGCCGAACATCATTAACTCCACAGATATCTGGTCGTTCGTCAGCCCTAGCTTTCCGAGGGAAATTTGAAGCATTTCCGAAAAAAATCCATGTGCTAACTCTACCAATTCTCTGAGCTTCTCGGAATCGTTCTCGAATGCCTCCTCGGCCTCAGGCGATTCCGCAGTTTCGCCCTCCGGCTCATCCATATCTGTTTTCTCCCTCTCCCACACCCATCAATCGCGAAACTATATATATGCATCTTCTCCTGAGCGCAGCGATTCCCCTGTTCCTGTATTTCTTCTTCGGAATATGAGAATGCAAAGAATCATGGGGATGACCGTACCCGCGACAACATAACTGGATAAAGATGGTGGGCCCAAAGAGATTTGAACTCTTGACCTTCCGGTTTCGGAAGGGATGTTCGCACACGAACATCCCCTATCAGCCGGACGCTCAAGCCAGGCTAAGCTATGGGCCCTGTTTGCGAATGACTTCTAACCCATAGCTTGCCATTAAAGGCGTCCGGCCAGCCGGATGCTCCGAAAACGTCCGAAGGACGTTGAGGCAACGCCGAGTCCCGTAGGGATTCGGCTTAGCAAGCCAGGCTAAGCTATGGGCCCTGTTTGCGAATGATTTACACCCACGGCCAGATTATGCTATGGGCATAAATTTAGACAGTTGGCAAATCCCTTATTCGATTTAAACGTTATCATCTAAGTTCAATCGCCCTCTCCGGGCACAGCTCGTGGCAGCAGTAGCATCGGATGCACCTGGAATAATCCACCCTGGCCTTTCCCTTGACAAGCTTGATGCAGTTCCTGGGGCAGCCCATGACGCATGCGCCGCAGCCCACGCATCGGGATGTTGGCACCGGCCTTCTCGTGACCCTGTTGCCAACGAACCTGAGCATGAACTTGGGCACAGCCAGGCCTTTCTTCATTGCCGGGCGGAACCTCACCCAGGGGAATTTCTTCGGGTCGGCGCCCAGCACCTCGATGTCTGCGATATTCCCGGTGGTCAGCCCCCTTTTCACGCCATTGGATATCGTGGGCACGGTTGCCGGGTCGATTCCCACCATCCCGCAGGCCACAACATCCATTGCCAGGGGATCCGCGCTTGCCAGTATCGCGCCGACTTTCACCGGGTCGCCGCCGGACGGCCCCAGCCCATCCATGCCCACAACCGCGTCCATCAGGAACAGGTCGGCCTTCACATATTCCTGGATGTCCAGCAGCATGTTCGAGAAATCATTCACATCCGGCAATTTTGAATGATAGGCCGCCTTGACCAGTCCCGGCATCATTCCGTAAAGCACTTTCGTGGCGCCGGTGTAAACAGTGAAAGAATGCGTCTTTGGCTTGGGCATGGCAATGACCCTGTCAACTTCATCCAGCACCTGCACCATCTCCAGGCTTTTCATGATATGGCCTTTCGGGTTTTCCACCATCATGCTGCCGGTGTTCCAGTTGAGTTCAGCCTTGGTGCCATCGATGGCATCATACATCCCGCACTTCCTGTAGGTCTTTTCCAGCCTGGCCTTGCTGAATGTGAGCCCTGGGCTGTCTCCGACGATTGCACGGGCGCCGGCCTTCTCCACCAGCTCGATGAGCGCCTTAACCACTGCTGGATGGGTCGTGACAGCCTCCTCCGGCTTCGATGGGAAAAGAAGATTGACCTTCAGCAGGACCTTCTCGCCCGGCTTGACGAAACGCTCAATGCCCCCCAGCGCGGAGACCGCATCCCCAACGGCCAGCCTGACCCTGTTCCGCTCATAATTCTGGCATCTGGATACGGACACCGCTGGCTTCTCTGCCATGCTCTCCCGAATGTTCCGGGTGATATAAAAAACCCGCCGGAATATCAGGCGGATAGCTCGAATTTCGAGAATCCCTTGGCCGCACGCTTCAATCCTATGTAGAGAATTGTGAGCGATATGTCCAGGGCCATGACCAGGGCCAGGAATCCGAGAAACTTGTCTTCGAATGCCAGCACAAGGGGGGGCAGAAGCAGGGCG
>JAWOHM010000111.1:0-4754 GCA_046485165.1 Thermoplasmata archaeon
CGGCCAGCATTATCTCATGCTCCAGGCCGATGTGCATGTCCGCTATGAATAGTGTCCTGATATCGCTCGCGAACAGCGCTGGCTCTCCGTGAACCGGTTCAAGGCCCATGCTTCAGGTATGCCGATGTGAATTAAAAAACCGGCGCATGGAAACGCTTATCAAACACCACTGATTTCCCTGAGACATGTCGCCTGACGTGCTAATTATAATGGGAAGCAAGAACGACCTTCCAGTTGGCCAGAAAGCCGTGGACGTTTTGAAGGAACTGGGAATTCCCTGCGAGATTAAGGTCGCTTCAGCGCACCGCACGCCCAAGCTGGTCATGGACATTGTCGAGAATTCCGATGCCAAGGTTTTCATAGCGATTGCGGGACTGGCTGCGGCCCTGCCAGGTGCCATCGCCGCGCATACCATCCGCCCTGTGATAGGCGTCCCGGTCAGCGGCAAGGTGAATCTCGATTCTGTTTTATCCATAGTCCAGATGCCCCCGGGAATTCCGGTTGCGGCAGTGGGGCTGGACAGGGGCGAGAACGCAGGACTTCTGGCTGCCCAGATACTCGCGGTTTCGGACAAGGAAGTCGAGAGAAAGTTGCTGGCGCACCGCAGGGAGCAGGAAAAGAAGGTGCATGCGGATTCATCCAGCCTTGAGGTGAAATGATGTTCGACCCGGAATCATTCGTCAATGAAGCCATCGAACAGATAAAGCAGCAGATATCGGATGGCAAAGCCATCATCGCCTGCTCCGGCGGCGTTGACAGCGTTGTCGCCACCGTGTTGGTCAGCAAGGCCATCGGGGATAATCTCCTGGCAGTTCATGTTGACACCGGATTCATGCGGAAGAACGAATCCGCCGATGTCGTGAAGATGATGGAGCGCATGAACATCAACCATAAATTCGTGGATGCCAGCAAGGATTTTTATTCGGCACTCAAGGGCGTCACCGAGCCCGAGAAAAAGAGAAAGATAATCGGAGAGAAGTTCATCCGCGTCTTCGAGAAGGAAGCGAAAACCATCGGCGCCAAATACCTGGTCCAGGGCACAATCGCCCCGGACTGGATAGAGAGCGGCGGCGAGCTTCGGGATGTCATCAAGTCCCATCACAACGTCGGCGCCCTGCCCGAGAAGATGGACATGAAGCTGGTGGAGCCGCTGCGCGACCTCTACAAGGATGAAGTGAGAAAACTCGGCAGATACCTGGGCATAGAACTTGCGGAGCGCCAGCCATTTCCGGGCCCCGGCCTGGCTATCAGGATTATTGGCGAGCCCACCGAGGAAGCCGCCCACATCGTCAGGGAAGCCTGCGCCATCGTGGAAGAAGAATTCGAGAAAGCGGCAAAGGCAGGCAAGATGGAGCTGCCCTGGCAGTATTTTGCGGTTCTGACGCCCATCCAGACTGTCGGCGTGCATGGCGACATCCGGGCCTACGGGTACACCGTGGCCGTGAGAGCCGTTCAATCGCTGGATGGCATGAGCGCGGCATATTCCAAGATACCTCATGAGGTGCTGGAGAAGATATCGATACGGATTACCAACACGATGAAGGACCGCGTGAATCGCGTGGTGTACGATATCACGAACAAGCCTCCTGCAACTATTGAATGGGAATAGATTACAACAGTTTGATAGGTTTGTTCAAAAACATATTGACTTCAGCATCCCCCGCCTGTGAGGGCGGGGTAATATTCTGCCAGCTTATGAGTGCCGTTGCCCAACATTTGAGGCATTCTGTTGCTCTGTTTTGGAAAACCCTGGGTGTAAGCCCGGGGATGTCGGGTACTCGCCCAGCATATTGTGTGCTGGGCGAAATGCATTACGCAGATCTTGCATGGGGGCTTTTCTCTCATCCTTCGCGTTGTTCCGGCGCGTCCTGTTCGACAGGCTTTTTCATGACCGGCTTCCGGTTCCGCATCCAGAAGAACACCAGAAAGATGATTATCGCCGATACCAGGATGTAATAGAAATTGTTGTTGCGGCAGGCCGTGCAATCCCCGCAATCCTCCCCGGTGCAGTTGTCCTGGGCCAGGACGGTCCCGGGCATCAGAATGAGGGCGGCAATCAACAAAGCCAGGGCGGAGCGGGGCATAAGCCCCGAAATGGGGCAATGGATATGAGGGTTTCGCCGTTTAAGTATCATTAAAGCAAAACCCATAAATACACACACGCGCATGCACGTTAAGAATCATTAAAGAGGGGACGGTTCACATGAGGAGAAAGATTACAGCAGTGTGGGTGTGCATGGTATTGATAGCATCGGGATTCGTCATGGTGGCCGATGAGGGGAGCGAGGGGAAGGATGTGGCCGGGGATAGTGCCATGTACACGGCCCACGCGCCGATATTCATCAGCGGGGATGAGGATTTCGCGACCCAGGCCAGCGCTGAAGGATGGGCTGGCAACGGGACCGAGGGGAATCCATATATTATCCAAGGCTATGAAATCAATGGAACACTCTATGGTTATGGGTATTGCATGCTTTTCGAAATGACGACTGTGTATTTTGAGGTCCTGGACTGCAATTTACACTCAACGACAGACTTTGATGAAGGAATATTTCTATATCAGGTTCAGAATGCCAGATTTTATAACAATACAATCACTGCAACTATGTGCGCATTCGATGTTGGTGAATCCAGTTATAATCGGATTGAAAACAATTATATTTCAAATAATATGTATGGATTATATCTCTGGTATAGCAGCAACATCACAATAACCAGGAACACAATCTCCTCATCTTCCGAACATGGAATATACATAGACCAGTCTGCCGGAAACACTCTTTACCACAATAACATTCTTGGTAACCTCTATCAGGCATACAGCGACAGCACAAACCAGTGGGACGACGGCTATCCGTCCGGCGGCAACTACTGGTCGGATTACAATGGGACGGATGGTAATGGTGATGGCATCGGGGACACGCCGTATTACTTTGACGGCGGCCAGGACGACTACCCGCTGATGGAACCGTGGAGCCCCACAGGCGAAATCCACATGGACAGCATCGAGATATACACCAACGCATTGCAAAGTTCGAAGCATTGGCCATTCTGGTCGGATGTGGCCATGGACAGCGTCAAGGTCACGACATTGAACTCGAACAGAACAGTCTATCCGGCGGAAGAAGTATGGGTGGACCCAATCACAGGAGGCATGGGCACCACGGAGGAGTGGCTTGGGTTCCTTGCAAATGCATCATATTCCAAAGTAGTTTATGCCGATGTTCCGATAATGGATGTCTCGATAAGGGGCGTTGAGGGAACCGACGATCTGGATCTTGCGATATTCCTGGACGGGTACAACGGAAACCCCGTTGACGGCATCGCACAGTGGAATGAGATTGTGGATGCCCAAATCTGTGAAATAGATGCTTATGGTTCCACATATGGCACCTCACTGTATGCCTATTGCGCGGATGCTGACGACGACGAGGCATTGAGGCTGACTGGCCTGCCAGCCGGGAATTACATAATCAAGGTCATAGGCTTCACCGTCCCCGGAGACCCCGGATACTTTGAGATGAACATCGATTTACTTTCAGAAATTTCTGGCGTATTCAGCGCCACCGCTTCCGAATTGCCCCTTGACGAATTCTCTGTAAGGGAAGCAACAATTGCATGGGACATCGGGCTCATGGAACCTGACGGGAAGTTCAATGGCGGATTGTACATTGGGACCAATGCTGACCCGTACCTCTTGCTAGTTCCGATTGAATTGTATCTGGACCGCACCCCGCCCGTCATCAGCGAGATATATCCTACCATGGGCGAGATTGTTAGCATGAGGCAACCAAATATCAACGCATTTTTCTCCGTGGATTACAATGTCGAACTTGATACCCTCTCTCCCCGCCTGTATGTTGATGGGAGTGATGTCACATCCCGAGCCGATGTCCGAATCCCGCATTCTGAATTCATGGGCGGAGCCGGTGGGGAAGGTTATTGGTCTGGCACAATCGAATTCACGCCTGAAAAACTGGCGAACGGCAATCACACCATCCATATTTCAGTCGCCGACCTTGCGGGCAATGTGGCCTACATGAACTGGACCTTCACGGTTGATTGCCAGCCGGCTATGTATCATGTGCCTGAGATTATGGCTAATGTCCATTACTCGATACCGATCAATGCGGTCATCGAGAGCGAGTTCGACATTTCCTCCGCGCTTCTGCATTACAAAGGAGTCGGTCAGGGGACTTTTACGGCATCTCCATTGTCAAAAATAGGCACGAACACATATTACGGCCAGATACCGGCCCAGAGCTCCGCAGGGGCGGTCCAGTATTACCTGACGGCAGAAGATGCCGGAGGCAGCATTGTCTCGTCTCCTGCCCTGAATCCGGTCGCCAACCCCCACACTGTTGCGGTGCACCCGTATGGGCATCCAATAATCTCCCACGACCCCGTGCTCTATCATGGCGATTCCGATATGGAGGTATCAGCCGTGATTTCTGATGATGTGGCAATATCATCGGCCACGCTTTACTTCAAGAACGAGGCAGAAGGAAATTACACGCCGCTGGCCATGGCCAATGTCGGGGGCCATGTGTATTCAGCGACAATATTTTCCGGGATGAAAGATTCCGGCAATCTCACCTATTACATAATTGCCGCTGACGGCCAGAACAACACAGTCAGCCATCCAATCAACATCAATGAGCCGCACCAGGTGGAATACATGTCAACGCGAGTGCCGGGAGGCGACCTTTTCGTAGCAATGCAGGACGATATCAAGAGCATGAACCCGATTGTGG
>JAWOHM010000064.1:0-5501 GCA_046485165.1 Thermoplasmata archaeon
GTCTGCCGGGACCTGGCCCAGGAACCAGCCGTCCAGGATGCCGCTGTCGTCATCCATGGGAGCAGTCCAGTAGCCGATGTCCACCTTGGAGGACATTGCATCCCCCGGAGTGTCGATGTAGACTATCTCGGACGGGTCCAACTCGGATTCCGGGACATAGTCGCCGTCCATCGCCCTGATCCTGTCACCGGTGAAGGTGTACGTGGTCAAAGCGTAGCCGTAGCTGTCTATCTGGAACTCCCTGTCATCCACATGGCAGCCGTCGAAGGTGAACTGCTTTATGCCCAGCCCCTCCGGGTAGCTGTCCTGCATGATGGTGAGGACTATCTCGAAATTCGTGTTGCTGTTCATGTGCATGTCCAGCAGCTCGCTGTTGGAATGGACGAGTATCTTGCCCATCACATGCAGCCTGCCGTAAACGACGCCGACGCGCTCGTTCATGCCGATGCCGCGGACGTCCTGCCTGTCCTTGTACACTTTGTATGTGAAACCCTTCAGGCCTTCAATATTCTCGCCATCGAAGTGTATCTCGGTCTTGTTCGCCGCCAGTACTGCCCCGTCTGCCGATTCCGGCACGACGGTGAACATCACGATTAAGAACATCGTGACAATTCCTATTGCCATTATTTTCGAAGTTATGCTTTTCATTTTCTTTCCACCTATTTCATCCCAACCTATGAGAGAAATTGAACTCCCGAACGAGAGATAATATTTAAAGATTTCTTGTGATTTGTTATGACTGGCTAAATATGATATTGTGTGAACATTCTGTCGAAAATAATTCTAAAAAAACATTGTCGCAATATCAAATAATAGACCGATTGAGGATTATCGAATGGGGATGGAACCAATCAGCCGACAACCAGTTGATAGTATGGAATGAAAAGCGTCGGTTCGAAGCCCAGTTTTTCCGCAAGGGAGAAGGAGGCGGCATTTTCCAGGCGGCAGGACCAGACCGGCTCCAGGCCATTGTCCAGG
The DNA here is from genome assembly GCA_046485165.1 of Thermoplasmata archaeon. Classification (GTDB taxonomy): domain Archaea; phylum Thermoplasmatota; class Thermoplasmata; order SG8-5; family SG8-5; genus UBA147. The sequence goes on from JAWOHM010000064.1 coordinate 979, forward strand.
CAATGCTGTATCAGCGCCCTGCTCGCCTGCTCCGCATACCCTTTTCCGCGGTGTTCCGGGACGGTTTCGATGCCAATCTCCAGGATGCCGTTGGCCACGAATGCGGAGAATGCGGTTGATGCGGGCACCCCATTCGCCAATCTGCTGAAACCTGCCCCCTCGGCTGAAAATTGTTCCGCGTCCCGCCAGAAATACCTCGGCACCACCTGACCCTGTATCGAGTAGAACATTGCCAAGGTCGTCCGGACAATGGCATCCGGTAGAGGCGCTGCATCCCCCAGATTTTTCCTGAACCTCTTCTCGTTGAAGCGAAAATTGACGCGGGTGAGTTCCTTTACGTGATGAGCATCATCGGTGGAAGGCGCCATCTCCCGGGCCGCATCCTTTCCCAGAAGGTTCTGGCCGAGAATGCCTTCTATCACCGATTTCCATGAATTGGGATATGCCTGGAGCCATTCGGATTTGCTTCTCTGCTTGTCGGTGTTCATCATGTAGCCATGAAGTGACCTGTTGAAGTCCGCATTCCCCGCATCGCCGAACAGCAGGGACATGCCATAGGGATGGGCTATCAGAATGGTAGCCGGCTCATCCATATTGTCGACATGAATCGAACCGGGCAGGCGGCCCTCCGCAACTGTCCTGGCGAAAAACGTGTTGAACGGGATTCTCTTGAGCGGTTCGGATATCTTCCAGTACTCCGATCTTGGCAGAATGATCATACTCATGGCGTCCGCTTCCTTTCGCATTCTTCCTTGCAAAAAGCGCAATTCCCGGTGCATGGCTCCAGGTGTATATCTGCCCGGTGGTTGGGGAACTGGCGGCCGACCTCGGCCATTATGCCATGAACCAACTCATGTCCTTCCTCTATGCTGGCCTTTCCATCTATCATCACATGCATGTCAATCATTGAACCATCGTTGGTATGAAGTATCTCCGCATCGTGGACCGATATCACGCCGGGGAAGGATCTTACCAGATCCTTTATCATGTCAAGTTCGCACTCATCGCAGTGCCTTTTCACCGGATCGATGTGGACAAGCGGCCTGGTGCCGAATCTTTCCCGTATCGATTTTTCAACGTTCTCGGCGATGTCATGTGCGTCCCTGGCGCCCATTGATTCGGCAACCCTCACGTGCATGGATATCGCCTTGAAAGCCCCATATTCATGCATCTCGATTCCGTGGATGCTGATGACTCCGGGAACCTTCCTGGCGCACTTCTCCACCTCCCCCAGGGTGGCCTTGTCCGGGGCGGTGCCCATCAGGCTGGAGGCGGAATCATACACAAGCTTCAGGCCGACCGCTATCACGAACAGGCCGATGCCTATTGCCAGTATCGGATCCAGTATCCCGTATTCGGGAAGCAGCACGGTGACTGCCACGCCCGCCGAGACGAATATGGATATCAGCGAGTCGGACAGATGGTTCCATGCATCCGCACGGATGGCTGTGCTGTCTATCTTCCTGGCAACCGAGAAGGCGAACATCGAGAGTAAAATCTTGACGAGGGTGAACGCCAACAGGAGCAGCACGACGGAGAGATTCGCATCTATCTTTGGGTTGTCGAGGCTTGAAAGCGCCTCGTGGATCACCAGCACGCCCATGCCTATGACCAGGAAAGAAACGATTATCGCCAGTATGGACTCCGCCCTGCCATGGCCGTATGGATGATGTTGGTCTGCCGGCTTCGCCGCCATGATAAAAGAATATAGAATGACGCCGGAGACCACTATGTCCATGAGATGATTGAGCGAATCGCCCAGGATGGCCACGCTTGCGACCATCATCGCGAGCAGAATCTTCCCCGTGAATACCAGGAGGTTCCCTGCCAGGCCCACCTTTGCCTCCAGCTTGCCGTACCTGGCGCGGACTGCGGGGTCCCGTATGTCGCCATACTCGGGTAAAAGGGCCATGAACCCCGGAACGTTGAAGTGCGATAAAAGGGTGATGGGAATCCCGATTTAAATTTATTGATTGTAGATTCAGTAATTGCTGTCTGTCAAATGTATTCGTCAATTATCAAATTGAAAATTATCATATTACCAAATCGACAATCATCAAGCCAGGAAGATCCGGGCTTCCTTGACGCCCACGAGCGTGGAGAGTTGATTGTAAGATTCCTTGACATCGGCAGCTTCCCCGCAGAACATCAGCACCTCGCAGCAATCGTCGCCGCCATCGAAATCGGCATGCATGAACGATTTGAACACGCCCATGTGCCTGTGTCTCACTTCCGAGACCTTGGCCGCGCTCTCGTGGCCGTAGACCAGCAGCATGATGCCGTCAATGTGGCCCACGAGATTCGAAACCTCCGCCTTCTCCTTGAGGAAGGCGCGGACCGCATCGCGGACAAGCTCGGAGCGGCTGGAGTAGCCAATGGTATCCGCAGCCATGTCGATTTCCTTCAACATGGCATCGTTGAGGCTCAGCGAGACTATCCTGGTGCCGTTGATGCCCTTGGTCACTTACCCAGCCCCCTGTAAGCAGCCACGAAGGCAAATATGGCCGCCGCCGTGAATACTATGGCGCCGCTGGTGGCGACATTGTATAGCGCAGATATGACAAGCCCGAAGAAGGTGCTCATGGCGCCAAATCCAACCGAAGCCGCAACCGTGCGCCTGAAAGAGAGGTTCAACTGGAGCGCGGCAAGGCCGGGTATCACCATCAGGGCGGTCACGAGCACTATGCCTATGACCTTGATGGACAGCACTATGGTCATGGCCACCAGTATGTTGAAAACAATGGACATGGGCTTTACCGGAATACCCTTCATCCTGGCCGCATCCTCATCGAATGTCATGGACAGCAGTTCCTTGTAGAATACCCCAAGGAATGCTATGGTGATTAGGCCCAGCGCCGTAACCAGGATGAGGTCCTGGGTGCTGATGGTGAGTATGGAGCCGAACAGATAGCTGAACAACTCCACATTGAACCCGCCTGCCAGGGATATTATTATGAGGCCCAGCGCGAACCCCATGGCCATTATCACCGCGATGGCTGCATCGGAGTTGGCCAGCCCCTTCTTTCTCATGTAGGATATGCCCAGAACGGATACTATGGAAACCGCCAGGGCGGTAAGCAAGGGAGATATGCCAAGCAGAAGGCCTATGGCAATCCCGCCGAAGGCCGTGTGCGCGACCCCGTCGCCGAGCATGGACTCCCTGCGAAGGATGAGGAAAAGCCCGACCCATGCGCATGCCGCCGAGGTTATGATGCCGCCCAATAGAGCGTTCTGGAAGAATTTGTAGCTGAATATTGCAAGGACATCAATCATGGAATTCCCCCTTGCACTCGTGTTTGTGATACACGAAATGGAAATGCTCGCCGTATGCCTTGCGCAGTATCTCTGTTGGCTCGAAATTCTCCCCGATCTCTGATACATTGACATCGCGGCTCACGCAAAGCACCTTGGACATGCGACAGAAAACCGCCGCGAGGTCATGCGAGACAATGATTATGGTGATGCCCTTGGCGGCATTGAGGTCGCTGAGCTTCTTGTAGAATGCTTCCTGCGTTTCCGGGTCGACGCCTGCGATTGGTTCGTCCAGGAACAGTATCTCGGGGTTGCGCACCATGGCCTTTGCGACGAAGACGCGCTGCTTTTGACCGCCGGATAACTGGCCAATTCTGCGGTCTGCTAGGTCGTTCAGCCCCATCAGCGCTATGTGCTCGTCAACCGCTTTCCAATCCTCGGCGGTGAGTTTCCTTCCGAGATTGTGGCTGCCCACCCTGCCCAGGGACACCATCTCCCGGACGGTCATGGGAAAGCTTGAGTCGAAATTGACGGCGTTCTGGGAGACATAGGCAATCCTCTCCCATGCATCAAATTTTTTCAGGTCCTGGCCGAACAATCTCACGGACCCGCTGTCAGGCTTGAGGGTCCCGAGTATTCCCAGCAGAAGCGTTGTCTTTCCGCCGCCGTTGGGGCCGATTATGCCTACATACTCGCCGCTGTTGATTGTGAATGTCGCGTTTCTTACGATCACCTCGTTTCCCCTAGATATGGAGAGATTCTCAATCTCAAGCACCGGTTTTCCGCCCATCAGCCCACCAGCCCCTTCTTCAGGTTCTCAAGGTTCTGCTCCATCTGGGTGATGTAATCCATATCATCGGTGGGACCCAGCATGAGATATAGCTTGAGGACATGGACTTCATTTCCAGTCTTGGATTGTATCTCGGTCTTCAGAGTCTGGATATATGCATCAGAGTAAATCGGATTGACATAGAGGGTGTAGGTGCCCTCATCCACCATGAGGTCTGCGAGTTCAGCTATCGTCGCTACCCCGGGCTGCTGGTCTGCGCTGATGCCTATGACGCCATGCTGTTCGATGCGCACGGTGTAGCCATGCCGGCCCAGGATGTCGGACAGGTGATGCAATTCGGTCTTCGAGTCGTCGACGACGAGAATCTTGTGGATCGGCATCTCTGGGTCCTGGAACAGTGGCTGGCGGCCCGTGTGGCAGCCGCGCTCAGGCGGCAACGTGGCGGAAGGAATCCACCGCCCGCAGCAACTGTTCCTTGGTG
>JAWOHM010000066.1:0-5083 GCA_046485165.1 Thermoplasmata archaeon
GAGCCGAAGCCGCCGCTCACCGCTGTCGGCACGATCCTGATGTCCTTGCGGTCCATGGCCAGGATGTCCGCAATGGTCTCAAGGTCCATCACGGGCGCTTGCGTGCAGGCGTGGACTTCCAGCCTGCCGTCGCGCATCTGTGCATCCCCCGGGCTCAAAGAGCACAGGATTAGCAATCCTGCGCTCTTTGAGCCCGGGGGTTCAAATCGAAGACGAACGGTAAATAAGGAAGCAACATCGTCCGTCGAGGTGCAATCCGTGCAAGATATGCATCTGCTTCGTTGAAAATCCCCCTCCTCGCGCTTTTTTCTCATCCTTTTATCAATTGTTCCCTATCGCCCTGACTATCCTCCGGTCGTTGTCGAAGGTGAGGATTTTGGAGGCTTCGTCAATGGATATCCAGTTGTGTTCGGCGAAATCGGGCTCCAGCTTCATCTCGGGTTCCCCATCGGATTCCAGCCTCATGAGGAAATAATGCACCGTTTTCTTATAATTCACATTGTCAGGGCGCCAGAAGAACACATACCTGACCAGGCCGATCTCTCTCATTATCCTCATGTCTTTCAGGCCGGTCTCTTCCTCCACTTCCCTGAGCGCTGTCTGCCTGAGGCTCTCCCCGGGCTCCACGCGGCCTTTCGGAAGCACCCATGTGCCTTCGGTCTTTCTTCGCAATATGAGAACCAGGCCCATCTTGTTCAGGATGACGCCGCCTGCCGAGGTCACTGGCTTGACTGGCTTTGCAGGGTCCGGCCTGGCGGTCAGGTTATTCACCGGGCCACCTCCGCGCCGCTTGTGCCATCCGGATTCTCTGAGATTTGGACCACGTTGCCCATCAACTCCTTTATATCGTCAACATGGGTGATGAGGAATATCTGTTTAAACCTGTTGCTGAGGCCGTTCAGCGCCTGGAGGAGGGTCCGCTTCCGATTGGAGTCCTGGCTGCCGAATATCTCGTCCAGCACTATCAGGTCGAAGCTGTTGGTGCCGTGCCTTGTGGCAATTATATCGGATATTGCCAGCCTGAGGCAGAGGTTGGCCAGGTCCTTCTCCCCGCCAGAGAATCTTTCCAGGTCATGGTATTCACCGGCATCCCTTATGGATATCTCGTAATCCTCGTTCAGGACTATCTCGTTGTACCTGCCGTCGGTCAGCACGCCCATGAACTCGCTGGACATGCTCGCCAGGGCTGGCCGGATCCTTGAAATGAGATGCTTCCTGAACTCGCCCATGACCTCCTCGAGGGCAGCGAGGTTCTCCGCCTCTTCCCTCTTCTCATCGTACCTGGCTTTGAGAATTTCAAGTCGCTCAATCTCCCTGCTCTGGAAGCTCCGCTTCTCCTGTGAGAGCGCAAGGTCCTTCTCCAGCGACATCACCTCTCTCTCGGAGCCCCGTATCTGCTGGCTGAGTTCATCCAGCGCTTTCCTGGATTTGTCGTATTCCTTCTGGTCGAATTTTATCTCCGACAGATTTTTTCCGATATCCTCTGATTCCTTGCTGGCCTCATCAAGTCTTTCCCCGGTGTCCGCCAGCTTCTTTCTGAGGGCGGGGGCCCTCTCCACCCTGGCTTTCAGGACATCATGCTCTTTCATCTTCTCCCGCAATATGGATTCGCGCTTGGCCAACGCATCGGACCTGGCATCGCAGGCCTTTAGGCTCTCCTGCTGCTCTGCAAGTTTTATTTCTCTGTCTGCGGTCGCCTTCCGGCGCTCATCGATCTGCCCCTGGAATGAGGCCAGCAGCATCTCGTAGGTCTTTCCCAATTTTCGCTTGCAGGTCGGGCAGTCGCTATCGGGGCCCATGCTGGCAATGCCCTTCATGTTCGCCTCAATTTCCTTGATTTCCTTCTCAAGCTGCCTGAATCCTGCCTTCAATGTGGCAATTTCCGAGCCGATGGAATCGCGCTCCTTCATCGCATCCCGCTTCTTTTCAAGGATTGATTCCAGGTCCTTCGATGCCTTTTCGGCCTTCGCCTCCGCGGCCCTGAACTCCTTCTCGATGGATTCTACCGTCATCAAATCCTTTTTCAAAGCTTCCAGCTGTTTCTCCAGTTCTCCGAGCTTTGCATCGCTGGCGGATTTCTTCGACAGCAAGGAATCCCGCGTTCTGGCCAATTTTTCCTGTCCTGCCAGGTCTTTCCTCAGTTTCTCATGGATGCTTTCAATCTTTTCCAGCTCGGCCGCTGTTTCGGATTTCGATTTGGCCAATTTTCCCTCCCGGAGAATTATGCCCTGCAACTCCTCTCTCATCTTGTCTGCCCTGGAGCTGCCGTCAGGGGCCACGAGTTCGTCCCTGGCGTTCTGGATAGCATCCCCGGCCAGTCTCGCATCCTCCCTGATGCGCTTTATCGCATCGTCCACATTCTCTATCCCCAGGAGGCGGAGCACCATCTTCTTGCGCTCTCCCTTCGGCAGGCTGGTGAGAGCGCTCAGCTCCTTCTGGCGCGCGAACACGGAAATGAAAAAGGCCTTGTGGTCCATGCCGAAAAGCTTCACGATGGCCTCGGACACTTCCTCGGTTCCCCGGGCCAGTATCGTGCCTCCGGCATACAGTATCGCGTTCATTGTCAGGTTCTTCCCTTTCATGGTGCGCTCAACGATGTAACTCTCGTCCTCGAAATCGAACTCTATCCTGGCCATGCATTGTTCGGTGTGCTGGGCACCCTGCCGCTTGATGCTCTCCTTGTCTGTGCGCACTATCTCGGCCTGGTTTCCGAACAGCGCCCAGGCCATTGCCTCAAGGAGCGTGGATTTCCCCGAACCATTCGGGCCGGTAACTGAAACGAGGCCGTCAGGGAACTCAAGCTCTGCTGATTTGTACCGCCGGTAATTCTGGAGCTGGATGGTGCGAAGCCTCATTCTTCATCGCCCCCTGATGCCAGGTATCGCAATCCCAGGTTTTCAATCGTTTTCGCATCCGCCCCATCGATGGCGGCTTTTGCCATGTATGCCATGAATTCCCTCTCCAGAGAGTCGAATGCCGCATCCGAGGTCGCAATCTTTTGGCCGGATTCCCTGGTCGAAGGCCTGAGCTCGAAATGAAGCGCGTCCCTCGCAATCCTGCGAATGGATTCCGTATCCAGCTGCCCCAGCACCTTGCGGTCGATGTCCTGCAGCTTCTGGCGAATGATGGCGTCGGCGATATCGGCCGATTCCAGGTTGTCGCGCACAATCTTCTCGACATCATCGGCCTTCATTCCAGTGCAGTCGATGGCATCAAGGTCCAGCATCCTCCTGGCATCCATCTTCCTGAATTTCCGCTTGCCCGTACCGGTGTTCAGTTCCACGAAGCCCTTTTGCTGTCCGACCTCCCCGAAGCCGAACCGCTCTGTGGAGCCGGCATAGGCCATGCCGGGAGCGACCTCGCAGTGCTCGTGATAATGGCCAAGTGCCACGTAATCGAATCCCCTGTCGAGCTGCCCGGTGCTGGCCATGAGCTCGTTGAACTCGTTCATCCTGAAGACGCTCATGCCGGCGATGGCTGCGTGAAGCATTGCGATGTTCACACCGAAATCCCTGTCCGGCGCCATGGCTGCCATCTCCCGGTCGAACAGCTCCCTGTCAGCGGAATGGGGCAGGGCATGGACCTTCACATCCCCGAACTCGAATTCCCTGCGGGTGCCGTCATAGGCAAGGTGAATTCCCTCGATATGCTCGAAGACCTTGAACACGCTGCCAGTCTCTCTCAGCCTTGGCGTGGAGTGGTTGCCCGAGATGATGACTGCAGGAATTCCGGCAGATGACAGTTTCAACAGCTGGCCCACCACGAAGCTTATGGCCCGATTGCTCGGCCGGACCGTGTCGAACAGGTCGCCGGAATGCAGGACCAGGTCCGGCTTCTCGCTCACGGCGATGTCCACTATCCGGGCAAAGGCGTTGCAGACGTCCGTCTCCCTCTGGTTGATTCCGTTCTCATCCAGCTTGTTGTAGGCGGAATAGCCTATGTGCGTGTCTGCCAGGTGAAATACCTTCATCCGTCCTCCTAGAAGAAGCCCGGGTCCACAGGCTTCCTTTTCTTTCCCGGTTTCTTGCCCAGCGCCCCGAGGTAGTCCTCGTACAGGTCCACCTTCAGCGGCAAAGCGAAAGGCGTCTTGGGGCCGGTGACCAGGCCCTCTCCGGTCATGAGCGTCTGAATCTCGTAGTCCAGCTTCGAGATGTCCTGCCTGGCCGAACTGGTCAGCCTCTCGCGGTCCTGCCGGTCCGCAAGGCCCAGTATCACCAGGGTGTTGAACTGCGAAATCACCTCATTGTCTATCAGCTTCGGCTGCTGGCTGATGGCGCATAATCCTGTCTTGAACTTCCTCCCCTCCCTGGCTATCTGGGGGAATATGCCGCCCCAGGCCCGGTTGAACACGCGCTGCGCCTCCTCCAGGGCTATGAGCGTCGGCGGAATGGCCTTGAAATCCGCTTTGCTCTTGAAAAGCTCCTGGTTCTTCCTGAACACCGCCCTTGCCAGAACGCTGCTGACCAGAAGCTCCTCCTTCTCGTTCACGCCTGCCAGGTCAACAAGGACAACCTTCCCGCCGTGCAGCTGTTCGATTATCGTCCTGGTCATGGATATTCGGGGGTCCCTGGTTATGAAAGAGGACCTCTCCAGCGTGCCGACCCTTCTCTTCACGACCGCAATGGATAATTCATTGTAATGCTCATTGAAGTCCGCGAACATCGTGCCGGCTTCATTGTCCAGTATGTAATTTATCCAGTCATCCCTGTCCCTGCCGCTGACCGCGTTCAGGAACTCCTTCTGCGGTTCCGTGAAAGGCCACAGGTTCTCCACATCCTGGACCTTTATCTCTGAGGTGGATATCCTCACGGTGGAAGCGTTCCCCTCGCATTCCCTGGTCACATACATCTCCAGGTTGCCGGCGTCAGGGTGGTGCATCAGCCCCTTCAGCCCTTCCTTGCCGCCGTCCATGTACTCGCCGTGCGGGTCCAGTATCAGGAGGCCGATGCGCCCGGACTCCAGGACGGAGCCGGCCAGCCGCTTCATCTGAACTACACGAAACGCAGGAAGCTGAGTAGGGAGCAGGTTCGGATCAGTCTGACCGCGCCAGAGCCAGGTGGGCCCCGGTCGTTCACCGCCGAAC
>JAWOHM010000005.1:0-2621 GCA_046485165.1 Thermoplasmata archaeon
TGGAATCCTATTTTCATATTGCTCGTGTATGGCCCGGGAATGGTGTATGTGACTGAGTCCCAATCTGGCCAATTGTCATTCGAGCCGCTTGCCATGTTATTTCTTTCGGGGAGCCAGTTGTAGCTGCCTCCGCCGTTCGTTGAGTACACGATGTTCAGATAATCCATTCCGGATTCCGTGCTGTATCTCTCATAAAAGGAAATCTCGACCGTGTCCGAATCATAAGAAAAGAAGTCCAGGGCGGGAGTCCAGAGTATGGTATTCAGGGCCACGCCTTCGGCGTCGTAATCGCCGGAGTAGTCGAATGCCGAAACCCAGCTGTATGAGGGGCTGTGATATGACCATGTGTCAAGATGCCACGGAGCGCCCGCGCCGGTCAAATCCACCGTTGACCACTCAGCAGTCATGTTCTCCATGTCATCGGACCAGGGCAAAAATTCGAGATTCGGCGTCGGGGAGGGGTTTGACGCCAGGCCTGAAACCTCGCTATCTGAACGGCGGGTGCCGCCGAAGGCCCAGCCGTAAATCGGCTCGCTGAAGTAATCCACGGCACTGAGTTTCTGTGAGTTGTACCCGGAATTGTTCAGCGGCGTGTATGTGTCGTTGACAGGCCAGTATGCATAGGCATTGGGCAGCGATGGGTTGGTGTCATACCCCACGACCACGGCCAAAGTTCCGGCCTCGTTCCAGGCAGTGTCCTGGGGAACGAATGTGCTGCTAAGTCCGTTGTTGGACAGCTGTTCTATGAATGCCGCTTTCGTGTTGTCTGCCAACAGCATTCCGAATCCCACGCTCACAAGCATGATGGCTATCATGCACGTAGACAATTTTTTAAGGTCCACTACAAACCCTCCCGTTAAAGATTCTGTTGAATAGCGTAAGGGCGGGTTTCTATATATAATTTATGACATGCGTGTGCGGGGGCGAGGTTTCATTAAAGCAACGCCAACTTTAAGAACGGATTGTCACGGTGATTTGTGCGGTGTAGACACCCTCGGAAACGCTTGCCATCACCGTGACCCACCACTGCAGTTCGGTGTATGCCTCATAGCCGGGTCCGAGGCCACCGGAATTAAAATTCGTGACCCAGGGCCCCGCAGAGACCGAACCGTTGCATGGCGCTGCCGCATAGGTCGCATTCCTGCCCCAGATGTTCATCTCCGTGTCTGGAGCGGCTGGGAAATTGGTCTGGGCCGGGATGTAGGAGTTGGTTGCGTTGGCAGCCAGGTGGATGTTCCGGACGCTCACGTTGCCCGCGCCTATCTGGCCGGCCGGCCCGGTGAGATGCGGTATGGAGACATTCACCCAGTACGCGGTATTGGCCGAATAGGTTATCCGACTATTGACGTCCATCAGCTTGTTCTCGGTCCCGGGTGGGGCGGAGCCCGAAGGATTCCCGGTTACGGAAATCGCCACATTCTTCTTCACGCCGAACTCGCCGTAGGCCTCGGCGAAGGCATCTGTGTAGGTATGGTCCTCCAGCCGAACCTTGAAATCCCAGCTGTTTGAGTTGTTGAACGCCCTGGTGATGTTCCAGATGTCGTCCATTGCCGGCGGGGTCAAGGCACCGCCCGCAGCCCTGGTCTGGTTGCCGAACGTGATGTTGATGTATATCCTGTGCCGGCCGCCCGCATAGGTTGTTGGGTCCGCCCAGGTGTCCTGGAGGATGAATTCCGGGGCGGATGGATAATCCAGCGTTGTCACTCCGGAATACCGTGTTATGCGGAATTGCCTGGTCCTGTTGTATTCGGTGGACCAACTGCCTTCTGGCGCCGAGCCTGTTCCGACCCTGCCCTCGTCAAACCATGCATCGATAGTGATGTTAACGGCATTCCACATGTCCACCCCGCCGATGGTGTAATTGCCTTCGATGAAGAATGTGTAATTCTTGTTGACATCCACCTGCTGGTAAACCATGGAAAGCCCCGTGGATTGCTCCCTGAAATCAATATCGAAAATATGAGGGAAATCGACATTCACTGTTAACATTGTGCTTGAATCGAACATCATGGGCATGACCTTGAAGGAACTTGCGCCCAGTATTGCGAGTTCGCCAGTCCTTGTTTTTGGCTTGCAGGTCGCCGCATATAACTCGTGGCCGGCAAAGACATCGCCAGTCCCAGGGACGATTGCGATGTAATCGCTTCCGTGGTAATATGTGTAAAGAACGGCATGGGTTGAATTGTGGCCTACAAAGAACGCGTCAGTGCCGGCGTTGTTCCATGTGACAGCGGTGAAATTCTCTCCGTTGGTGTACTTCGCCGGGTCGACCACGTTGCCGTTCCAGGGCGTTCCGGGAAGGAGATGCCAGGTGTCATTGAGGCCTAAAGTGTAATCCCCCCCGAACAGCACCGCCAGCCCATGCTTGGACGCATAGGCCATCTCGGAGAATGTCCTCTCGGCCGGCCTTCTTCCGGGGAACAGGTCCGTCCATTTGTTGTTCAGGAGGTCATAGGCCCAGGTCTCGCCGCTCAATGTGCCTCCGGCATTGCCTCCGAACATGAGCGTCCGCTTGGAAATAGGGTCGTATGCCATGCCATGCCTGAGTCTGGCGGACGGTTTTATTGATGGGAACTTCTGCTCCCATTGGTCCGCAACCGCATCGTACACCCAGGTCTCGT
>JAWOHM010000013.1:0-4235 GCA_046485165.1 Thermoplasmata archaeon
CGCTGCCCTTGCTCTCGGCAACGGAGAAACCGCCGTCGACGAATCTCTTTTCCACGGCCCGGGAACGGCGGCAACCCGAACGGGGACCTTCCCAGTTTGGGAAGCGCAATCTACAGCTTCAACGCCAATCTGGACGTGAACGACTCGGTGCTGAGCAATCCAGACAGCGAGTTCGAGATAGAACTCCCCCATGAAGGATTGCCCGGCTCCAACGTCACGCTGCTGAACACCACATTCGACAAGAGCAAGGTCAGCATCGAAGCGGACCATGCATACCTTTTCGGCGGCTCTGCAGCGGAAACCACCTTCTCGATATGGAAAACCGTATCTAACGGCTCATTCAGGATAACCATTGACGGCATCACGCGCGATGTGGAAGGCATGAACTTCACTGCAGCACCCGACAGCATGGACGCATTCGCCGCCATAATCCAGACCGCGATAAACAACGCAGACACGTCGGACGGATTCGTGAATGCATCATGCGGGTGGGACGGCGGCCGGTTCGTCATCAGTTCGGGAACGTTTGGCTTCTCCTCCTCGATAGCGAACCTTGGTACGCACAGCGGCGGCCTGGGAACCGACATCTCCGGCATGGCCGGCTCGTCACACATCGCATTCATGAACTGCGGCGTTGCGGGCTTGACCGATATACCCACTTGGGCCAACATAACCAACGGAACCTTCGGGATATGGATTGACGGGGCCTTCCAGAACGTCGGGCCTGTGAATTTCTCTTACGTGGCATCAATGGACGATGTCGCAACAAACATAACAACGGCTCTGGTTTTGGCCGGCTTCACCGGCGCCCAATGCACTTGGTTCGGCGACCACTTCCGGATAATCTCAGGCACCGAAGGCCTCTTCACGAATGTCTCGGCACTTGAGGCCGGTGTGGGCGGGACTGACATTTCCGGACCTGCCTTTATGAATGGGTTGGCAGGCATAGAAACGGTCATATTCACGGAATTCGGCATGGACTGCGCAGTGGGCACCACAATCATTCAGGGCGACTCTTCCAGGCTTCATGTCAAATGGTACATGCATCTGAAGGTGGTCCAGCAAGGGACAGGTTTCGGCCTGCCAAATGCCGATGTGGAGGTAAGGGACGTTAACGGGGTCGTCGTAGCCGTGGGCACCACGGACGATGATGGGTACATGCGCAACATTGTGGTGGATGAGTACTTCCAGTATTATGGCGGATTGACCCCATACACGGACCATTTCATAAGCGCCACATTTGACACGGTCACAGGCTCCACTTCCGCAACAATTGATGGAACAAAAGAAGTCATCCTGGAACTGAATTATGTGAGTGATCCGCCCGTTGCGAATGCGGGAGGCAACCAATCCATGGACGCGGGGGCAAATTTCACACTCGACGGCTCGGCATCGACGGATGATTTGGGGATAGCGAACTGGACTTGGACAATCGGAAATATCACCCTCTATGGTGAAAAGGTGAATTATTCATTAACCACTTATGGTGATTACAATGTAACCTTGACGGTCACAGATGTGGAGGGCTTTACGGACACAGACGAGCTTGTCCTCACAATCCTTGACAATGTGTGCCCGGTGGCTGATGCAGGGCCGGACCAGGCAGTCAACGAAGATGCCCTGGTCACCTTCGATGGCTCCGGAAGCACCGACCTAGCTGGAATAGACAACTACACTTGGACGTTCAATGATGGCACAGCCAGGACACTTTACGGTGCCACACCCGCCTACACCTTTGCGAATCCGGGAGTTTACCTGGTTACGCTGACGGTCACAGACCCGTCCGGAAACTCGGCATCGGACAACATGAACGTCACCGTGGCAGACATCACCCCGCCTGTCGTGAACGGAGGGCCGGGAATTACCATCGCCCAAGGAACCATTGTGACCTTGAACGGCTCTGCAAGCTCGGACAATATGGGTGTAACCGCCTATACATGGACTTTCAACGACGGGTTGAACGACGTTATAAGGTATGGCCCCTCCTTCGATTACAGATTCCAAGCCCTCGGCAACTACACAATCACCCTGACCTGCACGGACGCAGCGGGCAACAGCGCATTCACAACAACGTGGGTCAATGTGGTGGACATCACTCCGCCGAAGGTTCTGGTCGTTGCGCCAGGCGAAAGCCTGACACAGGTTCCGCTCAATTGGGCACTGATAATTGTATTCGATGAGCCAATGGACAGGGCAAGTGCCGAGGCCGCATTCAGCATAACCGGAACAACCGTGATAGGATTTGACTGGGATTTGGACAGCAGGTACGTCAAGATAAATCTGGCCACATTGAATTACAACACCACCTATTCCTTCTCCATAACCACAAACGCCACAGATGTTTCGGGGAACGGCCTTATCAACCCATTCACAAGTTCTTTCACAACCAGAAACGCCCCCTCGTCTGATTCAGAACCAACGGATATCGAAGCTGATTTCATGGCGGACAACTGGTGGATACTTCTGGTCATAATTGTGGTACTGGCCATACTCTTGCTTGTGTCCCTCCTTAGGGGCAAGAAGGAGCCCGCAGCGCCCGCACCAGTCGCAGGGGAAACCCCCCCGGCACCCCCGGAGGAACCGCCAGCGGAACCGGCACCGGAGGAAACACCGGCACCGGAGGAACCGCCAGCTGAGGAAGAGATTCAGTAAAACGTGAAATGAGAGGGGGCCAGTCCCCCTCTCCCTTTTCAATTTATTCCATTTCTTTTTTCATTGAACATGTCCGCCTGGATACCGCAATTTTTAAATTTGCGGATGAAAGGCGGAATGGTTCAATTAAGGGCTCCCCCAGCAATCCTGTAATTTCATCAATATGGACTCAACCTGAATGAGTTCTTAACAATATGAAATCACGAAATTCAAGGTGACAACTGAAAGGGATACCCCCGGCTTTAGCCGTGGGGAGCCCTCATTCTTACAAAGTTTCACAAAGGTTTAATAATTGGATGCCCATAATATGGATTAATAGAACGGTGCATCGAAATGAGGAAAGAATTCATCCGGCCAGGCGGCGTTGTCATCGTGATAATATTATTGCTTGTCGCCAATCTGGCCATTGCCTCCGAATCTGTCATGGCCGATTCCTGGGCAGATGACTTTTCCGGTCCCGGCATAGACCCGCGGTGGACCGAAGGCGGCATAGGGAAGGTTGGCATACGGCCCGAAGGCACCCTGCACGCCTTATCCTACACTGGTGATTATTCCGAGGACTGGCACGGCCCATTCATCAGGACGCAGCTATCGGAGTTCGGGGATTTCGATGTCGCAGCCCAGTTCCGCTGCATCGCCCAGGAACGCTTGATAAGCCGTTTGATGATACGGCTCCTGAATAACTCCGGCATTCAACTATTCTCCTTCGGGTGGAGCGACGTCCTGGCTACCAGCAACAAGGCGGAGATTGCCCTTTACGGCTCCTCCTTTTCAGACCCAATATTCAGGTCCGGGGCATCTTTCCAATACTCTAATTTCTACGATAAGGATATTCGATTGGCCAGGTCCGGCCAGAACATTTCGTTCTACATCGACGACGAAGCGGTTTTCAGCGGCACATCATCTCCAACACCGGCACGTTACATAGATGTGGCATTCCTGAAATACAAGGGTGAATGCACCATCGATGTCCTCGACATCAATCGCATCTCTGTATCTGCAACATCTGCTGATGGGCCGGAAGACGCCGACACGGAGACGCCGGATGACCCGACGGTTCCTGACGACCCAGTGCCACCTCCAGATACCACGGACAACACGACACAGCCCCCCTCATGGACCGACAACTTCACGCTGACATCCTCAATTGTGACGATAATAGCATTGGCTGTCGGATTGGGCATCGCGTTTTTCTTCCTCAGGGGGGGCGGAGGTGGCAATGCGAAATTCTCAAAGAAGAGGAAAGGCGAAAAGCCCAAACCCAGAAAAAGGAAAATGAGGCGTTAACGATTTGGTAATTCAATGATTTTCAATTTGATAATTGACGAAAATACATTTGAGAAGCAACAATTAATAAATCTAAAATTAACAAATTTACGGCCACACCAAGCTGAACGCCAGCCCCATTCATGGGCTGGATGAAAGCGCAGGGCCGTAAACGTGATAGGTCGTTGCATGCCGTACTTATGCAACCAAAGTAAATCGAAGCCTTGCGATTTCGATTGTTCAGGCATGCAACTGGTGTGGGTAAACTTCCAGCCCCGAATCACGCAGGCAATACCTTAGAGGCAATAACGCCAGCC
>JAWOHM010000113.1:0-2798 GCA_046485165.1 Thermoplasmata archaeon
TACAATTTCTATTCCGATGCGGTGAGCCACTTCAAGAGGGAGGATTACACAAAAGCCCTGAGCCTTTCGATAAAGGCCGAAAGACTTCTGGACTCCGGAACGCTCACACTCATAGCTGAGGAGAAGCACCCCCGTGCGGGCGAAGAGGTTGTTGAGGTGCTGGTATGCCCCGGATGCGATTCGGAGATCGCGGAAGATGATGCATTCTGCAGAGAGTGCGGCCAGAACCTGGCCATTGCCCAGGAATGCCCGGGGTGCGGCGCCGAATTCACTTCTGCCGATAAATTCTGCAGGAAATGCGGCCACAAGTTGCGATGAGAATGACCCGCGGGAAAATGTGGCTCAGCAAACAATCTTTCCATTTTTCAAAATCGTTTTTGTCGAACCGTCCGAGTATGTCGCAACGATGGTCGGTTTGTAGAACAGATAGTCGCGGTGCGTCTTTGAGTTGTTGTTGCCGCCGTCCATGTCCAGGTTGTTCCCGAACGCGACATGGGACGTCTCGCTGGCCTTCTCGTCCTCCAGCATCACGCCGACTATCCTGGCGCCCGGGTTCAGGCCGATTCCGAGCTCGCCGATTATGCATGCCATGGCATCCACGTTCGAGAGTTCCTCGACCTCTTTGGCAAATGCTTTGTCGGCGCATTCCACCGCCACCAGCCGGCCTGCCTTGACCCGGAGCGTCAGGGGGCTGGGGACATTGCCGAGGTCTCCGATGCTGCCGTCTATGACCAGCGTGCCGTTGGCGCCATCCTCGACCGGGGCGCACCACACCTCTCCGGCGGGCAGGTTGCCGAAATCGCCTTCCTTGATCTTGACGTCTGTCTGCCATAGGCGCCTTCCGAGTTCCAGAGTGATGTCGGTGCCGGCAGGCGCGGTGATGCGGACCCTTTCAACGCCCTTGAAGACACCCATGAGATGCTCCGCCTGTTTCACAATGAGGGAATAATCCACTTTCATGGGGCCTTCCATCATCATGCTGGTCGTTATGCCGGGTGCATGGCCCACCCTTGCGTTGAACTGTATCTCCTCGTAAAGCAATTTTACGCGGAACGGGGTCTCCCTGGAATCGGAGCCGAAAGTGTTGACTATCACCTTGTAATCCTTGAACATCTCGGAAAGGTCGGTCGGGATTTCGAGTATGGGCCTCACGTGCTTGGAGAGCGAGTATATATGGGTGTTGGCCCCCAGGACCCTGGCACCCTTCTCGAACGCCATGCCAATCTCTTTCTTGCTGTCATCAAGAACTATGAGCATGTCCTCGCCCTTCTTCAGGCAAAGTACCGTGCTGAGGGCATTCTTCGCGCCTTCGACCATCTCGTCGAACTGCGCATCCGCCCCCCGGGACGTTTTGGCACCGTTCATGAATGATGATAAGGGATTTCTAATATATAAAATCTTATGTCTGGCAATCCGCAACAGCAAACTTTCGCGAGGGTTTATGTGGAAAACAGGAAGCTGGTGTTGTTAACATTTTAACAATGTTTTTATGAAAAAGTATATATAAAGATTCACAAAAAGGTTGATATATCGGGTTGGGCGGGCGAATCGACGGAAACTTAAATTAAATGGTGTTGCATTTCCTGTCCCGATAACATGAACGAATACGACATCAAGCGCGGCCATTTCGAGAATATTGACGGGGACAAACTGGAAACACTGATGAAGGATATCTTCGGTTCCGTTAAGAAGGAAGGGGATAAACTGGTATCCGGCTTCGGCGCCATGGAAAGCATTGCCGCGTGGATCGCCGGGAAGACAACGCTCTGCGTCGAGACAAAGATGAACACGAAGGTCGACGATAAAACCGCCTCCGACACGATTCGCATGTACAACCAGTTCTTGGAAAGGGCAACGGGCTTCACAGCCAAGGAAAGGCGGAAGCGCGCAGCCAAAGATTGAGGCTCCCACAGCTAAAGCTGGGGGCAGCCTCATCCGTTTCATGCTGAATGACATACTGGGTGATTAATGTGGGTCATCCAGCTTACTTCCTGTTTGTCATAAACATGAAGATAATGATGGGGAGCCTAAACTAAACAATCCTCGCCTTTTGAATGGCTTTGAATGCCTTTTCGTCGCCTTTCATCCACAGACCTTAAGGTCGTGGCATCCAGGCGAGGCATGTTCAGTGAGGCATCAGGCCGATTTTCTGGCCTGCTCTTTCAGGCCGGATGCCAGTTGCGGCCCGATTCCGGGGAGCGCGTCCAGGTCCCTGAAATCAATTTCAAGTATCTTCGCGATGCTGGTGATGCCTGCGCCGTACAATGTCCTTGCCCTTTTCCTGCCGACATTCTTCAGGCTGGCCAGTGGCAGCAATTCTTCCTTTATCCCGTAACGCACCCTGAGCACGAGGGGGTTGAGCATGGCGGTCACCGGGCTGCCGAACAACCTGGCCAGTTCCCTCATGGAGTACAGCATCCACTCGGCGCTCTCCACCCTGTTCCTGACATCCCCCGGGCCCACGCCGAACTTCTCGACTATCATGCTCTCCGGTACCTCGGTCATCCAGTGCTGGAGGAGGCTGGCAGTCTTGAGCGTGGAGAGGAACATGTCATGCTCCTCTGTGGATTCCTCGGGGACATCCATGAGAAATGCATCGCGATGCTCCTGCGCCAGGGCCGGGACCCATTCCATGTCCTGCTTGCGGAGGTAAAGAGTGTAGACATCCGGGGTGGAGCAGCAGACCTGGAGCAGGGCGAGTTCATCGGCTTTTATGGATTCGGAGCGGTCGATTGCCAACTTCATCATCACCCCAGAAACCGGGTCTATGCAAAGGTCGGAGGCGCGCTTCCCGCACA
>JAWOHM010000009.1:0-4836 GCA_046485165.1 Thermoplasmata archaeon
GATCGGCACGGCGTAGTCGTGGTAGCGGGCTGCATCGATGCCGCCGCCGACAATCTGTTTGGACATGGCAATGGACCTTTGGTGATGTTCGAGTGCTTCTTCATATTTTCCCAAGTTCTCCAACACAAGGCCGATATTGCTCAGCGTTATGCTAATGCCCCTCTTATCGCCCAGCTCCTCTGATATGGCGAGGTCGCGTTTGTAGCATTCCATGGCATTCAGGTTGTCCCTTTGGGAAAAATGGATTATTCCCATGTTGTTGATGGCACGGCTCATGCCTATGCGGTCCCCCATCTTCTCGGCCATAGCCAATTGCTTTCCATAGCAATCCATGGCTTCGGCATGATTGCCCTTGCTGTAATGGACGAAACCCTTGTTTCCTATTGCGCGGGATATCAGAACCTTGTTCCTGAGAGATTGGGCTATGTCCAGCATATCCTCGAATTTGGAAAGCGCCTCGTCAAGCTTGCCCTGGCGATAAAGCAAGGTGCCAATGTTCCCCTCGACATAGCAGTTTCCTTCTCGATTGTTGTTGGAAATGTGCAACTTTTTGCTCTCCGTGTAAAAGCCAAGCGCCAGTTCGTATTCTCCCTGGTGATAATGGGCGCTCCCCATAGTTGAAAGGGACCTGGCCTTGCCGTCGCTGTCATTGATTTCCCGAAAGATATTCAGCGCACACTCTGCTCCTTCAAAGGCCCTCTTGTATTGGCTCATATCTATCATCAGCGAGCCGATGGAATATTGGGCCTCAGCCACCAATTTCCTTATGTCGCGCTCTTGTGAGAGGGTTAGGCACTTTTTGTATATGGATTCCGCTTTCTCCCATTCCCCTGCGAACTTGAGCAAATGACCCTTCTTCAGGAGCAACTCTATCTCTTTATGCTTGATGTCCAGTTCTTTTGTATAACGGATTATGGACAACATAAGGTCGTAGAATTGGATCGCCTGCTCAGTGGCATAGGAGGATTCTGCCTTCTCGGCCGCCCTCCGGCAATATTCATAGGATTTCTGATGCTCTCTCGACCGGGAATAATGATGGGCAAGTTCATAGATTACGGAATTCTCTTGTCCAAAATAAGCGGACTCGTAATAGTCGCCTATGCTCTTGTGATACGCGGACTTCCATCTTGGCGCGATGTCCCCATAAATCACATCCCGGAAGATGCTGTGTGAGAATTCCGCATTGCCGTTGTGACGCAATATCAATCTGGCTCTTTGAATCTTTTCCAGGACTGCTTCCGATTCCCCCAGGGTGGGCATCGAGAGGGCGGCATTGGTCTCAAAATGCTGCCCTATGCAAGAACAGTACTCGGCCATGGCAATAGAATCGGTTTCAAAGGCCTCTAGCCTTCGGCGGACCATTCCCTCCACCGTGTCCGGGATAGAATAGTCTTCGCGCACAAGAGAGTACATGCCGTTATGCCTCTCTATGCTGCCGTCCACAACCATCTGCCTCAGCACCTCCGCCATGAAGAAAGGGTTGCCCTGGCAGCGTTCGGCGATATGCTCAGACAAAACGGGAGGAAAGCTGTTCGGCGAGTACAAACTGTTCAGAAAAGAGGCTATGGAATTCCCCTCCAATTTTCCAAGGCAGATTTCAACGAACGTACCTTCCGCGTTCATAGAATCCATTGTGGACCCCAGGGCCTCGCCTTCACCCGGCCTCAGTGTCGCCAGTATGAGAATTCTCTTTCCCGCGAGGTTCCTTGCCAGGTATCTGAGAACAAAAAGCGAGGATTCATCGGCCCAATGCATATCCTCCAGTACTAACATGACAGGGATTCTCTTTGCCAGGTCTGTCAAGAACTCCAATACCCCGGATGCAATCCTCGTCCTCTCACTTTCAAGGTTCAGCCCCTTCAAATCCCTGGGCACTAGGAACCTGGTTTCTGCAAGCCGCGAAAGGCAATTCTGAATCGCAATTGCATTCGCCATGTCCCCGGGTCGATTCCCAAGCATTTCTCCGTGCGAGTCCTCGATCTCGGCCAATATGCGTTTCAGGGACGCTTTCATGTCGGGATGTTCCGAACCCGTGAGGACAGCCGTTACGAGCAGGTTCTTTCCGCGCTCGATGAGTATCTTCATGTCCCCGTACTCCAGGCGGCCCAGGTCTGAAGGGTTCTGGCCCGCCATATCGAAGGAATCCCTCACGAAGCTCTGCACCGCGGACAATATTGCCGCAACAGTGTCTGCATCCAATCCTGCCCCGTCTGATTTTGTTTTCGCTATCAATGAACCGGAACCGTCCATTGAAAAAATTTCGGTGAATGAGGCGTACTCATGGTCATCAAACAGCCTTTGGCCCATATCATCTTCCATTGCCTTGGAGAACACCAGAAACGGACGTAGCGTGTCGGATGACGCGGCACCGTACAATATCTTGAATTGTGATGACGCGGCATGGCCCCTTATCTCTTCAAGGAATCGTGTCTTGCCGATACCGGCCTCGCCCGAAATCAGGATGGTGGAACCTTTTCCGGATATGGCTCTTTCTTGAAATAATCTGACTCTGTTCAATTCGCCCTCGCGGCCAATCAAATCCACTTCCCTTGGCTTTGGCGTGACCATTCAATGCGGCTCCTTTCCTTCTCCTGCCCCGGCTTATGTAACCCAATTGGATTCAAGGCATATTATTCTTTCTCCTCGAGATGTTATTATGTGCTTGGCTCAGTGGCGGGCGTGTTGAGCATTTATTGCGCATATGTGCGATAAATTTATATACTTCTTCGCATATAGGCAATAACATGCGAGGACGACGCGGCAGGCAGAGATGCCCAAGATGGGTCACGGACGTGCCAGAGGTGCAGTACTTCAAGCCGGCGGGGGTTCCGTTGAGGACCCTCCAGGTGATTGAGCTCACGGTTGAGGAGGTGGAAACCCTGAGACTTGTGGACCTCGAGAATCTGACACAGGAAGAAGCAGCCATACGCATGGGAATATCCCGGCGGACGCTGTGGAATGACCTGATGAGCGCAAGAAGGAAGGTGGCTCATGCACTGGTCAACGGACAGGCCATACGCATCGGGGGCGGCGCCTACTCGGTCGCCGGCGCATACGAGGACAGGAGGAAAGAAACATGCCATACGGAGACGGAACAGGGCCCTGGGGACAGGGACCGATGACCGGCCGAAGGGCCGGATACTGCGCAGGATACGATCGTCCAGGATACGCGAACCCGATAGGGGGACGCGGTTTTGGAATGGGCTACGGCCGTGGAATGGGCCGTGGGCGGGGCTTTGGCCGGGGTTTCGGCAGGGGCAACGGCCGCGGTTTCGGATACGGCCCGGCTTTCGAGCCGCCCGACTACCCGGCCAGGGCAGTGCCGGTCTACAGGGAGCCATCGCCCGACGAGGAGAAGGCGTTCCTGGATAACCTGGTCAAGGACCTGGAGGCGGAACTTGCCGATGTTAAAGCAAGGATGAAGGAGCTGGCGAAGGAGAAGAAGTAGCCAACTTCTCCACTTTTTATTATGAAGATGAGCATATGACTGGCCCGAATGAATCTCGGAAAATGATCGATGAGAATCTGAGAGAGGTTGAGACTATCATTGCCGTAATGAGCGGCAAGGGAGGCGTGGGAAAGACCACCGTGTCGGTGAACTTGGCATCCAACCTTCAGGCAAACGGAAAATCCGTCGGGATACTTGATTCTGATTTCACCGGGCCGAATGTCCCGAAGATGCTGGGCATGGAAGACGCGAAACTGAACGCGGAGGGCGAGGCGATAGTTCCGGCCAAGTCCAAGAACGGAATCTCGGTCATATCCACGGCATTTCTGCTGAGCGACCCGGATTCCCCGGTGATATGGCGCGGGCCCATGAAGATGCAGGTCATCAACCAGTTCCTCGGGCAAGCCGTCTGGGGAAAACTGGATTATCTGATTATCGACCTTCCGCCGGGAACGGGCGATGAGTCCCTCAGCATAGCCCAGCAGATACCGAGGGCGAGCGCCATAATCGTAACGACACCGCAGGATGTTGCGCTTCTAGACTCGAGGAAATCGGTGAATTTCGCAAGGCAGCTTAACATGAATGTGCTCGGCATCATCGAGAACATGAGCGGGATGGTCTGCCCCCATTGCGGGAAGAACATAGACCTGTTCAAAACTGGCGGTGGCGAAAGAGCGGCACTCGACATGGGCGTGCCTTTCCTCGGAAGAATCCCCATATACCCGGAGATGGTACTATCGGGAGACTCAGGAAACCCGGCAGTGATGAACGGGAATCCGCAGATATCGAAAGAATTCTTTGATATAATAAGGAAGATAGATGAGACAAGGAGGAAATGAACATGCAGGGAAACAGAGGCGGACGCGGCAACAGCGGTGGAATGGGCCGCGGAGGCGGCACAGGACAGGGACTGGGCGGGACATGTGTCTGCCCACAATGTGGCTACAGCCAGCCGCATCAGAGGGGCGTGCCGTGCTTCGGTAGATCTGCAAAATGATTTTGTGCCAGGCGGTGCATTGGAAGTGCCTGAAGGTGATCAGATAATTCCAATCATCAATAGTATACAGGAAAAATTTGATCTTGTAGTTGCCACACAGGACTGGCACCCTGCAGATCATGTCAGCTTCGCGTCCAATCATAAAAACAAGAAACCGCTGGACAGGATTGAATGGCATGGAACGGAACAGATACTTTGGCCGGACCATTGTGTGCAGGAGACGTGGGGAGCAGAGTTGCACCCTGATCTTGATACAAAAAGGGTTGAAGTAATTTTCAGAAATGCCATGGACCCGGCGATAGACAGCTACAGTGGATTTTACGATAACGACCATCTAAAAGACAGTGGCCTGGCTGGATTTCTTCGTGCCCGCAATGCCAATCCACTCTAT
>JAWOHM010000174.1:0-3164 GCA_046485165.1 Thermoplasmata archaeon
GATATGGGGAGGCGGGGAGGATTGTGTTTCTGGTAATAGAGGGGTGGCAGAGGTAGTTGGCAGTAGCAGTTGGCAGTTGGCAAGGTTTTGCCTTTTGCCAACTGCTCTTTGCCAACTGCCCTCTGCCTTTGCCAACTGCTCTCTGCCAACTGCTCTTTGCAAACTGCCCTCGCAGGGGCATTGGATTGGTAAACTCGACCATAAGCATGGGGGCGGCTATCGGTTCCATCACAGCGGGTTATCTATTGTCGGGAAATGCCGTGGATAACACCTTCTTTTTGGCTGCTGGTGCTGCATCGGCGGGAATGTTGGTGGCATTGATGGCAAGAGAGACACTCTACCGCAAACCAGAAACAGAAAATCCGCGGTGAGTATTTTATCCACCCTTAATTATATGGCGTTCTGAGGATATCCTGTGAAAGGCAGAGAGCGCGGAGAAAACGATGCGGGCGTGGCCTCCATCTTGAACAGATTGAGGGACATATCCATCGGCAGAGGCGTGCTATGGATGGAGGTTGCTGCCGCTGCCCTGCTGGCACTGTCCCTGGGAATGGGCGGGTGGAACCCGGACCATGTGGAAATGTTCAATCTGGCATTCATTGCGGGCCTTGTTGTGGTATTCATCGTCGGGCTCGGCCTGTTCCTGCTGAACCCTATCAGAATGGGGCGCAAGGTGGCATTCCTGGTCACTATGATACTGGCCGGATGCCTGATGGTGTCATACTCGGCCCTCATCTACGAGTCCGGGGATTCGGGGAAAGCGCTGTTCATCCCTGTTGTCATCCTCGGCGCGATGCTCACATTGCTGGGCATCGGGCTGCTGGTGGTGCGCATAACGCTGGCCAGCCGATTGGCCGGGTATTATTCGCTGTGGCTCTTCGGCCTTCTGTTGATCATGTTCATGCCCCTTCATGAACTCGGCGCCATCAATTACAGTTCGAGGGACCTGCTGGTCGGATTCTTCGGGTTCGGCATTTCCATCGTCGGCGCCGGCAGCTTCGTCATGGAACGGACTATGGCACTCAGGATGGAGACCTGGATAACTGCGGGGGATGCAAAGTACATTGCCGGAAAATTTGACGACGCCATCGAATATTATGAGCAGGCACTGTACGTAGAACCGAAGAATGCCAAGCTATGGGCCAACAGCGGTTCGGCATTCCTGAGAATGGGCATGTGGACAAAAGCCCTCAGCGGCTTTGACAGGGCCCTGGAGATAAATCCGGAACTGGCCATAGCCCACAGCGGAAGAGGGCTGGTGCTGACCCAGCTGAAGCGCTATTCCGAGGCGCTGGAAAGCCATGACAGAGCAATAAAGGCAGACAACAGCCCTGTCAGCTGGAACAACAGAGGAAACACCCTAATCAGAATGGGCGTGCCCGTGAAGGAAGCCGTGGAATGCTATCGCAAGGCCCTTGAGATTGATGAGAACTATGAGATTGCCTGGTTCAACAAGGGGAAGGCGGAACTCATCGATGATGATGCGCAGGAGGCCATCGATTCCTTCACAAGGGCGGTGGAACTGAAGCCGCAATTCGCAGATGCATGGTTCCACAAAGGGAAGGCGCTGAGCATGCTTGGAACCAGGGACCAGGAGGCGCTGTACTGCCTGGACACGGCTATCGAGCTCAAGCCCACAAATGCGGATGCCTGGATGGAAAGGAAGATACTGCTCACTTCCATGAAAGAGAGGAAGGCCAGGCCAATCCCGCTGGTGAACGTCCCGAGCAGCGGTGCGGTGTTTGGCCCCGCAGCCCGCAGCCAGCCATTGTTGGAGCAATCCGGCAGGGCGCTTCAGCCTTCCGAGATTCGCCTGATCGCGGAGAGCGACAGGTTCAGGGAGCAGGCGCTGGGGATGGCCACGGCCGGCGACTATGCCGGCGCACTATCAACGCTGGATGACAGGCTGGCGAAAGCGCCGGACGATGTCGTCACACACATGACCAGGGGGATTCTGCTGTCCCGGATAGGCAGGTTCGATGACGCCCTTCGGGCTTTTGATTCCGCCATGAGGTTGAAGCCGGACTGGGTGGGGCCGGCTTTCAGCAAGGGCATGATACTGGCGGCCAAGGGCGACTATGCTGGCGCGCACAAAGCCATGGACAGTGTCACGGAAAAACGGCCGAATTATGCGGATGCGTGGAGCGTGAAAGGCATCATACTTGGCACCCAGAAGAAGTATGTTGAAGCGATTGCCTGCTTCGACAGGGCAATCGAGATAAACCCGAACAGCGAGGACGCCTGGCGGTCTAAGAGCACCGCGCTCAACAAGCTGGGCCGGTATGAGGAGGCCATCGCATGCTACGAGAAGCTGGCCGCGCTGAGCCCGGCCATCGAGGAGAACCGCAGGTTCCTCCAGGAGGAGCGGGGAAAGCTGGAGGATGCCAGGACCCTGTTCAGGCAGGGCGTGGACCTGGCCAAGTCCCGGCTGTACGAGGAGGGGCTGCAGCTTCTGAAGGATGCCGTCGAGCTGAGGCCGAATTACATCGATGCGCTTTACATATCCGGCGTGATAAACGGCGTTGTGGGAAGATATCCGGAGGCGATGCAACATTTCGAACGTGTCCTGGAACTCAGCCAGAACCACATCGAGGCCATGTACGGAAAGGCCAATATCCTCCTGAAGCGTGGCGACTACCGGAAATCCCTGGATATGCTGGAGAAGGTCCTCGAGCTCAACCGGGAGCATGTGGACGCCTGGTGCGACAGGGGCGTGGCCCTTGCGAAGATGGGAAGGGAGGCAGATGCCATGGAATGCTACGATAAGGCGCTCAAACTCGCTGGAGACCACCCCCAGGCCATCGTGCAGAGGGAGAGGTGCGTCAAAGCCATGAAGGAGGCCGGGGGATGAACTATAGGGGCTAGGGACTGGCTTGGTTATTGATTCCAGGGGTCTAGGGTTCAGGGGCTAGGGACTAGGGTCTGGTTTGGTTATTGATTCTGAGGGCCTAGGGTCTAGGGGCTAGGGTCTGAACTTGCCTGACCTGACGCCAGGCAAGAATAGAATGCGGTTATCAGCAATCAACAGCGGAGCATTCCTACCCGATTGCGAGCATTCTGTATTCAGAGGATTTCAGCGATTTCGAACAATTTGTAAACAATAGGTGAATGCGAGAACAAAATCCATGCGATAAAAAGCATTCGCCATGGGTAGTCATTTTACA
>JAWOHM010000027.1:0-5543 GCA_046485165.1 Thermoplasmata archaeon
CTGGAAAGCTACCAACGGTTCAAATCGGTTTGATGCGAAAACCTTTCAGGCCGACTACCCGGAGTTATACGGGCAATATCTGAAAAAATCCGAACCTACACGACGTTTTTTAACCAAATAAACAAGGCAACTTAATCTGAATAATGCAAAATTGGAAGTGGGTGCGACGAATACGCCTCCAGCTTATATCCACAGAGTATTCGTCAGCATCGGCGAACTAGCGATTATTTGCTATATTTTCTGTAGTCTGTTCGCCGACTAAAAGCAAAAGCCAACATACGGCGCATTCGTCTCCCCTCGGTCTATCGCAGAGAATCGCCAACTGTGAAGACCGAGATTGCGATGATTATTGCCTGTCACTCATCCGATGTACCGGCTCGCCGGGTCGTCCTTTCCCTGGGATTCAGCCACGGCGGCCTCATCCGGCAGTTCCTTCAGCATCGCCGCGGCCATCTCCTCGTCCACGCCGACGCGGTTGATCAGATATACCTTGATGGCTTCCTTTGTCTTCCCCCCCTTGTGCATCTCGGATATCGCATGCATGGTGCGGGCCATCATGTACTTGTATATCTCGTCGCCCAGTTCCAGTATCTTGATGACCTGGGTGCTTCCCAGGACCAGGGAGGTGAGCGCGTTGTTGAACTCCGTCTTGTTCAGGCTGGCCAGGTCCAGGTCCACGCATATCACTACGCTGTCCTCGTCGCCGGACAGGGAGGTCTTCATCGTGTTGAAATTGATGTTCATGACGAGCAGCTTTTTGTAAAGCCGCATCTTCTCTTTCACTTCCAGGACATCGGTGGGATATTTCATGTCCAGGTAAAGGGCGATGAACTCCTCGCCCACGTGAATATCAATGCCGAACGGAATGCTGGGGAGAGACGCCCGGATGTAATCGTATTTTTCTGTTTCGGCAAGGGTGACGTCCCACGGCACCTCAAGTATCTCCTCTGCATTGTCACGGCCCTCTTCCAGCCACTTCTTGACCTTGGTAGTCCACTTTTCGTTTATCATGCCGGTCCGTAGCATTCGGAGAGATAATAAGATTGTCCAAGGCAGATTGGGATAGCGGGAATCCATACATGTTATTTTCGATTTTAGATTTTAGATTTGTGCCAAGATATAGGGGGCTAAGGCTGGCTGTTGACAACAGCCAGCATCGTTAAATCGTAAACTACCAGCCCCTAAAGTGGCTGGCGTTATTGCCTTTAAGGTATTGCCTGCGTGATTCGGGGCTGGAAGTTTACCCACACCAGTTGCATGCCTGAACAATCGAAATCGCAAGGCTTCGATTTACTTTGGTTGCATAAGTACGGCATACAACGGCATATCTCGTTACTGCCGATGCCGATTCATCTCAGCCCTGAAGGACTGAGCGTTCTCGGCATTTATGCAGTAAATCTACAATCTACAAGAGTTGCCCAGGGCTTCATATCTCCTGTATCTCGTCCGCGAGCTTGCTCCCACCCTTCAGTTTCTCGGCCGCGGCATGCTCGGCATGCATGAATTTCTCCTCGGCCGCGTGGGCGAACTGCTTGACCTCTTCGGCCAGCTTCCTGACCTTGGGCACGCGGTCCGGCGATGCGCCGGTCTGGACGAATTTCGGGAAATACTTCAGGATGATGATGTCGCCGACATTGCCTATCCACCTGAACGGGACGCTGACAGGCTTGGAGTGCTCCACCAGGAGCGGGTTGGGGTTGCCTATGAAAAGGCCGTCTATCTTCTGGTTGTCTGTCTCGACTATCAGGTCATCCACATTCCCCAGGGCGATTCCCTTGTCGGTGTACACTTCCATTCCCATGAGCTCGCTGATTTCCGTAAGCATAATATCACACCCCAATACACGAACTCCATTTTATACTTTTATATTGATGCGCAACTCAAAACTTATATAACAAGGTTCAATATTTGGCCTCTTTGGATTGATGGCGAAGTTGTAAGGAAAACAGCCAGGGCAGGTGTTGGCCATACCCGATATAACCATACCAGAAGGAAAGATCATAAGCACCATTCACGGTGATCCAAGAGCCCTGGAGCTCAGCATGGAAAAGCTCAAGAAATTCGGGTTCACCGGCTACATACTGACCAGGATGAAACACGATGGTTATATTTCGGAGGGTTACCTTGTCATCAAGGACGGCAATCTCCTGGCCGCGATATACGGGAGAAGGGTGGAAGGCAAATTCATTGTGACAAAGAAGGGAGAGGAAGCCCTGAAACTCTCATGGGGAGACACATACGATAACATGTGCGACCTGGAGGTCCATGGTAGGCTGGATATCAATGTCATCCTTCAGATTTTCCCGATGTCCCGGATTGACACGAAGGTGGAGAAGAAGACACTGAAAAGAAGAACGAGATTCTCCCTGGAATGGGGGAACAACGGACAGGGAGAGGCAGCCGAGGAGATTGGCCCGCTTCCGGAAGAGCTGAGGAAGAAATTGGAGGATTGGCGCAATGAGGGCTATGTTGTGAAATTCCTGCAAGAGGAGATTCAAAAAGACCCGAATAACGCCGCCACCGCATTCGAGCAGTTCGAGAGCAATGTCAAGCGCGCGGAATTCCTCAAGCTGGAATTGGATTCGCTGGACTGCAAGCATTTTGCCAACGATGTGGAGCGGCTCAAAGCCATGATCAAGAACCCGTCCAAAATAACGACCATCGAAGCCGCCCTCCAGGGCCTGAAACTGAAGGTCGAGCAGGAAAAGGCCAAAGAGAAGGAAGAGAAGCTGGCCGAACTGATGGCGCAAGCAGATATCAAGCATGACGATGTTCC
This sequence comes from Thermoplasmata archaeon, assembly GCA_046485165.1. Lineage (GTDB taxonomy): Archaea > Thermoplasmatota > Thermoplasmata > SG8-5 > SG8-5 > UBA147. The sequence goes on from JAWOHM010000027.1 coordinate 2,777, forward strand.
GAAGGCCGAGGCGCCGCCGCAGAGCGCGGAGGAAAATGACATCGAGGAGAAACTGGCGGGCCAGGGTGACATCATACCACCAGCGAGGGGAGAGGGCAACAGATGCACAATCTGCGGTGCGGAACTTTACGGCAAGGAGGAATGCCCCACATGCGGCGCTGGGAGATCCGCCCATGAGAAAGAGCCCATGCCAGTAGGCGACTCGAACCTTATTCCGGAATACACTTTCGAGAACTTCATATTGGGGGAATCAAACAGGTTCAGCCACTCGGCCGCCCTGGCCGTTTCCAAGCCTGGCACATCCACTTACAACCCGCTTTTCATATGCAGCGGCACCGGGCTCGGAAAGACACATCTGCTGAATGCCATAGGTCATTTCGTCATCTCGAATTACCCGGACAAAAAGGTGCTTTACATCTCCGCGGAGGGTTTCATCAATGAGTTTGTGGATGTCACTAAAAACAACAGGAAGAAGCAATTCAGGAAAAAATTCCATGACCTTGATTTCCTTCTCCTTGACGATATTCAGCTCATTGTGAATCAAGAAGCAGCCCAGGATGAGCTTTACCAAACGCTCAGCGCGCTTTTCAAGGCAGGAAAACAGATTGTCATCACCTGCGATAAGCCCATCAGAGAGATTGCTGGAATGAAAGAACGGCTCATGGCCCTTTTCGACTCCGGCCTCCCGACGGAGATGCATCCCCCGGACCTTAAAACCCGGCACGAGATTCTCAAGGTCAAGGCCAGAATCAAGAAAATCGACGCGGGAGATGATGTCCTGCAGTTCATTGCGGAAAGGCACAGGGCGAACATAAGAATGCTGGAGGGCGCGTTGAAAACCCTCCTGGCTTATACCGAGTTGATGAAGGTGCCCATGACCCTGGAAACAGCAAAGCTTGCACTGAAGGACGATATTCCCGAAAACATGGAGCCGGAACTTGAGGCGGGAATGCCCGAGCGTGCGATTCCATTCGAGAAGATTGTCGAGAGGCTGAAGATCTCGCACAGCTATCTCATCGAAGAGGTAAAGCCCGTGAAATGCTTCGAGCATTTTGTTGATAACCTGAACCTCGGAATGAGGGGATTGGCACTCACCAGAATCAACCCGAAACGCCTGCGAGAGCAGTACGACCTCGGAGGCGCCACCGTCCTGTGGCTGACAGACAAGGAGGGGGATGCGGAGAACAGGGTCGTGCCGGTGCTGGAGAAGATCATCTACAGGATAGAGGATTTCCTAAACACGCCCGGTAAATCCATACTGCTCCTGGACGGGCTTGATTATCTTATCAGCAACAACAATTTCGATTCCGTCCTGAGATTCCTCAGAAGGCTAATCGACGAGGTGTCCGAGAGCGATGCGATATTCATCACGTCCATCACCCCCGAGACCCTGGACCAGCAGGCGCTCAACATCCTCGAAAGGGAGATGGAGATACTGTCCTTCCTGTAAACTACCAGCCCCTAATCGAACGAATCAAAGATTCGTCCTAACGCAAGCCATTGCGTGTCTTGCGAAACAGGCGAGGCAGAGCCTCGTCTTAACGCAAACCAAGTATGGTTTGCGAAAGGAACTGGCGTTTATTGCCAGGGCTGGAAGTTCACCACAATAAGTTGCATGCCTGATTATCGAAGCAAAATAGCTTCGATTTGCTTTGTTGTCATAAGTACGGCATGCAACGATCTTTCTCTTTTACTGCTCTATGCCAATTCATCTCGGCCCTAAAGGACCGAGCGTTCTTGGCATTTTTACAGTAAACTACCAGCCCCTAAACGGGCGAATCGAAGTCTCGCCTTAACGCAAACCGGGCATGGTTTGCGGAAGGAACTGGTAGTTTACTGTTGATACGGGGCAAGCCCAATCCGGAATATATGTTCCTCAATAATCATAAAGAATTTTTCTGGCGGCATCCATTTGAAAGTTCCAATATCAAGAGCTGACTTTCTGGACGAATTCCTTAAAGGATTTTATTTTGCCGAGCGCGGAGCAGTAGTCGCCATGAAGGACATGATCATTGGCCTCTTTCAACATCTGAACAGGGGAGTTTATATCCACGTTCATCATCTTGATATCCCTGAGCGTCACTTTTGCGGTCCTCATTTCGCCGGCGATGTAGGAGGGAAGCACCTTGTTCAGGCTGTCCATGGCCTGTTTTGTGAACTGGTAGGATCTTTGAGCATCATTCTGGGCCGTCGCTTTCTTTGCCTCCTCATAGAAGGATTTCGCTTCCGCGACATTCAATTTGAGGAAATCCGCATTCTGTATGGCGAAAGATATTGCGCCGAGTTCTGCCTCTGACAATTTCGATGAGGAGGTTTTCATCATGTGCTCTTCAAGATTTTTCAAAGCATCGGAGGCAATTTGAAAATTGTTGGCCTCGAGTGAGTTCTTTGCTTCGGCCAGGCTCTTCTCCAGCGCAGAGACGTCCTTTCCTGATTTCTTCTCAAGGCCAAGCGCCGACTCCATGGTTCTGATCTTCGACAGGTAAACGGCCTTGAGCTCCCTTTCAATGCCAAGCTTTCCCTCTTTAACCAATCGGATGGCTGTCTCCATGTCGCGGTTCTTGCCAGCCGTGACTGCTTTGTTGATTATCGCCTTGCTGGCGGAAACGTCAATCTTATGCTCGTTGGAGAGGATGAGCAGCCGTTTTACCTCGCCGATGTATTTTGGCAAGTCCTTGAATGGGTCGGTTTTCGAATCTGCGGGGGCGGGGCTGGGTGCTGGCTTGGGAGTTTGGGGCGCATCTCCGGCCGCAGTGCCTTGCGCCAG
>JAWOHM010000065.1:0-5640 GCA_046485165.1 Thermoplasmata archaeon
CAAGAACGCGCGCAAGGGGTGAAACCCGGCGACTGGTGAAGACGTGGTCCTGTCCCCACGACGCGTGGTGGCGTTCAGGTGTTCCGGTGCCAATGTCTTCGATGCCAATGGCATCAAGGTTCATAATTGCGGCGAACAGCCCCTCCTCCCGTTCGAGTCCTGCAACCTGGGCTCCATCAACCTCAGCAACATGGTCGTGAATGGGAAAGTGGACTGGAAGCGGCTGGAAGCGGCCACCAAGCTGGCGGTCCGGTTCCTGGACGATGTCATAGACATGAACAAGTACCCGCTCCCGGAAATCTCCGAGATGACTCTGGCCAACAGAAAAATCGGCCTTGGAATAATGGGCTGGGCCGACATGCTCATCCAGCTCGGAATATCGTACGAATCCCCCCAGGCTTATGAATTTGCCGGAAAGCTGATGAAATTCATCCAGGAGAAGGGCCGCAAGGCATCGGAGCAGCTGGCAAAGGAGCGCGGGCCGTTCCCGAACTTCAAGAAATCCGCGTACGCCAAGTCCAAGCCCATCCGGAATGCGACCGTCACCACCATCGCACCCACCGGAACCCTGTCCATGCTGGCTGACTGTTCCGGCGGCATAGAGCCGATATATTCCATCGCATATGTGAAGCGGGTCATGGACAATGACGAACTGCATTATGTCAACCCGCATTTCGAGCAGGTCTGCAAAAATAGAGGGCTTTACACCGATGAGCTGGAGAAGGCCGTTGTGGCATCCGGTTCCGTCTCTGTGATACCTGGCTTCCCCAATGACCTGAAAGCGCTTTTCAGCACTGCCCACGAAATCACCCCGGAAGGCCATGTGCGAATGCAGGCCGCTTTCCAGAAATTCACAGACAATGCGGTCTCCAAAACAGTCAACCTCAACAACAACGCCACCAAGGAGGACATCGCCAAGATATACATGCTGGCCTATGAGACCGGCTGTAAAGGCATCACAGTCTACAGGGACGGATGTCGCGGCACCCAGGTGCTGGAGTCCGGCGGCAAGAAGGACAAGGCCGAGCCGATAGCCCTCCAGACGAAGCTGTTCGCGGAACAGTTCGACGAGAACGGGAAGCTGAAACCCAGGGCAAGACCGCTGATAACGCAGGGCGCCACCCATCGCATGTCCACCGGTTGTGGCTATCTCTATGTCACGATAAACGAGGACAACAAGAATCTGTTCGAACTCTTCGCCAGGATGGGAAAGACGGGCGGATGCGCGGCCAGCCAGACGGAAGCGATAGGCCGTTTGATATCACTCGCCCTGAGGTGCGGCATAGACCCCGTGGCCATCGTGGAGCAGCTCAAGGGCATACGCTGCCCGGAGATGATGCTGGGCAAGGAGAAGATATACTCATGCCCCGATGCAATCGGAAAGGCGCTGCAGTCCCACCTGGAGATGCGGGGCCAGAAAGTCAATGAGATGAGCAAGCTGGACAGGGGATTCAGGCCTGAATGCCCGGAATGCGGGGCGCCGGTGGAGTTCGCGGAAGGGTGTTTGGTATGCAGGGCTTGCGGGTTCTCGAAATGCTAGGGTTCGGCAATAGGGTCTATTCCACATTGTTGTTCGTCTGGCTTTCCACAAAGCCAGGCTCACTGAACATGCCTCGCCTGGATGCCACGACCTTAAGGTCTGTGGATGAAAGGCGACGAAAAGGTATTCAAAGCCATTCAAAAGGCGAGGCCGCAGGTGAGGAACTCACCGAGGACCTAGCCGATAGAAATTATACAACTGGCAATATCCCGAAGGGATTCGGCGAGGATTGTTTAGTTTAGGCTCCCCATCATTATCTTCATGTTTATGACAAACAGGAAGTAAGCTGGATGACCCACATTAATCACCCAGTATGTCATTCAGCATGAAACGGATGAGGATGCCCCCAGCTTTAACTGTGGGGAGCCTCACTATGCCCTATGCCCCCATCTCCAAACAAAGCCCCTTTATCCCGTATTATCAGCACAGCCCCCGGCCCCTTTGCAGGGAACACCATTATTTAGGAAAACCGCATCCACATTCCCATGAAGATGCGAGCCCAATGCGTCCCCTGCATCACCCGCAGGATACTCATGGAGATCAACGAGGTTGACCCGTCCCGTGAGATGGAGGTCATGGTGGAATGCGCGAAGGTTCTGGCTGATAACATATACGACGGCGTGCCATCCAGCGTGTGCTCCACCAAGGTCCATGCCAGGGCCTACGAGATGCTGAGCACCGACCCATACGCCAAACTCAAGGAGAAGAGCACGGTCCAGGCCTCGGAGCTGATGCCGAGGGCCAGGGAGTTCGTGGAGTCGGCAGATGACCCATTCCACGCGGCTGTGCTGTGCAGCATCGTGGGCAATGTCCTGGATTACGGCATCGACAGGAAGCTGGACGCGCCCGGCTACCTGGTTGGCCACTTTGAGGACCTGCTGAAAGAGGGCCTGGCCGTGGACCACACTCCAAGGATGAGGGAGATACTGGAGAAAGCCAGAAATGTCATTTTCATGCCGGACAACATGGGCGAGATACTTTTTGACCAGCTTCTCATCGAGCAGTTGAGGAAATTCGATGTGAAGATAACAATGATAGTCAAGGGCGCGCCCATTCTCACGGATGTGACAATGCCCGATGCCATCGCCCTGGGGCTGGATAAGCAGGTGGATAAGATAATCACCACCGGCGGGTTCGCGGTGGGATTCCCGTTCTGGGACATGGGCGACGAGCTGAAGGACACCCTGGAGAATGCCGACTTCATAATCTCCAAGGGCATGGGGAACTTCGAGTGCTTCACCGAGACGGATTACAAGCCGCTGGCATACCTGATGCGGGTGAAGTGCGAACCTGTTTCCGATACCTGCGGGGCACCCATGCGGTCGAACGTGGCTATTGTGGTAGAGTGATCATAACTCTCCAAGGGCCTTGCGGCATTTCTCGGCCCAGAGTATCATGCCCACTTTTTCAAATCTTTCCTGAGCATCTGAGATTACCGCTTTTGCATTTCCGATATCGCCTTCAACCTGCAGAACTATGCCTTTGTCGAGCATGGCCTTTGCCTGCATTCCAACATCCTGGATTTGGGCCCATATTACTATTGCCTTGTCAAGTTCATTTCGTGCGGACTTCGTATCTCCTGTCGCGCTCTTAGCCCTGCCCAATGCGAGCCTTCCCAGTGCAATTTGGCTTTTTGTTTCCACCTCAAGAGCCGTTGCGCTGTCCAAAGCCAACTGTGCGTTTTCAAGTGCTTTGGCATTCTCACCGATTCCTAGATAGCAATTTGAGAAGCATGCATAAACGTTGACAATTGTCGTCAAGTCCCCAACTTTTTTGAAAAGTTCAAGGCTCTCATCCAGCAATTTAAATGCAGCATTGTGCTCTCCCATGAATGTTCTTATATCCGCAATGTTGAGAAGGCATGTCGCAAGCGTGAACTCGTCATTGATTTCCCTGGCAGTCTCCTCGCACTCTTTCAGGTCAGCCAGCGCCTCGTCTAATGAGCCCATGTCGAAAAGCAGGCCGCCGAGGTTGCTGAGCGACTGCACTATCCCGCTTTTATCTCCAATTTTTCTCCTTATGTCCAGGCTGCGTTTATAATATTCCAATGTCTTGGCAAGTTCGCCACTCGCCATATATGTCGCTCCGATGTTGTTCAACAACAGGGCAATCCCCCTTTTTTGGCCCATCCTCTCTAATTTGGCCAGTGTCATGAAGAAATTATCCCTGGCTTTTTCATTTTCCCCCAGCAGCCAATACACCGCGCCTATGCTGTTCTGAATGTTTGCCAAAGCCTTTTTGTCGTTTTTCCGTTCCAGGGCCTCCTTGCTTCGCAAGAGATACTCCAGCGCCTTTCCGTATTCGCCCCTGTCCGCGTGCAGCACTCCTATGCTAATCTCTGACTGGACATACTCCTTCTCATGATCCCTGGGGTCAAAATAACCAAGCCCTTCGACATACAAAGCTAGGGCCTCGCTGAATCTTCCCATCTTGTGATTCATGTCCCCAAGTAACCGCATGGTGTTTCCTATGTCTACATTGGAATCACAACCCCGGAAAATGGCAATGGCTTCGTTGCATAATGCAATTCCCTCCTCAAAGTCACCGCGATTTTGCAGTATTCGTGCCTCAGAGAGGATGAGCCGCCCTATCTCTACATTCACAGAATCCGCGCTCCGATCTTTTCCTTCCTGAATCATTGCCAGGGCGCTTTCATATTCTCCAGTGCTGTCTAATGTGTCCGCTTTTTTCCTGCACAGGCGGATCCTAGTGTCCATGCCCTCGCATAGAACCTGCGCATCGGCATACTTCTCAAGCGCCGAAGGATACTCGCCAAGGAATGAATGCAGGTCGCCCAGCTTTTCAAGGATATCAAGTTTCCCGGCCGTGAGGTTCTTTTGTCCCTGGAGCTTGTCGGCAGCCATGAGCCCATCTCTGTAAAATTTCACGGCCATCTCCGTAGCGAACGCGCCTTCAGCCTTCTCTCCGGCCCGGATACAATATTCATGAGCCTTCTCAGGCACATTGGCCCTTGAAAAATGCCTAGCAAGGTCATAGAGCACTGATTCTTGGTCTTGTGCATAGGTTCTCTCAAGGTGCTCCCCCAATGACCTGTGGTGCATCACCCTCCAATTATCGCCAATATCACCGTATATTATCTCTTGGAAAAGCGCGTGGCTGAACTCGGCCCTCCCGTTCCTGGCGTTGACGATGCCCGACTCCAAGAGACTCGCATAGGCATATTTCGAATCTTTGAGGGTTGCTAATGTCATGGCCATTTCCACTCCGAATTCTTTACCTATGCAAGAAGCATACTCCGCGAGCGCCAGTGCATCCGGCTCCAGGGTATCCAGACGCCTCTGAACAACCGTTTCCACGGAGTTGGGGATGATGAAATCCTCGTTGATTAACCAGTGCCTCCCCTCCCTATTAACTATGTTTCCCTCCCTCTCCATTTGCCTGAGGAGTTCAATCATAAAGAATGGATTTCCGGCGCATTTCGAAGCGAGATTGTGAATGAAGGAATCTGGAAACTGATTGTTATTGTATAGTTGGCTCACAAGCCGGGACATGTTATTCGCCTCTAATTTCCTTAATTCCAGGATACGGATTGCACCCTCCGCGACAATCCTTTCAATTGCAATTTTCCAAGGTCCGTCCTCGGTTCTGGCCGAGCAGACCACCACCAATTTACCGCTCGGTGCATTCCTAGCCAAGTAATCTAGGATGAACAGCGAGGACTCATCGGCCCAGTGCAGATCCTCCAGCACAAGCGCAACCGCCCTCTCCTCGGCAATGTTTAGCAGCGTCTCCAGCACCCTGTCCGCAATCTTCACCCTCTCATTCTCCAGTTTCACCCCTTCCAGGTCCTTCCTCACCAGGAACTTCGCATCGGCCAGCTTCGTAATCTCATCCTGGACGGGCGCAATCTCGCTCATCTTCCCGGTCCATCCCTCGATTAGCTGGCCGTGTCTCTCCTCTATCCCCTTGAGAGTTCGGGTTACAGTATTTTTCATATCCAAGTGCTCGGTCCCAGAGAATACTGCAGTGAGAAAGAGGTGCTGGCCGTGCTCAATCAGAATTTTCATATTCCCATATTCCAGCCGCCCTAGCCCAGCCTTCTTTCCTTCCTGGCCAAATGAATCACGCACAAAGTCCTG
>JAWOHM010000110.1:0-2782 GCA_046485165.1 Thermoplasmata archaeon
TCTCAAACGGCACTTTGGCCGCCTCGACGAACAGATGGGACAAGAACTTCGCGCTGAACGATGCCTACAGCTGGGATGTGCATGTGAGCATGGTTGACAAATTAACATCGGCTTACAGGAACGACACCTACGATGAGTTCGGCGTCAAGAAGTACGCGTCCATCACTTCCTGGGGCAATCCCAGCAGAAGCATTCCCCCCGGCGCCACCGAGACGCTGGAATCCCCGAGCTACTTATCGTATTCGATAAACTCGGCCTACACGCTGAATGTTTCCATCCCGCATCTGTTCAAGGATGCCAATCCATTGCTGAGCAACATCACTGCCGACAATGTCCAGGTCAACAACACGCATCCGAACGCGAATGCTCTCAACTCGGAGATTTCTGTCTGGACCGCATTTGCAGGCTCGAACGTGGCTCGGTGCATCTGGGGCAAGCCAGGCTCAACCCTGCCTCCTGTCGGCAACGGTACAATGTCCGCGGGAACCAACTACACGGATTACACGCACAGCGGCGCATTCGAGTACACCCAGGTATGGTGGCGCGTCACCGTGCCCGCAGCCACGCCCGAGGGCACGTACCGGGCGACCATAACAATCACTTTGTGGAGCTGAGCCATGGAAAGAAATGTGAGAAATAAAATAAAAGGCCCGGAGTCGGCGGGCAAGGAGCGCGGATAATGGACTTCAGAAAGCTTTCGTCGGCCATGATCGCAATGCTGCTGATAAGCATGGGCTTCAGCATGATGGCCAGCGACAGCGCCGACGCGGAGTTCATAGTCCAACTGTCAAACAACGGGCTGTCCCCCGACTTTGTCGCATTGGACACAGAATGGAATGCCGCGGGAACCATGGCGATAGTGGTGGGCTACGACACCGCAGGCGGGCCCAATGCCTATGTCTATTACATGCTCAACGACACCTACGTCCCGATAGACAACGGCGGGAACAACGGCCAGCGGCTGTACTCTGTGGACTATTTCAGGGAGGAGGTGTACGGGTGGCCGGATGGGACGCGGGGGAGCATCTGGGATTCCATATTGGGGGTCGAACCGGCTCGGGATTTGAATGAGGAGCCGATGCTTCAGGGCGAGAGCGGTGGGGCGGGTTCGGGTGAGGATTCCGTATCTTCGGCGGAGCCGTCCCCGAACCCGGAGCCTCTGGCCCAAGGTGACATCGGCATGCTTCCGACAGCTCACAGCGCCACTCCCTCAAGTTTCGATTTCACGGTGCTCCAGGGGCAGACAGACTCCGATATCATGGCCATTGACAACCTTGACCTTGTCAACCCCATGGACTTCCAGATTAAGGAACCGGTCCAGAAGACCTTCGGCAGCTTTTTAGAACAGTGGCAGGGAGCTAACAGGGACCGGGGCAACGTGTATCAAGTTGCCACCAGCACAACCCTTTCGATGATAGAGTTCTACCTAACTATCTCAACATCCACCCAGCTATACTTCTTCGTCTATGAGGGTCCCACACTCACCGGAACTTACAATGAAATTTTCGAAATCAGCATTCCGAATTCTGGAACTGGCACAGGATGGTACTCCTCCGGCCCGATAAATGTCAATCTGATTGCAGGCAATTACTATTACATCGGCACAGCTTGGATAGGTGATGCAACAACAACATACGGCAGGTCTACAACTCCTGGCGTGATCTCCACTTCTTTTGGGTCTTTAATAACCGGTCAAGCCTATAATCTGGCATACAATCCCACTCCTCCTCCTCCACTTTACACCACAATAAATCAACTGTGTACCAGCGGGCAATTTGCCCCTTACTATCAGAGGCTGACAACCCTCAACGACACCCTTCCGAACTGGCTATCAGTGACCCCCATGAGCGGCACCATCGCCCCGGGCGGGCAGGCCCTCTGCACGGTGGAGGTTGACACCACGGCCCTGGGGTTGGGATTCTACCAGGCGGATATCCCGGTCACCGAGATGAATCCTCTGTTCCCGACCACCTATGTGCAAGTCGACCTGACTGTCACTTCGTACGATGTGGCTCTGAGCCCGGCTTTCCAGGCTGACTTTGGCCTGCCCAACAACAATGTGAATCATACCTTGACAGTTTCCAACACCGGAATTGCTGATGACACCTACGATCTGACAGTGCAGAACAATGCATGGCCTGTGACGTTCCGGGACATAGGCGACACTGTCGACATCACCAGCATTTTCGTCGGCGCTGGCATGAGCGAGGATATCCTGGTCCGCGTCTCCATTCCGCCCGGCGCATCGCCCGGCGTTTTTGATTTGGCGGACATCAATGCCATCTCCCGGGGCGAGCCAAGCATCCATGAATCAGCGCGGGTCCGCACCCAGGTTCCATTTAACCTGCCCTGGTTCGACGCTTTAGAGGATGATGTGGGCGGCTGGACGGCTGTGGACCTCCCCTTGGGCAATGGCATACCCTGGCATCTCAATGCGTCCAACTCACACAGCCCCACGCACGGGTGGCGTTCCGCATTCGACGGCGTTGGCACTTACGCCAACGGGATGCGCATCAATTGCATATTGCGGACGCCAACCTTGAATTTCACGGGTTTCGACCCGGGGTCAGTCATGTTATCGTTTTATGAGCGATACTTGACCGAAGCCGGATGGGATTTCACCAACATAGTCTACTCATCCGATAACGGCGGAACCTGGAACTGGATCCCTGCCAGGAACAACGTCACATCAGGCACCAGTGCGGGTTACCCAGCATGGAACTTGGTCTCTTACCTTATACCGGGCCCATACACGAACCGAATGAAGATAGGTTTCCATTTC
>JAWOHM010000171.1:0-10885 GCA_046485165.1 Thermoplasmata archaeon
TATCCCCGTGGCATGTAGAGCAGGTCCACTTCCCCTGCCCATTGCATTTCGAGCAGGTGAATTTCCCGATGCCCCGGCAGTTGTCGCATGTGCCCACCTTCTGCTCGACGCTGAATTCCTGGGTATCGTTGGCATAGCTGGTCGGTCTGACGGGGCTAGGTTCGCTGGATAGGCTGTAACTTTCTCCGGAACCAACAGTTTTTATGGCAGTGGAATAGTTCTCGGTCTCCGCATCGGCCTTTGCAAGAACGGCGTATGATTGCGTGGAACCGGTCAAGTTGAAATAATTGATGTAGCCCGCGGGAATCCATTTTTTAATCTTTGCATCAGAAGTTATTAAGTCCAACCATTTGCCGATGATCGTTTTCGGGTCAACATGATTCCCGACTTTATTCTTATCATCTGTTGCACTCACCTCTGCCTCGATAGCCTTGGCAGAGAATTCCTTGAACGCCTTCTCGAATTTTTCTCTGTGTGTTGCAAAAGCGCCAAGTGTGGTGAAAAAAACGAATAGGAAAACCATCATCAGCCAGAAATTCAGGGAGCACAGCATGGCCTTGACATCTGCCTTGTTGAATATCCCGTAGAATGTCTCGTCGTCCTCATCCGTGTCGTCATCGGGATTGTCAATCTGCGGCGGGAGCGTAGTCTGGCGGGCAGCGAATCTCTGCTGCACCACATCGGAATCCAGCTGCCAATCGTAAAGTGTCAGTTCGTCGATTCTGCCGTTGTAGAATCCGTAGTGCCCGTTCCCCAGCATCACTTCCCCTATGTAATCCGTATTGAGTGCAGGGGCGGCCGTCCCGTCGGCCTGGGCGACGCCGTTGAAATACAATACTGCATGCTCCTCCACTCCATTCACATAAGTCCTGGGAACCCCGTTGACAATACCTGTCACGATGTGATACCAGTATCCGGGATGCGTTATCGGGCCGCCGTCGGTGTCATAGGTCCTCCACACGCCCTGATAGTAGGAGAATCGCACGTCCCTCCCGTCGTTGATGAACTCAATCTGCCAGTTGGCCACCCCATCGGTCCCAACGCGCTTTATCACCGGGCTGGAGGTCTCGAGTTCCTGCGGCATGAGCCAGACCTCGATGCAGAGGTTGGCTGGCCTCAGGGTCGGGTCGTCCTCCACGGTAGCATAAGAAGAGGCGCCGTCAAACCCGAGCCCGGTCCCCTCCACGCCAGCAGGCCATGTCGCCCCATGAACAGTACCGACGAACTGATTTGCTCCCGAATCCGTGAATGTCGTGCCGGAGCCTTCGTTGAAAAGCCACCTGGCGATGTAATCCGAATCTGCGGACTGGGCCATTACCACGCCCGCAGTCGGCAACAGCATGCATCCGACCAGCAATGCGACGATCAGCAATCCGATGACACGGCTTTTTCGGGCGGTTCCGTCCATAAACTCCACTCGATTCTGTAAATGTTTTCGGGTTTATATGTTTTTATGTGCAATTTCGCGAAACCTTTATACCTCCGGAAAAACCTATTGCATCTTGTGAGGAATATGAGAGAATCCCGAAAATACCTGATGTGGATGCCGGCAAAATTCGTTGCCAGCCTGGGCTTAGCGTTCATGCTGTGGATGGCGTTCTTCAAATATTTCGAATCGCAGGCCGCGGCACACGGCCCCATATACGCGGAACTGACCCCGTATGTCTTCATGCTGTCCCTGCTCCCTGCAACATCCGGCCTCCTGGCCATGACAGAGAATTACCTGGACATGTGGTCGGGCGAGGTCTCGCTGGAGAGGCACCTGAGGACGCTGGGCATCTTGGCTGAGTAAATTACAAAACTTTGAAAGGGCTGGTAGTTTACAAAAAATAGCATTGCTGCCATTACCTAGATCTGGACCTTCGCCAATCTGCTCGTCCGATAGCTTATCACGACCGAGAACCAGCCCCTTCCAGCCAGTTCCCTGTCAAGCTCAGCGTCCCCGGTGTCGAACCTCAGCACCGGCGTCCGCTCCAGCTTTGCAGGGGTGGATATTATCAATATATTCTCGCGGCTCACACGCCTCACCACCTCGGGGCTCAGCTGCAGATTCCCCCTGCCAAGAACGAAGCCCTGGCTGCCTATGGGGCTTAAAATTAGTTTTGTTTTATTATATTTATCTATTAATTTTAAAATTCCTCTCTCGTTGAGGTCCTTCCCGACCTGGCAACCGCCCGTAAATGCGTCTATCCCCAGCAGCGTCTTGTCCATGCCCAGGTATCTCCCGACCGCCTCAGTGCTGCCGCCGGGGCCCAGGATGAACAGCGTTTCAGGCTCTTCTTTCGTCAGTTCCTCGATGTACTCCGATATCTCGTTCAGGATATCGGCGTCGCTGGCCTCCGAGACCATCATTTTCGATGACTGGACCAGCGTCGGCTCGAAAGGGGTGAGCGCGGAATCGTAGAGCCGCACAACCCAATCTCCCTGCCGGTATTTCTCCTCATCCAGGTCCATTATCTCGACCTCGGCGGGCTTCAACTCGCCCGCGAGGAACCCAGCCAGCACATCCGCGGTCTTGGCCGGGGTCACGCCGAAAACGCCGGAATGCATCTTCACCCCGGAAGGTATGCCCAGTATCGGGATTTTCCTTTTCACGACCGAACAGATGTCCCTGGCAGTGCCGTCGCCACCGCAGAACAGGATGATATCGACATTCTCTTCCAGGAAAGCCCCGGCTGCCGCAATCGTGTCCCCAGAGCCGGATTTCTCCGGTACTTCATACACGGTTTTGAATTGGAAACCAGCATCCCCCAGGTATTTCCCGCCCATCTCCCCGGAGCAGGTGAGCCATTCCATATCACCCGGCTGATTTTTCTTGAGTTCAGCCAGCATTATCCCCGCATGCTCCCCCGCGACAGGCTTTGCACCTAGTTTCAGGGCATCGTCCAGCACTCCGTCCGTGCCTTTGAGCCCGACCTTTCCGCCCATGCCCGCAATGGGGTTGACCAGGAATCCGATTCTCATCAGGCCCCAATCCCCGCGGCTGTTGAAATATGTTTTGTTAAGTATTGGTGCCTCGGGAATCTGTTTGGTTATTGAAGTATCGGGAATCGGGAATTTGCTTGGTTATTGTGATTGCGGGAATCGAGATTCGGCGACGTAGTCAATGGCTGGTCATACAGCCATTTCGTACGATTCCCCATTCCCGAGTCCCGATTCCCCCCTCTTTAAAAATATTAAATACTCCTGAATCTATTCAATCTGCATGCTCAGGATTGGCGTTTTGGCATCCGGCGGGGGGACAGACCTGCAATCCATACTGGACGCATGCGAGTCCGGCCAGATAGACGGCAGGGTTGTCGTGGTGATTTCCAACAACAGGGATGCTTACGCCCTGGAGAGGGCTAGGGAGTTCGATGCCAAGGCAGTTTTCATGGACCACCGGCACAAGACGAGGGAGCAGCATGAGGCCGAGATTTCCCGGGTTCTCGAGCACTTCGACGTTGACCTGGTGGTGCTCGCGGGATACTTGAGAATGTTCACAAAATATTTCACAGACAAATATAAAAATAAAATAATTAATATCCATCCGGCGCTGTTGCCCAAGTACGGGGGCAAGGGGATGCACGGCCTGAAAGTGCATAAAGCGGTGCTGGATTCGGACGACAGGGAGTCCGGTTGCAGCGTGCATTTCGTAACCGAAGAGGTGGACGGCGGCCCCGTGATAGCCAGGATGAAAGTCCCTGTAAAGCCCGATGATACCGTCCAGAGCCTCCAGGAGCGGGTTCTGGTTGCTGAACACCTGCTCCTGCCAATGGTGGTCCAGTGGTTCGCGCAGGGCAAGGTCTATGCCGAGGGATGGAAGCCGGTGGATATGCCGATGGCGTAGGGGCTTTGCTGGCAGGTTACCGCAGCCAGCAGAAAACGTATTGTTACAACCCTAGCCCCTAGATCCCAGCCCCTTACAATCCGTAAGCAATCGAGCCCCTTAACACATTATTGACATAAAACGTATATATGCAGTAATCTTTCTCCCCCATATATCGGAGGATTTGCATGATGAATGTTGTAATAGCGAGCGCAGTCAGAACGGCAATCGGAAAATTCGGCGGGACCCTTCAGAACGTCAGGGCTCCGGACCTTGGCGGAAAGGTGATATCAGAGGCCATATCCAGGGCCGGGATTTCGAATGAGGAGGTCAATGAGGTCATCATGGGCAATGTGGTGATGGCCGGCATCGGCCAGAACCCCGCAAGGCAGGCTATGATAGCTGCGGGATTGCCATACTCCGTTCCCGCGATGACCATCAACAAGGTCTGCGGCTCCGGGATGAAAGCACTCGTGATCGCAGCCCAGTCCATCAAGGCCGGCGACAACAAGGTGGTGGTCGCGGGTGGCATGGAGAACATGAATATGGCCCCCTATCTACTGTACAACGCCAGGAACGGCTACCGCCTGGGCGACGGCAAGCTGGTCGATGCCATGGTGAACGACGGGCTGTGGGACATCTACAACAACTTCCACATGGGCAACACAGGCGAACTGATAGCCGAGAAATACGGCATAACCAGGCAGGAATCCGACGCTTTCGCGGAGAGAAGCCACAGGCTGGCCGTGAAGGCCATTAAATCAGGCGAATTCAAGCCTGAGATAGTTCCGTTCCAGATAAAGCAGAAGAAGGGTGACCCACTCGTTTTCGATACCGATGAGGGTCCGCGCGAGGACACCAGCATCGAGAAGCTGGCCAGCCTCAAGCCGGTCTTCAGGAAAGATGGCCAAGTCACCGCAGGCAATGCGTCCCAGATAAGCGACGGCGCGTGCGCGTTGGTCGTGATGTCGGAGGATTATGCCAAAGAGAAAGGCATAACCGCGCTTGCCAGGATAGCCGAGTACGAGAGCGGCGGCTGCGAGCCGGAAATGGTGATGGACGCCCCAGTTGTGACAACCCGCAAGATGTTCGCCAGGACTGGCCTGACAATCAAGGACTTCGGCCTGGTCGAGCACAACGAGGCCTTCGCATCGGCGTCAGTGGCAGTGAAGAAGGCGCTGGAAATTCCCGACGAGATATTCAACACCCGCGGCGGCGCGGTCGCGCTGGGCCACCCCATCGGCTGCTCGGGCGCCAGGATAGTCACCACCCTGCTGTACGGAATGAAGGACAAGGGCGTGAAGCGCGGCATGGCGACGGTCTGCCTGGGCGGCGGCAACGCTGTGACAATGGTACTGGAGATGTGAGATTATGGACATCAAAACAATCGGAGTCATCGGCGCCGGCCAGATGGGCGCGGGAATTGCCCAGGTCGCGGCCGTGAGCGGCTACGATGTCATCCTGAACGACATCAAGCAGGAGTTTGTGGACCGGGGAATGGCAGGCATCCAGAAGAGCCTGGGAAAATTCGTCGAGAAGGGCAAGCTGCCTGCCGAGGCGAAGGACGCCGCGCTCGCCAGGATAAAGACCACCCTGGACCTCAATGAGATGAAAGCCGCAGACCTCGTCGTCGAGGCGGTCATCGAGGACCTGGAACTGAAGCGGAAGATATTCAGGCAGCTCGATGAGGCATGCCCGCAGAGCACGATACTCGCAAGCAACACATCGTCCATCTCCATCACTAAACTGGCAGCCGCCACGAAGCGCCCGAACCGCTTCATAGGCATGCACTTCATGAACCCGGTGCCCATGATGAAGCTGGTGGAAGTGATAAGGGGCCAGCTGACCGACCATGCGACCTGCGAGGCCATCATCGAGATATCGAAGAAGATGGACAAGGTTCCCGTGGAGTGCAACGATTACCCGGGATTCATATCCAACAGGTTGCTGATGCCCATGCTGAATGAAGCGATATACTGCGTCATGGAGGGCGTCGGCACGCCCGAGAACATAGACCAGATAATGAAGCTGGGCATGAACCACCCTATGGGGCCGCTGGCTCTCGCAGACCTAGTAGGCCTGGACACCTGCCTTCACATCATGGAGGTGCTGCATTCCGGCCTGGGCGATTCCAAGTATCGACCCTGCCCCCTTCTGATAAGGATGGTGGACGCCGGCCTGCTGGGCAAGAAGTCCGGCCAGGGTTTCTATGATTACAGGCAGGGGTGAGAAGATGGCCATTGAGTACACCAAGGAAGGCACGATAGGGGTCATCAGGATGAACAACCCCCCCATGAATGTGCTGTCGTCCGCAGTTCTGGCCGAGTTCCACGCAATACTAAGCAGGATAGAGGAAGACAAAGGCCTTGATGCGGTGATAATAACTGGCGAGGGCCGGGCATTCGTTGCGGGCGCGGACATCGGCGAGATGGCGGTCATGGACCCAGCCTCTGCCGCAAAGTTCGCGGAGGCAGGCCAGGGCGCTTGTGACAGGATACAGGCATTGAGGGCGCCCGTGATAGCCGCAGTCAACGGCTTCGCCCTGGGCGGCGGGACCGAGATGGCCATATCCTGCGACATCCGCATCGCATCGGAGGCCGCGAAGTTCGGCCAGCCGGAGGTCAACCTGGGCGTGATACCCGGCTTCGGAGGGACCCAGCGATTGGCCAGGCTCATCGGCCCCGGCAAAGCCAAGGAGCTGATATTCACCGGCGAGATGATAGACGCGAAGGCCGCCCTGGACATCGGCCTCGTCCAGGCAGTGGTTCCCGGCTTCAAGAGGGCGGAGGACGGCCAGATGCTGCTCAACGAGAAAGGCAAACCCATCCAGGACAACGAACCGGTTTTTGCCGCTGCGATGGCAATGGCAAAGACAATCGCCACCAAGGGCCCCCTCTCCGTACAGATGGCCAAAGAGTCCATAGATCGCGGCCTGGACCAGACCCTTTCGGAAGGGCTGAAGACGGAGGCCGGGCTTTTCTCGGAGCTCTTCGGCACCGAGGACCAGAAAGAAGGGATGAAGGCGTTCACAGAGAAGCGCCCGGCCCAGTTCAAGAGGCGATGAGATGAAAGTCAATGCAACGAAGGAGCAGGTGGCAAGCATACTGAACGATTACAAGAGCGGAACCAGCATTGACCCGGAGACGGGCGAGCTGCTGTTCGGCGACCTTCCCATAATATTCGCCAGGGCAGAGATAATGTCCAACATCTACCAGGAGCTGGAGAAGCTGGTGGGCGAATCCGCATCCGGCGTCATGAAACGCCTTGGCAAATCATATGGCGAGAAGTTCCTCGACCTCATCGCAGAGGAGCAGGAAGACCTTCTGAAGAACAGGAAACTGCTTTACCAGTTCATCTGCGCCGAGACCCAGGCGATAGGTTGGGGGCGCATCACAATAGAAGATGAAAACGGTGCCATCACCATCTCCAGCAAGGATGGCCTTGCCAGCGGCAGGACGGCTTCGCCTCACGGCGCCAGGCCTCACTCGATGGATGCGTATTTCCTCGGATATTTCGAAGGTTTTCTCAGCAAGCTAGACAACACCCAGTACTCCGGCGAGGAGTCCGAGTGCGTGGCCAAGGGCGATGGCATGTGCAGGATGGTATTCAGGAAACAACCCTGAGGTGCCAGATGCCGCGATACCTGAACTTGGACGAGACCCTTCTCAAGGATTTCGAGTACCCCGTGTGCCTGGTGGTGGAGGTCACCAAACAGGGCGTGCTTCTCTCGAAGCTCAGGTACCTCAAGACCCTGGGCCAGGTTGTGAACGAGACCATACGCTGCCCCGTCATAGAGGTCTACATGCACATGGGCAAGTTCGTTGACCCATTCCTTTTCAAGGGCGGTGCCAGGCCCATAGGCATAGACTGGATATTCAGCTTCGAACTTGACAAGCAGCTTTTCAAGGAGACGCTGGCCGCTCTCAGGGCGGGCAAGGCCCAAATCAATCCCAACAACCCCATGACGGCCCATCTCATACCCCCGTTGATGAGGAAAAATGAGGCCGGGACGCTCAACTTCCGGAAGCTGGAGGCCACCGAGAAGGGCCTTCTGCTGGAGCCTTACTGCAAGATGGCATTCCAGAAGGTCGCCAAGGGCCGATGCAAGATCCTCCAGAACGCTGAACTCATAGACAGGGAGGCGGCCATACGCGTCAGGGGCCAGGGGTATGAAGATATTTACAACTCCGAGCCTGGCCCGGTGATGGAGATTGACATCCTGGTCATAGTGGAGATATCCGAGGTCCATGACATACTCGAGGGGCTGGCGCGGTACGGTTTCTTCTTCGACAGGCCGTCGTGAATTCTTTTATACGTAATCTGTTTCCCGGGTTCATGGACGAGCCCCAGGTCAAGGGTGACATCATACTCAGGGTTCTGGACCAGGTCATTATCAGATGGGGAAGGAACGGCCTGGACATGATCGGCTTTGAGCCTGCCAGTTACCTGGAGGAGCATTGGTACCCGTTCGATGATATCTGCGATATCTTGTCCGCCATCAAGTCGCGGCTGGGCAACAACAACCCGCTGACAGTCTACCAGCTCGGTTTCAGGACCATCAAATCCGACCCGCGATGGCAGGATATATTTGACGATGCGGACCCGGCAGACGTTTTTCTCACCACAAAGAGGCAGGAAGACCTGTACCGGTTCGGCGCCCAGAAGGCACAGGTCATGGGCCCGAAGCATGTGCGCATCGAAATGGTGGGCGAGCCCATAGACCAGTTGTGGCTGGAATTCTACCGCGGCAGGCTGCAGGGCGTCCTGGAGCTTACAGGGCGGACCGGGGTGGTGCATCTTCTCCCGGCATCAGGGGACCCGCCCGCCAGGACATATGACATCAAATGGGGATGACTGGCCCCCCAAGCAAAAGATATATCTCCATGTTCCGGTATGCCCGGTCCATGACCCCGAACAAGAAGCCGACCCAGGCCCCAAATGGGTTGAGTCCGTTCGATTTTGCCCACAAGCATGCCCAGGAAATCGTCTGGATGAGCCAGAACACGAATCACATACCAGTTTCCGATGTCATAGACCAGGCTATCATGGAAGCCGTGAGGAATAAGGAGTACAACCTCTACCCCCGCTCCACCGGCATCTTCGGCCTGTGCGAGACGGTGAAGAGCCACCTGGCCCTGCCGGATGACTACGACGTGCTGCTCACCAACGGCGGCATAGAGGCCATGTACATACTGACGCGAGCGCTCATCAGGAACGGCGACGAGATAATATGCTCTGACCCCAGTTTCATGCCGCTGCATCATCAGATTCGGATTTCCGGCGGGATTCCGATAGAAATCCCGGTTTACCGAGACCCCTGGAAGCTCACCCCCGAATGGATACGCCAGGCCATAACTCCAAAGACAACCATGATACTCCTCATAGACCCACTGAACCCAATGGGCTCGGCCTACACGCGCCAGGAGGTCAAGGAGATATGCGACATCGCGAAGGAGCATGACCTGCTGGTGGTGGACGATGTCACGTACCGCGATTTCAGCGACCCCGCCCCCACGTACGATTTCATTCCTGAGCGGACACTGGTCACATACACATTCTCCAAGCAATGCGGCCTTGCCGGGATGAGGATAGGCGCACTGGCCGCGCCAAAGCCGCTGATGGAGAGGATGATGCCTTTCAACACCAACGTGCTGAGCGTGAACATCCTTGCGCAGAGGGCTGCCCTTGCCGCCATGACCCGGATAAAGGAATGGCTCCCCGGGATGCGCGCCCAGCTCCTGGAGAACCAGCGCATAATCAAGGAGGCGGTGGACTCGGTTGACGGCTGCTTCCTGCCAGTCTATCCTTCAAGGACCAACATGTTCGTCGTGGAGATAGGCAAGACCGGCGTCAACCCGGACGAGCTGCAGAACACGCTGCTCTACGGCCACAAGGTCTTCATCCGTTCAGGGAATTACGTCTCCAAATCGTTCGGCCCGAAATTCATCAGGGTGTCCTTCTCAGTGACCCAGGAAGGCGCCGAGAAGTTCGCCGAGGCATTCCCCAAAGCCATTGCCGAGCTCCGTTGAAAACGGTTTTATACGGCAATCGTTTATTGATATGCAGGAACCGGGAACATGCGAGGCAAAAGCATCAAGTTATCCGTCCTGATAATTTCGATATCAATGCTAGCCACGCTCATCGCGGTATCATCTCCCCAGGCCTCGGCCGTGCCCACCACAACCCTTACAATTTCCGACCCGAAATTCGGGGATTCCCCCGTGTATGTCTGTTTCGATACGCTGTTCACGCTCAGCGTTTCCGAAACTTCAAACATCTATTTCAAGTGGGGGACAAACGATTATGTCCAGTATACCATTCCATTCTATGCGGAGATAGAGGCGGTGGCGTCCACTCCGGGCGGCCCGCCGGGCTTCAATGACACCCTCGAGGGCCTCCAGACCCTGTATTACAATGCCACGGGCGAGAGCCAGAAATCCATCCAGGTCTTTGTTGACGATTTCTACCCGACCACGGTCGCCAACATCATCGGCGCGAATCATACGGGCGATAAAAAGTACATATCGCCAGATTCCGGGATAGCGCTCAGTTCCGCAGACCAGGGCTCCGGGGTGGCGAACACGTTTTACAGGGTCGACAACGGCACCGTCATCACCTACAATACACCATTCAAGCTGTCTCCTGCCGGGGAGAGGACCATCACCTACTACTCCGCCGACAACCTGGGGAACCGCGAGCCGGACAAGATCCTCAAGGTATTCGTGGACGACCAGCCGCCTGCGGTCAGCATTGTCCCAGGCCCACTGCAAGTGACAGTCTCCGGAAACCTGTACCTGGGCCCGGCCACGCAGGTGTCCCTGACAGCCATGGACATCTCCGGCATTTCAAGCTCAAGCTACAGAATAGACGGAGGAACCTGGACACCCTATTCCACGCCATTCTCCATCCAGTCGGGCGGCCAGCACACGATTGCTGCCAGGGCGACAGACAATCTGGGCCAGTCATCCGCCGAGGCCTCATTGACGGTGCACATCGACAGCACGCCTCCCGAAGCATTTGTGGTAGACCAGGATTCCGCGGGCTTCGAGATGAAATCAGGTTCGGCAGTCGAGCTGA
>JAWOHM010000178.1:0-13072 GCA_046485165.1 Thermoplasmata archaeon
GATGGAACCGATAGCCGCCCCCATGCTTATGGTCGAGTTTACCAATCCAATGCCCCTGCCGCGCTCGTGGGGCTCGGTCAGGTCGGAGGCCATTGTGGTCGCGCTCACGAAGAAGAAAGACCAGACCGGTGTCGCCCAAAGAACGGCAATCAATATGGGATTGGAAGTCAACCCCATGCCAGCCCACACTATGACGTAAGCTGCGCCCGCGCCCACCAGCACCCATTTTCGTCCGTACGCATCGCAAGCGCGCCCAGCCAGTCCAGCTGCGAATATGCCCGTCACTGCAGAAAGGGCTGTGAACGCACCAGCGACCATCGTTGCATCCCAGGGGATGTCAAGAGTGCGCAGGTACACCGGGAAAATCGAGAACACCAGGTATCCGGCGAGCGGCAATATGAACGCGACCAGCGCAATAATGGTCATGCCCTGCTTCTGGCCGAAGGAGAGCATCCCCCTCAAGGCCATCGCCTTGTGCCTGAATCTACGCTCTCGCATGGGCAGGAGGGATAAAGAAGCCGCGATGGTTATGATACCGGCCAGTGAGAATGCAAACGTTGTGGCGCCTGAGCCCACGAACATCTGGTATGAGGGGAGCAATAAACCGGCAGCCAGCGCTCCCGCAGCCTGGCCGATTCCTCCCACCAGGTTCAGGTCCCCCACAGACCGGCCTTTTCTCCCGGGGTAACACTCGGTGGCGACCGCGTTCAGGAGAACGACGGCAGTTAGAAATGCCATCTGGACAAAGCGCAGTGCTATGAGCCCGGAGGTCTCCACAAAAGGAAAAGCAAAGAACAGTGCGCCGCCCACGGTTCCCGCCAGGGCAATCACCTTTTTCCTGCTGCCGATGCGGTCCGAGATCATGCCCCAGATGAAGCTCATTGGCACCGCGGCTAGGAAGGGGAGGGCGATGATAAGCCCAACCATGAAATAATCATGGCTGATGCTGTAAACATACAATGCCAGTATGGGGTAGAGCATGCCGTTGATTACGGAGGCAAGTCCCATGGTCAGGAGGATGTGGCGATAGGCTCTCATGTTTGGGGGCAGATTCTGCAGGGATAAAAAGAAGTTGCAACAAGATTTTATGCAATCCCCGCATCTCGGGTCCGATGTTCAAACAGAAATCCATAATCGAGATTCTAAAATCAAAAACCTTCACCATCAGCGCGGAGATATTCCCGCCAAGGAACGGCCGCCCTCCGTCCATAATCATGGAGAAACTTGACGCGCTCAGCAAGATGCCGATAGATTTCATCAGCGTCACAAAGGGCGCCATGGGCAGCATGCGGGGCGGCACCGTCCCCATCGGCTACATGATTCCCGAAAGGTATGGCATGAACGCCCTGGTGCATTTCAGGTGCAGGGACATGAACCGGCGAGAGGTCGAGAACCTGCTGGTGGACCACATGTACTTCGGCACCCGTAACATACTCGCAATCCTGGGCGATCCCCTGCCGGGAGAGCATTCCATACCGATAAACCCGGAAACGCACCACAGGTATGCCAGCGAGCTCGTGCAGCAGATATCCGACATGAATTCCGGCCTCTACCTTCCGCTGAAGCCGGGCGGCGCGTCCCGCGAGGGCATGAAGACGGATTTCTGCGTGGGCGTGGCCTGCTACCCGGAGGCTGAGGACATGAAGCAGGAATTGTTCGTCATGGGCGAGAAGGTGAACGCAGGAGCGAAATTTGCCATCACCCAGATGGTGTTCGATGCCGACGATTACGGCGAGTACGTAGATGCATTGCGCTCCGCCGGCATCGGAATTCCCATAATCCCCGGCATCAGGCCGGTATCATCCATGGAGCATGTGGAGGCTGCGGAGAAGAACTTCGGGGCCACAGTCCCGGATTCGCTGAAAGCCAGACTGCAGAGCTCCAGCGAAGAATTGGCCAGTGCCATCTGCCTTGAGTTCACGCTTGAGCTGATACGAAATTTGAGGGATATGGGCGCGCCCGGCGTGCACATGTTCACCCTGAATGACATTGACATAATCAAAACTGTGATGGGCGCCCTCTAACTATTCTTCATTCCGGCCATGGCTTTCTCGATCATGCCGGGCACATCCATCTCCCCTTCCGCCGCAAGTATCTTTTCAAGGCTGGCCGCTGTGCTGGGCTTCGAGGGCACGATGCCGCAGGGCCCCGCATTCGCAGTTGACAGTTCGAATGTCCCGATATCTCTTGCCCGCTTCACTATCTGATCCTTGTCCATGCCAATCAACGGCCTTATTACCGGCATTGTCACAGCCTGCTGCTCAGCCCGCATGTTCCTCAAGGTCTGGCTGGCTACCTGGCCCATGGAGTCGCCCATGATTATGGCATTGCAATTCTCCTGCATTGCCAGCGCTTCCGCCGTCCTCATCATGAACCTTTTGCACAGCACGCACCTGATGTGCGGGTCCTTCGTTTCCACAATCCTGGAAAGATTTGCGGTTCCGTGGGGAGCCGTGAACACGGGAAAATCCTGGCCCGTGAGCTCTCTCAACCTGGCCACAAGCCTCTCCACCCTGGCATTGGATTCGAAGTACGGAGAGCCGTCCATGTGCAGCCCTATTATTTCCGCGCCCGCTTTCGCCATGACATAAACTGCAACCGGAGAATCGATGCCGCCGGAAAGAAGGACCACGGCCTTCACGGGCCACCCGCCGCGAACTCGCCCTTCTTGATTACTGCATCAACAAGGTTAACGCCGAAATGATAGGGGATGTGCTCGTAATTCGGCACATCCAGGATGATGACATCTGCCTGCTTGCCCGCCTCCAGGCTTCCCACGGTCCCGGCCCGGTTGATGGCATGTGCCCCATTGATTGTAGCCGCGACGATGGCCTCTGCCGACATCATCTTCATCTGGTAGCAGGCCATGGAAATCACCAACTGCATGGATTCAGTCCAACAATTTGGATTCAGGTCGGTGGCGATGGCCACGGGCATTCCCAGCTCAATCATCCTGCGGGCATTTGCGTATTCCCTCATCATGAGAGAGTATGGAGTACCAGGCAGCAGCACGCCGATTACCCCCGATTCCGCCATCCTGCGGATGTTCTTGTCATTGCTTTTGAGAAGATGCTCCGCCGATACAGCCATCATGTCAGCGGCCAGGTCGGAGCCGCCCAGGTTCTCCATCTCATCTGCATGGACCTTCAGGCCCAGCCCGGCGGCTTTAGCGGCAGCCAGCATTGTCTCGGTTTCCGCAAGGGTTATGGCCCCGGCGTCGCAGAACACGTCGCAGAACTCGGCCAGTTTCTTCTGCGCAATCTCGGGAATGAGGCCGACCATGCTCCTGATGAACTCTTCTCTTCTGGTGTGAAATTCCACCGGGACCGCGTGGGCGCCCATGAACGTCGAAACGATGTCAATGGGGTGCTGCTCTCCCAGCATTTTGTCCACCTCCAGCATCCGCAATTCCGTTGCCGCATCCAGGCCGTACCCGGATTTTGCCTCTATTGTGGTGGTGCCGTGGCACAGCATTGCGTCCAGGCGTTTCATCGCCTGCGCCGTCAATTCCTCATTGGAAGCGGCCCTGGTCTTCCTGACCGTGCTGAATATTCCGCCTCCGGCCGCCTGAATCTCCATGTAGGAATGGCCTTTCAGCTTCATTCCCAGCTCGTTCTCCCTGGAACCGGCAAACACAAGATGGGTGTGGGAATCAACAAAGCCAGGCATCACGACCTTGCCGCTGCAATCTATTACGGTCGCGGCGTCATGGGCCCGGCCATCGTCTGCGCCCACCGCGATGATTTTTCCGTGGGAAATCCACAAATCCCCGTTTGGAATGATACCTAGGTCTCGCATTCCCTCGCCCGTCCTGGGTGCGGAATTATCCCCGGTCAGGGTTATCAACTGGCTGGCATTCTTCAGAAGGATGTCGGCGGCGGTCATGGGGGAGGAAATGGCATGGCGAGGTATAAGGGTTTGGTGGTTATGCGCACTATGCAATATCCAACTTCTTCAATGCATCTCTTGTATTCAAAATTCGTGTGCAACCGATACTGGAATGCTCCAGGAAATCACCGTCTCCGCTGACGAATATATCGGGTTCCGCGGCCAATATGAATGCCGCGTGCACAACGTCGTCTGGATCCCGGATGAAAGAATCGTTCCAGTGCCAGAGAATCTAAACGTTTGATGCTGAAATGCGTCTATTTCAGCCTTTGGTGCATTTTGACGACGGATTCGACCGCATTCTTCGCGTTCTCGATGCGGTCCTCTGCCTGGAGCCGGGTCATGCCAGGGCCCGTGATGCCCAGCCCGACCGGCTTGTTGAATTCCAGGCTCAGGTCAGTTAATTTCCGACTGGCCTGTGCCATTATGGTCTCGTCATGCTTCGTCTCGCCCTCGATTACCGCGCCCAATGCGACGACGCCATCGATGTTCTTCTTGGCCAGCAGCTTCTTCACGGCCAGCGGCATGTCGTACACGCCCGGCACGTTGATGACCTGCTCCACCTTGGCGCCCAGGAACTCCGCGTGGCTCCTGGCCCTTTCCAGCATTGACTGGGTTATGTCGTAGTTGAATTCGCTCACCACTATTCCAATTTTCATGTTTTTACCTCCCTGTTTTATTGTATCCTTCCTGCATCGTCAAATCCCTGGCGCTGGCCTGTCCCGGCCATCTTGGCCAGGCGCTCCGGCCTGAACAGCAGGTCGTACGCGTTGATGGCATGCTCCCGCGCCCTCTTCTGCGCCAGCTTCTTCAGCTCTTTCTCATTTTTAGCTTCATCCTCATGGACGAATACCTCGATTATGTGCTTTCCGGTGAGTATCTGGACCTGTATCAGCCCGGTGGACGCTTCATGCGCGCAGACTTTGTCGATGGGCTGGGCGCCTGGCATGCCCAGCGCCATGACTATGTCACATTTCCTATCGTCGAATAATTTCTTGCATGCGACAGGTAAATCCTTCACGCCGGGAACTGTGTACCTCTCTATCCTGAAACCGGTGCCAGTCGCCTTCAATTCATTCATTGCCTCTGCACCCATGTCCACCCTGGCGAATGTGGTGTCCGCGATGCCGATGAGCTTCATCTCCCCTCCACCCTCTTCAGCCGCTCCTCGGCAAGGTACCAGTCTATCACTTTCTGCATTATCTTCCTGGAGCCGGTGAGGTCGTGGTCCAGTTGCGGCAGCCTGACAATCTTCACAGCGAGGCCGCGTTTTTCCAGTTCGGCCCTTATCTCATCTTCCCCGTGATGCTGGTCGAATCCAAGGGCGATTATGTCCGGTTTTATCTCTTCCACTATCTTGTACATATCGCCGTCATGGCCCAGCACGGCCTTGTTCACCGGCCTGAGGGCCGCAATCATCTTCAGCCGCATCTCCTGGGGCGTCATGGGCTCATGCTTCCTGCTGCGGGCTGTGTTATCCGTGGCCACGACCACCACGAGCTCATCGCCCAGCTTCCTGGCCTCCTCAAGAAAATGGAGGTGCCCCGGGTGCAGTATGTCGAAAACGCCGGACGCCATCACCCTGACCATGTTTTCCATGCCTCCTGAACTTCATGGCCTTCCAGGAATATAAAGCCTCTCGATTCCGCGAATTTCCTGGCATCTGATTTGCTCAGGGCTTTGCCATCTTCCCCCATCATCTCGCATATCGTGGCTGTCGCAGGAAGTCCGGCCATGATGCACATCGCGGTGGATAGTTCGGTATGGCCGTTCCGGTCCTTGAGCAGTTCCTTGGATGTCCTGAGCAGGAACACATGGCCGGGAACCCGAAATGCCTTTGTGAAGGATTTCAGCGGATTCTCGGACTTTGCCTGTTCCACATCTCGCACCAGGTTCCCGAATTCGGATATGGTGATGGCCCGGTCTATGTCGGTTATCCCGGTGTAGCATTTCCTGTGGTTGATTGTGATTGAGAACGCGGATTTCGTGTCGTAGGGGAGCGTGTCGGGGAGCGAGTTCCTGAGCACCGGGTGAACTGCCTGGGCGGTCTTGAAGACGTCCACCAGGAATGGCAGGCCGACCTTTTCGGCGACCGTGTCCGAGACAGTGGTGCAAATCAGCCCCCCGCCGTTCTGGCGCATGAACCTGACATTCTCATGGGTCACCGGGCCTGAAGCGAAGACAATGTCCGTTTCCTCCTCCCTGCCGTCAGCGTCGTATATGAATATGGGTTTTCCATCCTTCAGGTCTTCCAGCGCTTTGCTCAATCGTTCCATGTCAACAATCCGGGGATTGTGGGGGGATATTAATCAATTTGTATATACAAATAATTTTGTAATTATGTATTTCCATTTCACACAGGGGCGAAAGAAACGCTTCTGCGCTTGAGTTTTTCAATCGAAGACCCGGAATGTTCGGGGACCGGCTATGCCAGCGTACTGTCAGCATATTCATCATTTTCTTTAAATATGTGGAATATAATTTGGTGTCGAGGGACATGGCGATTTCCGACGGGGCAAAGATTACCATAGAAACATGCCTGAACGTGAAGAAGGGCGAGCACGTTCTGGTGCTCACCGACGATTCGAAGGAAGCAATAGCGCAGCATCTGTACCAGGCATCCCTGAATATCGGGGCCGAGACCGTGCTGGTCAAGGTCCCGGACCTGAGCAACGATGGGCAGGAACCGCCTGTTTCCATTGCCAGGCTGATGAAGGAGATGGATGTGGTTGTGATAACCACCGAGAAGACCATGTCTCACACCGCGGCAAGGCGCAGGGCCACCAGGAACGGCGCCCGCATTGCCACCATGCCGGGCATAACAGTCCAGATGATGGACGAGGGAGGCATGACCGCGGATTTCAAGGAGATACGGCGCAGCATATTCAGAGTGGCCAGGAAATTGCGCAAGTCCCGGGTTCTCAGGATTGTCACCGAGGTTGGGACCGATATCCGGCTGGACATAACCGGGAGAACATGGATCACAGACGACAGCGGGATATGCCACAGGAAGGGCGATTTCACGAATCTCCCGGCCGGCGAACTGTTCATCTCCCCAGTGGAAGGCACGGCCAATGGAACCATCATGGTTGACGGCAGCTTCCTCAACACGCTTCAGGAACCTGTCAAGGTCTCAGTCAAGAACGGGATAGCCGACCGCATAACGGGCGCCCATGACGTTGTGAAGGAGCTCAACAAGGGCGGCAGGGAGGCGCGCAACATCGCGAAGTTCGGAATGGGCCTGAACCCCAATGCCAAGCTCGTCGGCATAGTGCTGGAGGATTCCAAGGTGCTCGGGACAGTGAACATCGGTTTCGGAGATAATTCGATGTTCGGCGGCAACATAAAAAGCAATGTCCACATTCTGGGAATACTCCAGAGGCCAACCGTCACGGTGGACAATGTCCTGATAATGATGGAAGGCGAGCTGAAGGCGTAACGATTGTAGATTTAGGGATTGTAGATTTATTGGGCTGGCCGCCCCTAACGGCCAGTAAATCTAAACAATCTGCAAGCATGTTCATGGCGCAAATCTAAAATCTACAATCTAAAATTATCGCAAATTCGTTTCATCTCGTGGTGACCAGGCATTCGTTGCTCGTGATTATGATTGTGTGTTCGAACTGCGAGACCATGCCGCCCTTCACCTCGCTCAATATGGGATACGTTGCAATTATGCCTTGCCGCAGCAGCCTCTTCAACGCCTTCTCGGGATTTTCGACCCTTTTTGCGACCCAGCGTTCGGAAAACGGCAAGTACAGACATTCCTCATGCATCTGCCTGATTAACTCATCCATCTCAGCATCGCCAGTCTCCTTGTTCCTCAGGAGCTTGTAGATGTTGCCGCTCTTCCTCCCGGCCACCCTGCCCGCGCCGTTGGTGGCGAAAGGCTCTATTGCCACGGCCATGCCCGATTTTAGGTCCGCAACAGAGCCATCATCGACATTCGGAACGCTCACGCCGGCATGGAGGTTGTACTGTTCCAGGCTGTGCCCGGTGAGATTGCTCACCGGTTCGAATCCTCTCGAACGGATGGTGCGTTCTATGGTGGCGCCGATGCTCCGCACCATTATGCCCGGCGTCATGCTGTCGAGCACCATCTCCAAAGAGTCTCTCGCCGCTTCTATCAGGCCTGTCCACTTGCCGGTCGATACCTCCACGGACATGGCGGTGTCCGCGATGTACCCGTCAACATGGACGCCGAGGTCAAGCTTCACCAGTTCCCCCGGATTGAACCGAAGCGTGTCCCGGGAATGGGGCGTGTAATGGGCGGCTATGCTGTCTATGGCCAAGTTCACAGGGAATGCTGGCTTCCCTCCAAGCCTGGCGATTTCCCCCTCGATGAATTCCGCAACGTCAAGAAGAAGGGCCCCCGATTTAATCATGTCAGCCCCATCCCTCCGGACCCTGGCCGCAATCGCCCCGGCCTTCAGGTATTTCTCTCTGACATCATCGTTCATGCATTCTCACCATCTCCTCTCCCGATAGGCCGCCTTCCCTAATTATTTTTGGGGTTTCGGCAGTATAATCCACAAGCGCGGTCGGTTTCCCGGCCAGCGTTCCAGAGTCTATGTAGATGAACACCCTATCTCCGAACTGCGCCATGGCTCCGGTTATGTCTATCGGTGTGGGCATGCCGTGAATGTTCGCGGATGTGGCTGTCACAGGCCCCACGCATTCCACCAACGATGCGGTGAGATTGCTGCAAGGCAGCCTTGCTGCCAGCGTCCCTCCGTGCACAAGCGTCCGGGGCGCGCTGCCGAGCGCCGGCAGGATTGCGGTTATGCGGCAATCCGCCGATTCGATGAAAGGCCTCGCAATCTCGGGAATCTTGCACAGGCTTCCAATCTGTTCAACTGTGGCCATTATGGAAATCGGCATGTCGGGCGGCCTTCTCTTGATGTCATTGAGCACGCCCAACCCCCTTTTGGAATATATGCTGGCTCCCAGCCCATAGAGCGTGCTGGTGGGATAAACGGCCACGCTGCCGGCCAGCATAGCCTCCTTTACAGATGCCAGAAAATCGTCCGGAAGCCTTTTCTCTGCCGGCCAGACGAATATCTCACCCGCCATCATCCGAATCTCCCCAACAATCTCAGATGCTTGAGGCTGATGGCCACATGCTCCTTTGCGACCCCCATCACAGATGGCCCGTGGCCCGGATACATGTTCTCAAAATCCAGGCCAGCAATTTTCTCAAGCGAAGCAAGCAGCTGGTCATAATTGCCCGTTTCCAAATCCCACCTTCCGACACCGCCGTCAGCAAACACAGTGTCGCCGGAGAGGAGATTCTCCCTCCCGAGCAGGCACATGCTGCCGATGCTGTGCCCCGGCGTATGAACCACGAGCAGGGACTCTCCATCCCCCAGGTCTATGGTGTCGCCATCCTTCAATTTCCTCACTGGCATGGGCTCGATGTTCCCGCCGAACATCATCGCGCCGGTGGACACTGCGTCTCCCTCAATCAGGGCGTCCGCATCGTCCTCATGGGCCAGCATCTCCCCGCCGAATTCCCGGTGGAATGCCATGGCCCCGCCCACATGGTCGATGTGCCTGTGGGTGAGTACGATATGTTCGAGCGGCCTCTCCCCCAGGACCTTGCTGACTTGTCTGGCGCCCAAAGTTATGTTCGGGTCCCATCCAGCATCGACAAGGCAGGGTTTCCTCGCATCTATCAGGAAAATGTTCCCACTGAACCCCTGTCCCCCTATCGGATGTATGTTCATGCATCCGAAATCATGCCCAATATACTTATGCCTTTCTCAATTGAAAGGATTAAATCCAACAGCGCATTCCCCAATTCATGAAGCCCGGACTTTACCTGAGGTCATTCTCCAGGCCGTTCGATGCAAATGCCATGATGCAGGATGTGGGCGTCTGCCAGGAAGCCATGGGGATAATGGCTCCGAAGATGGCGCATTTCGTTTTCATGGTCCGCGGGCTGGACGCCAGGGCGGCCAACATACTCAAGCAGGAGATGCTATCAGTCGGGGGCGAGGCTGCCATATCCTATCACACCCTTTGCGACCTCTCCAAGCCCACCGACTGTTTGCTGTCCGGAACCGAGAGGCAGTTTCGCATAGCCATGCCCAAGCTGGCATCCCAGCCTTTCGGCCTTGCAGCCCTGTCTTCGGACCTGGCACATGCGATTGATAACCTGCTGTGCCCGAAGAAGGGGCTGTTTGGGCCACTGGAACTTGCCGACCGAACCGCCGTCATGGGCATTCTGAACCTCACGCCCGATTCTTTCTCCGGCGACGGCATCACAGACATCCATACCGCAGTAGACAGGGCACTGGCCATGGAATCCCAGGGCGCTGACATCATCGACATCGGGGGGGAATCCACAAGGCCCGGGGCCGGGCGGCCCGGCACAGGGGAGGAGCTGGAACGGGTAATGCCAGTCATCCGGGGGCTTGCCGGGAAATTGAAGATACCCATCTCCATTGACAGCCGTGACCCATCGGTCATCAGGGAGGCGGTGGGCGCCGGCGCCCGCATGGCCAACCTGGTGGGCGGCATCAGGACCGGGGAAATGGCGAATGCGATTGCAGAGGCAGGCGTGCCGGTGATTCTCATGCACATGCAGGAAGAACCCGAAACCATGCAGCAGAACCCCCAGTATCTTGATGTGATGGACGACATAAACTCCGACCTGGGGTGCCAGATATCCCTGGCTCTGAAGGCGGGCGTGAAGCGGGAGAATATTGCTGTGGACCCAGGAATAGGGTTCGGCAAGACCCCGGAGCACAACCTGGAGATACTGCGCCGGCTGGTTGAGTTGAGGATACTGGGATTCCCGATAGTGATAGGTGCCTCCAGAAAATCCTTCATTGGCAAGGTGCTGGGCACGGAAGCGGATGACCGCCTGGAAGGCAGTCTCGCCAGCGCGGTGCTTGCGTCTGCGAATGGCGCGAACATTGTCCGGGTGCATGACGTCCGGGAATCGGCAAGGGCGCTGAAGATTGCGGATTCCATTTTGGGCAGATGATATTCTCAATTCACCAACGGATGAAGCAAATTATCAGCAATCAATGGCGCGGCAATTTACAATCAGCATGCCCCGGGTGGCGATTTTCCGGCATTATGTTAGCCCGGGGTAATGCAATCCAATCCACGCCAGTGACAGCAACAACTTGGCAATCCATATTCCGGACAGAAAGCCTCGCGTGTAAGCGCGGGGTTATGCAAACTATAAGCAACAAGTATTAAGTAATCCCTCCGACATTATTTCATACATATGAATGGCCGGGCAGCGCTTTTGCTATCTTTGATGATTCTAATTTCCAGTCTGGGCATGAGCCCGGCATCGTCCGGCTCCACACCATCCCCCGAGCCCATGGCCCCCCCAATCAAAGGCGTCGTGGTGATTGAAGGTGATTGGACAGTGGCGGACTATGTCAGATTCAAGGACGCGACAATCTACCTCACCGGGAACCTGACCGTAGCCGGCACCGGACTTCTGGAGTTCAAGAACACCACGCTCGCAATGAACCTGAGCGCCAACGGCCAGTTCAATATCCTGATAGAGGGCGGGTTCACAATGGACGACCTGGACCTCGACCCGTCAACTCAGGATGACGCCAGCCGGATAATTTCCAACAGGACAATCTACAAGTACACGATCACTGCCAGCTCCGGCTCAAATCTTGCTTTCAAAAACAGCATCATAATGCATTGCGGCTACAGCGGCGTGAATCCCGGGCTGAACGTCCTCACAGAAACGGCAACCTTTGAGGGAATGGCGTTCCAGAGCAATTATTACGGCATCAGCATCCGTGCCAATGGCGTGGCAGTCCTCAACAGTACTATAACTAGCAGTTACTATGGAATCTTTTGTTATTACAGCGCCCCGGTGCTGAGGAACATCACCGTAACCGGCAGCACGGGCCGGGGAATCTAC
The DNA here is from genome assembly GCA_046485165.1 of Thermoplasmata archaeon. Lineage (GTDB taxonomy): Archaea > Thermoplasmatota > Thermoplasmata > SG8-5 > SG8-5 > UBA147. Next base: position 11,792 of record JAWOHM010000178.1, read on the forward strand.
CTTTATTACTCGACGCCCGTTTTCGAGAATTGCCTTCTCCAGAACAACAAGATAGGCATCTATTTCCAGAATTCAGAGCCGAATGTGCATTCCGTCACCGTGACAGGCTCGGAGACCGCTGGCATCTACACGACCTATTCCTCCCCGCTGCTGGTCGATTGTTCCCTGTCCAACGTTCTCGATGCGGATGTCAGGATGACATCTTTTCCCAGGCTGCTGAACACCCAGCTCAACGAGTCCAGGGTTCGGATTGACAGGGGATTGTACATCTCAATAGGCAGGCATCTCCAAGTCTCGGTTGTGAATGGCTCAGGCGTTCCGCAACCGGGCATGGCCGTGGCCGTGTTGGATTATCAGGGCAACGCCGCATCCAGTGGCGTGACCGACGAGACAGGCACAGCCCCCGGCCTGGCGTTCAGGGAACGTTTGCTCACTAGGGAGGGCCCCATCGAGATGCCGCAGCATACGGTAATGGCCTTCGCCATGGTGGGCACGGATGCCTACTTCGGGGAGAACGTCACCGCGCTCACAAACGGCACACAGTGCATCGCCACGGTGAATGTGAATCTCCCGGGGGTCGAAATATGGCCTTCCGGCCGCACCATAAGTGACAGCCAGCACTATTCTGGCACCAGAATAATTTCGCTGGGCAATCTAAATATCAACGGCGGCACCCTTGAGTTGGAGAACAGCGAACTGCTGCTCTTCTCTTCCGCGACCAGGACCATCTCTGTCGCAGCCGGCACCCTCGCCATGTCTGGCTCACACTTCTCTTCCATTGGAACGAGCAGAGTCCTTGAACCGGCCAGAACGCTGATAACCTCCGACACGGCCAGTCCTTTATACATCTCCAACAGCGTAGTTCGATGGACCACCGAGCTCGTGGTCCGAAACAGCCTTTCAGAGGTTCAGAATCTCACGGTTGAACATGCCTCCATCGCCGGGCTGAAGGTCATCTCCTGCTCGCCCAGGATAGACATCCTGCACACAGACTGGTCGCCGACAGGCCTTCACCTGAGCGGTGACAATTCCAAACTTTCCTCCATTTCCGTGGAACGCGCCAGGACATACGGCATATACGCGAGTCAATCAGCATCGACCTTCATCGATGCGAGAGTGAACAATTCCGCAAGGGGCGTTTACTCTTACTACGGGATGGTGAATATGGCCGACATAGAGATAACGTATTGCGATTATGGCATCTACGGCCTTTACACAATCATGGAACTTGACTCGCTCCGCATAGACAGTTCGGCGGTGAGCGGCATTTTTGCCATTGAC
>JAWOHM010000015.1:0-3655 GCA_046485165.1 Thermoplasmata archaeon
CTACAAGGCCACCTTCGGGAACACCAAGTACACCATACCCAAGGGCCTGCCGCCTTTCGAGAGCGTCACCGATGTCAAGACCGTGGAAAGTTTCATGGAAGCCCTGGAGACCGCGATGAAGAACGAGCGCAACGCCCATGACCTCTACATGTACCTGGCCAAGGAGAACAAGGAGAACCGCAAGCTGTTCAAGTACCTCGCAAAGACCGAGCTGGGCCACTACGAGGCGCTGAAGCAGGACTTCAACTTCTTCGGCAGCGAGTTCAAGGGCGAGCCAAAGGCGAAAATAAGCCTGGTCTATGCAAACACTTTATTCAGGTCGCTGGACGTTGAGAAGTAACTCATTGATTTTCGGGGTGGTCACATGAGCAAACCCAGGTTCCTGGTCATGGGCGCCGGCATGATGGGCCGGGCCGTGGCATTCGACCTGGCCCAGAATCAGGGCAAAGATTCCCTGACTGTGGTGGATGCCAACAAATCGGCATGCGATTCGCTGAGGAACTGGCTGGGAATCGAGGTTCATAACCTGGATGCCAAAGATGCCGCAATCGACCGCATGATAAAGGATTCGGATGCGGTCATCGTGGCCCTGCCATACGGTTTCAATCTGGAGTTCATGAAAAGAGCGATTGCGGGGGGCGCCCATTTCTGCGACCTGGGCGGCAATGACGATGTCGTCTCAAGCCAGCTGGCCCTTGACGCGGAGGCGAAGAAAGCAGACGTTCTCTGCCTTCCGGATTGCGGACTCGCGCCGGGCATGGCCGATGTGCTGGGCGCGCATCTCGCGAAGCAATTCGATTCTGTTGATGAACTGACCATCAGGGTCGGCGGATTGCCCCGGAATCCAAAACCGCCGCTGAATTACCAGCTTGTGTTTTCAGTCGGTGGCCTCATCAATGAATACAAGGAGAGGTGCAAAGTTCTCAGGGGCGGCCAGATAACCCTGGTTGACCCCATGGAGGAAACCGAGGAATTGGAATTCCCCGGCATCGGAAAGCTGGAGGCCTTCACCACATCAGGCGGCGCAGCCTGGCTCCCCGAAATATTCCAAGGCAAGATAAACAAGCTGGAGTACAAGACCATCCGGTACCCCGGACATGCTGTGATAATCCGTTCCATCCTGAAACTTGGACTTGCGGATGAGAATGAGATAGCGTCGGGAATAACGCCCAGGAAGGTCCTGGAGATGCAGATGGCCAAGAATCTCAGGGGCAACGATGAGGACCTGGTCCTGGTCAAGGTCACCGCGTCAGGTAACATCGGTGAAAGGCATTCAGTGAAAAATCTGGACATCATCGACCGCTATGACCGTGAGAACAACATAACCGCCATGATGCGCACCACCGCGTACCCAACCAGCATAATAGCCCAGATGATTGCCGACGGCCGCATCAAAGAAAGAGGCGTGATGACTCCGGAGATGTGCGTGCCAGGCGATATTCTGATTGATGAGATGGCCAGGCGGGATATATTTACAAAAAGCTACTAAATTGTCGATTTGTTAATTTTAAATTTATTAATTGCTGATAACAAAATGCCGTCAATTATCAAATTGAAAATTACCAGATTACCAAATCTAAAATCGTCATTCCCCAATCATCTGCACGATTATCTTCCTGTTTCGGGGCTTAACATCCAGCTCTATGAAGACAATCTGCTGCCATGTGCCCACAACCGGCTGGCAGTTCCTGAATGGGATCGTGATGCCGGGCCCCATAATGGCGGCCTTGACGTGGGAATGGCCGTTGCCATCATCCCACCTGATGTGATGCTTGTACTCTCCCTTCTTCGGGGCTATCCGCTCCAGCGCGGCCGGGACATCCGCGACAAGACCCGGTTCGAACTCCATGGTGGTTATGGCGCCTGTGGAGCCGCCCACGAAAATGCAGACCAGGCCATCCTTCAGGCCCGAATCCATCAGAATCTTCTCCACGTCCGGGGTTATGTTGATTATCTGGTTCTCCTTCTTTGTGTTTATCTCTATCTCGCCGCCCAATACTGTCATCTTCTTCACCTCTCTATCTCGCTCAGCGCGACCTTCTCCAGGACAAGCTCCGGTATGGCCGGCACGCCGTACATGTCTATATCTTCTTCGGTTATGCCGAATGCCGAGTAGTCCTTGCATTCCGGCTCCAGCACCGAATCATCATGCTCCAGGGCCAATTCCTTCAGGATTTTCTTCGAATCCACGTCCCCCACCAGGACCAGCGCCATCTCCTGGATGCCGTCGTGTATGCCCAGCTTCCGCAGCGCCTCGCTCGTCTGGCGCTCGGCCGCGGCATACAGCAGAATCTCCATGCCAAGTGTTCTGGCCATGGCGGTTCCCGCAGAGAATGACCTCTCTGCCTTCTCAGCCGCGGATGCCAGGTGCTCGGCCCCGAACACCCTGTCGGCCCTCAGGAGCTGGATTGTGGCGTTGTGCCGTTTCTCGACGGCAGCCACGCTGGCAAGGAACCTGTCCAGGTTCTTGATGTTGCCCCTTACGCCAATTGCCATCATAGTTATCCTTCTGTTCAGTCAATTATGCTTTGCCATATAATAATTTAGCTATGCATAATGTTTTTCATGCCATTGATTCGCAATAAGTATATACCTCCTGCGTTTTCCCAGATTCATGGAAATAGCCCCAGAGCAGCCGTTCGGCATAGGCCCGAAGAACTACCCGGAGTTCATGGCCAGGTGTAGCGAGCATATGGTCAGAAAAGGCAAGGACATGGCCGGCTATTTTATGGAAAAGCCAGAGCCAGAAACGGTTATTTACGAGGTCTATGAAGCCGAACCGTCAGGAAACACCTGCACTGCCCTCACCGTACTGAAGCCGGGCAAGGTCGGGAAGGAATACCACATGACCAAGGGCCATTTTCACGAGGATGCGGAATCGGGAGAAACATATTTCTGCCTGAAAGGGAAAGGCATTATCCTCATGCAGACGAGAGACGGAAAGACAGATGAGGTCTGGCTGGAACCCGGAATCGCGGCAAGCATCCCCCCGGGCTGGGCGCACAGGACCATCAACATAGGAAAAGAGGATTTCGTCATGCTGGCCGTTTTCCCGGCATGCGCGGGGCATGATTACGGGGCGATACAGGAGAAAGGATTCGTCAAGCGGGTTTTGGAAGAGAAAGGGAAGCCGCAAATTATCTAAACCAGGTCGCATTTGGCGGCCCATTCAACGCAGTCCCGTGGTGTAGCGGTTATCATATGGGCCTTTGGAGCCTGTGACGGCGGTTCGAATCCGCCCGGGACTACTTCGCTTTTTTATTGTTTAAAGTCGTAGTCCCGGGCTATGGATTCGAACCGCCGTCCGGCCCTTTGAATTGGGTGAGGCCAGTACCCAACCCTCGCAACGAATCGCAAGCGATTCGTCTCGTTCGCATCGATGTCAATAGAATGAAGCGGAGCTACGATGCTCACACAGGCTGGGCGTGAAGCGATTCATGCAATTGGTGTTTGTCACAATCATCGAAGTTTTTAACTTCGATGTAAAGACCCCGCCCTCCAGCTGATAAAACGTGATATTCAGGCGGGGCATGGCCGGGCTGGTCGGCGCCCCATCAAATCTCGGCCCGTTCCGCTACCTCTTCCCACGTTGGCAGCTTCCCCACCGGCCCCTCCGCCCCTATGGCGAAGCTGGCCGCGCTTGCGCCCAGGGTCC
>JAWOHM010000050.1:0-31349 GCA_046485165.1 Thermoplasmata archaeon
GCAAGCAGCGCGCCACCAAGATATTGACCGAGAACAAGATATACATCGGCCAGAATTCATTCACCAAGAACGTGGGGCACGACATCCTCGGCCAGATAGTGCACGATGACTGGAGGAACGACCCGGACGCCACCGGGCCCATAACCGAATACGTCGCGACGGACAAGCAGATAATGACGCCCGGCGACACATTCTACGTTGTGGCCAATATCCAGGACTGGCAGACCGGCGGCAGCAACATAGCTGCGGCAAGGTACAGGACGGACGTGAACCCGGGAACCTATGTTGCCATGAACTCTGTTGACGGCAGCTGGAACTCTGCCTCTGAAGCAGCCGTGTCCGCCGCCGCAATCAGCACAACGGGTTGGCTGGGAGGCTGGCACACTGTTTGGGTATCCGGAAGAGACGCGCTGAACAACTGGGGCGAGGAGGAAGCGGTGCAGGTGCTGATAATTGCGCCCGAGCCGCCCATGACTCCTTCGTCACCCGAACCCGCGGACAAAACGGAGGAAGTGCCCCTGAGCAAGGTTTTCAGCATCTACTACGAGGACTACGAGAACAACGCAGGCACTGTCAGGTTCTACTGGAAGGACAACCCGACGCCGTTCGCGACCGTGACCAGCGTCGCGAGCAAGAGCACCGCCTCCACCGGCAGCATCCCGCTGGTATCACAAAACGTGTACGAGTGGTATGTCACGGCGCAGGACGCCACCGGAACCACACGGGGGCCGGCGACAGGATACTGGATCTTCAAGGCCATTGACATAACCGAACCGATGGCAGTGACAGGACTGGGTGTCGCCCATGACGGCCCGACAGGGTTCCCTGTCTCCGAGATAAGATACCTCAGAAGCGTGGCCAGCGAGGGCGGCACCGGATTCTACCTGCTCGGGACGGAGAACTCCCACCCTGCCGCGCCCGGAAACTGGGGTGCCGGTAATTCTCTCAGTGTATACTTAGGCATAAGGGTGTTCAAGCGCACAGAAGGCGGAACGGAAACTGAAATAACCACCTCGCTGGTGGCCACAGTGAGCCGCACTTCGCTCGGCTGGGGATACCAGAACGGATACTGGAAGTCCACGGAATACGCATTGGACCCAACGGACTCCATAGTCATCAAGGTCTACGGCGCCAACACAGCGAACCCGACCGTAGTTCGTGCGTCTTTCAGCACAGGGCCTCTCGGCGCAATCAAGCTCGACTCGACCATGTGGACCATGAGATACTGGACCAGGTATTCGGGTTTCGTTCAGGGCGGCTCCGACTGGTACTGGGGCAATGACTCATACAACAACACCCTTGAGGGATTCACCTGGACGCAGCCGGCGAACCCGCTGGACCACAACACGGTGTCATGGACCAAGTCCGCGGACGACGGCGCAGGCGCAGACGACGTGCTGGCCTACAAGGTGTACAGGTCCGCGACCATCGGCCCCTGGGACGACACAACGCACGTGGCAACCCTGGACCCGGGAACGCAGGAATACATTGATTTCGGCAAGGGACAGGCAGACAATGTCACCTGGTGGTATGTCGTGAGGGCGATGGACATCAGCGGCAACGAGGAGTTCAACACCAATGCCGAGCACGAGCCCGGCGAGGTCGTGGTGCCAGACCCCTACAACATCAGCCTAAGCACGCACTCTGCAGGGCAATGGGCGTTCATATCGTTCCCGTCGGGAATGACAGGGCCCATCGAGACCCTCTTGAATGACGCCACATCCGGCGACGGCCTGACAACATGGTCCGTGGCAAAGGCTTACGACAACGAGAACAAGAAATGGCTCACGTACAGGCCAGGCAGCCCGGCGACACTGACTGGCGTGGACAACACCATGGGCGTCTGGATTAAACTGGACACCCACACCGGGGACAAGAAGCTGACCCTCTACGAGTACGCAGCCACCCCCGCCTCGACAGAGATACCGCTGTACGCCGGCTGGAACCTTGTGGGATACCCGTCCGAGACATCCGAGAAAGCCAACGTGGCACTCGCCCTGACCGGCGCGGACATCATATCCGTCTACAAGAGCACGACGCCGTTTGTCGAGGACCGCACCGACCTGGATGCAGTGGACATGATACCGGGCAATGCATATTGGGTACACGTACCGGCCTACACTCTCTGGACCGTGACGAACCCATAAAACAAGAATCGAAATGGAGCGCCTCCGGGCGCTCCCCTTTTCTAATTTTTCGTTTTTATCTCATCGGTTAATTGTATAAGTAACGGCATGCAACTGCATATCCCGTTAGTGCCGGTGTCGATTCGCATTCCTAAAAAAGATTATGAAAATGTCGCTAGGTTATTAATCGACAGAGATAGATATTAATATACGGTTCCGTAAAGTATATAAATAATGATTTTTGACAAGGAATAATTACTTATATCAGTAAATGCTTATCTTCAATCACAAGGAACTGCCCACATTCTTAAGAGGGCAATAATTCTTAAGTTGGGCAGCAAAGCAAAGGAGGAATGGAGGATATGAAAAACTCATTGTATACGAAAACGATAGTGATTGCCATAGCAGCGTCCTTTTTGATAATGGCGCTGAACGGCCTCGGTAACACCAAGGCCGAGGATGGCGATGTGACAATGGAAAGGATCGACTTCTCAAAGACGCAGATGAACAACTTGAAAGCCGTCGATTCCGAAAGAATGGCGAAGCTCCTGGAGACTCGCCCCAGCAACGTGGACGGCGTCGGTTCGGCAATAATGAGCGACGGTCCCGGCGAAGTTACCCCGAATAGCGTTGTCTTCAATGACGGCTTCGAGGACGATGTCGTCGGCAGCGTGCCTGGCGCGCCTTGGGTCGCGACCGAGTCCACCTCAACAATTTTTGGCACATGGGGCCCGGACGAGTTCGAGGATGACGTCGTGGGCGAAAACCCGGATTCACCCTGGAAGACTGTTGACGGCGCAAGCACAACCGAATACTGGTACCAGGACTTCGAGGACTACGGCCCGGCCGGAACCACCATCCCCGGGACGGCATTCTATGCCGATTATGGCGGATTCTATGGCATCGAAGGGACCCTGACATCTGTCGCGCCACCTACCGGCACCCCGGCGGGAACCGTGATGGGCGGATCGCTCGAGAAAGGGAGCTTCAGCGCCAATTGGGTCGGCGGGGCTGCTTACAGCATCGTCGGGCCTGTCTCGACAGGCAAATACGCCGACACGGCCTATGCCGGTCTATGGGTGAACATGAAGAGCGTGCTGGCGAGCAATGTGTTGGCCGTCATGCTGATAGACTACGAGAACTGGCTGTGGGGCGTCGAAATCGATATCGCGGGAGGAGACATCATTCACTTCCCCGCCAATGTCGGCACAGATACCGGCCTTACATACAACGCGAACACATGGTACGAGCTATTCATCGAGTACGACCAGGTGGCCCAGACATATTCCATCTGGTGGAACGGCGCGGAGATTGCAGCCGGCTCGACATTCTGTGACTCCGGAGTCGTTAACATTGATTCCTTCCTTCTTTACCAGGAAGGCACCGGCTGCTACTTTGACTGCATGGGCATAATGGAGCCGCCATCCGGCGGTGCACATGATGTCAGTGTCTCGAACGCCTATTCATCCAGCCTGTACGGCGGAACGCAGAGCGTCTTCCTGGACCAGAACGGATATGCCGGCCAGAAGGCCTCGTGCGCGATAGATTTCCCCCCGCCATACGCGTGGGGCTATTACGCTGGAATGTCCTGGGCTGTCAGGACCGACGCGACGCTGGCCGACACCAACGGGGCGACGTTCAGGATGGTGGATTTCAACGATAGGACCCTGATGGCGATACGGTTCTCGGGAGGCAACATACAATATCAAACCGGGGCCACCTGGACGACCGTTGTGCCTTTCACTGCAAACACCGAGTATCATTTCGACATATGGATGGACTGCTATCAGAAAACCTATTCTGGCCTATATCTAAATGAGTTGGATTTCTATGACCTCACAGGCGTGCCTCTTGTCAACCTCGGAGCGGGCTTAGCGGGATTCATTGCCGAAGGCACCACGGGCACCCAATCGGAGATATACTTCGACCACGTGTACATGTGGGGCGACCTGCAGGACGGCACCATCCGGGCGAGCAACAAGTATGCCCACACCGGCTCCAACAGCGTCCGCATGTGGGAGGCAAACGCAGACATGTACCTTGATATGCGCGCCTCATTGGGCGGCGCCGGGTGCACCTACGGCGAATTCTGGTTCCACTTCTACGGCGACGGAACGCTAGGCGGCGGCTCGGTCTATCTCAGGGACTCAGAAGATGCAAACACAATCACCATTATCTCCATCGGCAGCTCCCTCTCCTCGGACCCAACCCCCGAACCTGGCTATGTGAAATTCGTGGACGGTGAGGGCGACGGTTCCGGATGGATCATGGACGGCCCGACAATCGTGCCCAACACATGGAACAACCTCTCCATAAAATACGACACCAATGAAAAGATATTCGATGTGTATTGGAACGGGGCATGGTACGCAACTTATGGTTTCATGAGCGATGTTCCGCTCGACTTCGGAAATGTCATATTCTTCGGAGAAGGGCTTGCCGCACCGAGCGACTGGTTCTTCGACGACATCGGCCTGTGGGTGGACGACCTACCGCTGCCGGCGACCAACCTGAGGACAATCTTCCCGGAGCCGATGCCCAGCAACGAGGCATGGTACGATGTGGACCTGGACAGTGCCGTTGAGGGCGCTGTCACGGGCACATACGCCAACCTGGCGGCCGTCGATGGCACGACGCAGGACATTCAGGAAGCCACGGCAGGCGGCGGAGGGGGCATTACCTCATACACTTACTCGGGAATAACGAGTCCGTCCTCTACGCACAAGGCATACGAATGCGATGTCGATGCCATGCCGCCGGACGGCAGTTCCGTTCCGGATGGGGCGTACCTCAATAGCCAGACCGAGGCGACCACTGCCGAATACGGATTGATAACCAGTTCCGACAGCAACCGATGGATAACAGCGGACCCAGGAAATAATGATGAGATATTCATGTGGAGCGAATTCGTCATCGCCGAGAACCCCGCGTACATAACCCAAATAGACTTCAATTTTGACGGCCAAATCAACATTGCTGGCAACTTTGCGGTATGGGCTAACAATGGTGCCTGGGCGCAGGTCGGAACAACCCAAGCCGCAGCTGCAGATACCGATGTCGTCTTTACAAGGAGCGTCACAACCGGTTGCGCGGCATACATAATCGGCGGCGTGTTGACATGGGGCCTTTATTCTAGCGCAGCATCAGAACTGTGCCGCATTGACATGATGAGCGTTGATATAACCTACACAATCCCGCCGTACTACTCCCTCGAGCACCGCTGGAGGACCGAGAGCGTCCCGACCGGCGCGTCTGTTATGAAACTCCAAGTGACTGGCAGGACCAGCACCGGGGCGGATGACACCTTCTCCTTCGGGTATGCCACAGCGATTGGCGGGCCCTACACCCCCATCATCACCGTGAATTCCGACACCATGGCAAACTACCAGGCAACCATGCCGGTAATGAGCGGCCAGTTCTACATCAACGTGATAGACTCGAACAGCGGAGATGCCTCGCAGGACACGCTCTACGTGGATGCAATCAGCATCTACTGGCAAGAGATACTCGGCGTCACGAACCAGAACGAGGTGGCGACTGCGGACAACCCTGTCACGGGAACTGTCACGGGCGATTACACGCGCACCACGCCGATAACGCCTGACGGCACCGCCCAGCGCATAACCGAGGTCACGGCAGGCGGCGACGTGATGTTCACCGATGGGTTCGAGAGCGGCTCTTTTGCCACGAACGGCTGGATTGTGCAGACGCTGTCCGGCGGTGACTGGGCTGTGAGCACAACCCTTCCGCAGACCGGCACTTACAGCGCACTGTGGTCCCTGGCAGCATCGTACTCTCTCGGCGAGAGGTCCATAACCAAGGTGATGAGCACGGTCGGATTCAACAATGCGCAGCTTACGTACGGCATCAGAACTATGGACGGCGGCGACGCCTTCTACGGTTCCGCCGGGGTCAGCTACTCGACCAATGGAGCCGACGGGCCTTGGATCGTGCTTGAATCGTTCACCGCGATAATGGCTTGGACCACGAGGGGGCCAATCACATTGCCCCCGGCATGCCAGAACGCCAACAACATCGCGCTGAAGTTCTGGATGGATTACCAGCAATCGGGCGGACACGGCGGTGACGGGGTTGCCTTCGACAACATCCTAGTCAACACACCCGTGAGCGTATATGGCGAACACAGATGGACCATGCAGAATGTCCCGATGAACACGATGAGCAACACGCTCTCCGTCCACGCACGCACAGCCGCTGGCTCCAACCCGTTCACGGTGGGCTGGTCGCAGGCCCTCATCGGACCCTACACCCCGCTCGTGACCATCAACTCGGACGCGTATGCCACATACACTGCCAGCATCCCGACGAACTTCTTCGGCCCGCTCTATCTGAACGTGATGTCGAACACACCTGACGGCGACGCGGACTGGGTGGACATAGATTCTCTCTATGTGGCATCCGTCGTTGCGCCCGTCAACACCTCGGTCAATGTGGTATGGGACCTTTCGGGTGACGACGGCGCGGGATACGATGATGTTGTCGCGTACTATGTATACTACTCAGACCAGGCAACGGCCGGCACCTACCTCGGACCATTCGGCTACCTGGGCTCCAGCCCGGCCGGAAGCAACGTGTTCCGGCATTATGGCGAGTCCGACGACCTTGTTGACAACATCTGGTACTATGTCACTGCCGTGGACACACATGGCGAGAGCGCACCCAGCGGAGTGGCCAGCAAGTTCAACCTGGCCCCGGATGTGACCACACTCACCGTGGACGGCATGGAAGGCGTCGAGATAACCGCGGGAGCGACACTCAACCTGTTCGCACTGGCCTATGATGACTCATCCACATGGGAGAACGTCCTGAAAATGGACTCCGCAGAGTGGTTCGTTGGCGCAGACCCCGGAGAAGGCTCCGGCACAGCAATGTCCAACATGGGGCTCGGCACGCCATCCGTGCAGTTCTCTGCCAGCATCGACACCTCACTGTGGAGCGAGGGCAACTACACCGTCTACGTCAGGGCACATGAGACAGGACCCGGCAACACCGGCACGGGCTGGGGCGCAACAGCCACAGTCTGGGTCCTGGTAACCGGGGCGCCACCCACATACGACATCAACCTGGTGGGCTTCATATCCGGATGGGCATTCGTGTCCTTCCCGATAGAGGTCAGCGGCAGCATCCTGACCCTTCTGGATGACAGCGTCAACGGAGACGGGATGACAGACTGGGACGTGGCCAAGTGCTGGGACGGCTCCGCGCAGGCATGGAGGACATACAGGAAATTGTCCCCGGTCAACACCTTCACGGACATAGACAACACGATGGGCGTGTGGGTGCACATCACGGCCAACAACGGCGACCAACTGTTGACTGTCGGCATGAACGGCGTAGCCCCAACTGCGGCAGTGGACATAATCCTGTACGCTGGCTGGAACATGATCGGTTTCCCGTCGGAAACAGCCCAATTCGCGGCCGACATCATGCCGTTCGAAGCGGACATAGTGGGCGTCTACAATGCGCTTGAGCCAGATATGGTCGAGGACTTCACGGACATGTGGTCTGTCATAATGTCGCCCGGCAATGCGTACTGGGTGCACGTGACAGCCAACTGCCTGCTGACCGTACCGGTAGAGTAAGCACCGAAACAGAATGAGGGGCCTTCGGGCCCCTCTCCTTTTCCAATTTTTCATTATTTTCTGTTCCATTATTCCAAATCATCTAGAAAAGTTTTAAAGCGCGTAATCGCTCACCCATCGGTACTATTCCAGAGTGTGAGCAAATGTCGGAAAAGGGCAAGGTTCTGCGGAGCATCAGGAAAGGCGAGGGTCGGCTCACCGGCCCGATGGGCGAATTCTCGATTTACACCGAGGGCCAGACATCCTGCGCTATGGCGTGCCCGGCCGGCGTTGACATAAAAGCATATGTCAACCTGATAGCGGACAGGAGATACGAGGACGCGGTGCAGGTCATTCGGAGGAACAATCCATTCCCCGGCATATGCGGCAGGGTGTGCACCCACCCCTGCGAGGCCGAGTGCGGCCGCAAGGAACTGGACGGGGCCGTTTCCATCAAGGCGCTGAAGCGCTTCGCCTCGGATTACGAGCTGTCCAGGAAAAAACCGGGCATTTCCCGGGAAAGGACGCGTTCCGAGAAGGTTGCGGTTGTGGGCGCGGGCCCGGCAGGCCTCACGGCGGCGGCAGACCTGGCGCTCGCCGGGTTCCATGTCACGGTTTTCGATGGTTCCAAGAATGCGGGAGGGCTGATGGCCTGGGGCATACCGGATTTCCGGCTGCCGAAGAACATCGTGCGGTCAGAGGTGAGGGACATCCAGGCGCTCGGCGTGGACATCGTCACCGGTAAGAGGGTGGAAAAGCCGCAGGAACTCCTGAAGAAAGGTTATTCGGCTGTGGTACTGGCAACAGGATGCCAGGCCCCGATGCTTGCGGACATACCGGGGGAGAAGGGCGCGATGGACTGCCTGGCATTCCTGAGAGATGTTTCGGAGGGGAACCCTCCAAAGCTGGGGAGCAAGGTTATCGTGATAGGCGGGGGCAATGCCGCGCTGGACTCGGCCAGGACCGCGCTCCGGCTGGGCGCGGACGTCACTGTCGCGTACAGAAGAACCGAGGAGCAGATGCCCGCCGATGCAGACGAAATTAACCATGCGAAGGAGGAGGGCGTGAAGTTCGAATTCCTGGTGATTCCGATCGAGATAATCCCTGGGAAGGGAATGAAATTCCAGAGGGCGAAGCTCGGTGAGCCGGATGCGTCCGGAAGGCGCTCGCCCGTCCCGGTGCCCAACGAATATTTCGATATCAGGGCCGGCAATGTGATCATGGCCATCGGGTCCAAGCCGGACCCTACCGCATTCCCGAAAGAGATGCGGCTGACAAAGCGCGGAACGCCGGAAGTGAATGATGACGGCATGACTTCGGTTCCGGGGATGTTCGCGGCAGGCGACCTGGCCACAGGCCCGTCTACCATCGTGGATGCCATAGGCAGCGGTCATTGCGCGGCTGCGGGCGTCATGAGATTCCTGGGAGCGGATATTGCCGCCAAAGGCCCCGGCGAGATGCTGGTTGTGGAGAATCCCTCCTTTGAAGGGATGCAGAGATGCGGAACCTGCTTCATACCCCTGGAGAAGCGGCAGTCAACCTTCGAGGAGGCAGAAATCGGGTTGGCGGAGAGGGATGCCATTACCGAGGCCCTGCGGTGCAGGAGATGCGGCAGCTGCGATGCGTGCGACGTCTGCCTGGCGGTCTGCGATTACAGGAATGCCATGATAACCGTCACGGAATCCGGGGAGAGCGCGCTGGCCAAAATCCCTTTCGAATTGGCTGTCGGGGCCATGGAATACCAGGAGAATGCGTGGAAGGTCGAGGCATGGGGCTCAAGTGTCGCCGCCAGGGTCGAGCCGGTGCTGGCCCGGGTAAACGAGGAGCTGTGCATCGCCTGCGGGAAGTGCGAGGAAGCATGCCCGTACAAGGCCATCAGGACAGTTTTCAATGCGGATGAACAAGCCCGGGCAGTTGTGGAAGCATCGGCCTGCCGGGGCTGCGGCGCGTGCTCCGGGGCGTGCCCGGCCGGGGCCATCACCATGGGATACATGGATGATGAAAAATTATACTCAAGGCTGCGGGAAGCCGTAATGCGCTCGAAAGAGAACAGCGGCATAGTGAGATTCTCCTGCATGTGGAACGGCAGCAATGCCAAGACCGAGAGATGGCCCTGGGAAGTGAAGGTCCAGTGCACCAGGCGGCTCTCCCCCGCTATCCTGGTCGAGGCGCTGGCATTGGGTGCCAGGGCAGTTTCGGTGATGGGGTGCGAAGAGGATGAATGCCATTACCTGCCCGGGCCCTGGATGGGGCCGGACGTTGTGGGCGCAGCGCGGGATGTCCTGGGAGCCATCGGCATAGACCCGCGAAGGGTCGCATACCTGGATTCTCCCGATTCCGCCGAAAGGTTCATCACCGGCATCATGGGCCGCAAATCATTCAGGAGCGGGGCGAATCTCCCGGCAACAAGGTCGAGCCTGGGCCGCTGCCTGAACGCGGCGCAGGTCCTCATGGCGCAGCCCGATGAAACCGCAGAAGTCAAAGCCAATGGCAAGGCCTTGCTGGGCTATGGTTGCATGGCGATGTCGGAGCCAACGTTCGCGGCCTACGGCATCCAGGACACTGATGTGATGGCCTCGGCAAGGCGCCTGCTGGAGACGGCTGGTATCGAATATGCCATGGCCGGGATGCACATCTCCGGCGCCAGCCTGAAAGAATGGGGCATGGATGGGCTTTACAGGGAATACGCGGATGGCATTGCCAGCACGCTCAAGAAGAGCGGCGCCGACATCCTCATAATCCCGACGCCGAAAAGCTATGAGACCTTCAAGGGCATGAAGCTGGGTTGCAGAATCGCCTCATTGCCTGGGGTGCTCAAGGAGAACCTCGCCGGGAAGTTTTCCAACGCCTCGGAGACGGTGGCCTACCACCCGGCCTGCGCGGGCAGTGGGGAATTCGATGCTGATTGCCTGGAATTGCTGGCCCTCATCCCCGGGTTGAAGGTCGTGAAAGTGGACGGGGCATGCGGCGATTCCGGGTGGAGGGATGTGAAGGCCGAAACCAGAGAAAAAGCCCTGGCATTGCTTGAGAAGGCAGAAAAGATGGGGGCGTTAACCTTGGTTGCCGGCTCAACAAGATGCGCAGTTCACCTGAAAGCCGTCACAGGCGGCTGGAGCACAAGCCCGGTGAAGGTCATGGACATATACACATTCCTGGCATCGAAACTGGGGGGTGAGGCGTGATGGCAGAGGACCGCCGCATCACGACGCATCCGATCCTGACGCCCGGCACGCGGGCGACCGTCAATTTCAAGTTCAACGGCAAGCCATACAAGGCAAGGCCGGGCGAGCCCATCTCCAGCGCCATGATGGCTTACGGCATAGCGGTCTTCAACACCCATCACAGGGACGGGGCGCCGCAGGGCATATTCTGCGCCAACGGCCAGTGCGCCCAATGCCTTGTGCTGGTGGACGGCCGCCCCAAGAAAGCGTGCATCACCCCGGTGGAGAAGGACATGGACGTCCGGTGGCTGGATGGGCTTCCTGAACTCCTGGCAGATGACGAATCGCCGGGAACAGCTCCGGTGCCGGTCACAGAGACGGATGTGCTAATAGTCGGCGCCGGGCCTGCGGGAATGGCCGCGGCCACTGAGCTGGCAGTCGCCGGCCTGAAGATAATCATCGTGGACGACAAGCAGGAGTTGGGCGGGAAATTAAGCCTCCAGACGCACAATTTCTTCGGGTCGGTGCGCGACTGCAACGCCGGCATGCGGGGCATGGACATCGGGACGCTGATGGCCGAGGAGATAGAGGAGCTGGGCAATGCGGAGGTCTGGCTGGGCTCGCCCGCGGTCGGTGTGTTCTCAGACGGGCTTGTTGGCATACTGAGGAATGACAGGTATGTGCTTGTCAGGCCGAAGCGCCTGCTCATCACTGCCGGGGCAAGAGAGAAGACGCTGGCCTTCCCGGGCTGCGACCTTCCCGGCGTTTACGGCGGGGGCGCGTTCCAGACCCTGGTCAATCGGGACATGGTGAAAGCCGCCAAGAAGCTGTTCATAGTCGGCGGCGGGAATGTGGGACTGATAGCGGCATACCACGCGCTCCAGGCGGGAATCGAGGTCCTGGGGCTGGTGGAGGCGCTGCCCAAGTGCGGCGGGTACAAGGTGCATCTGGACAAGATAAAGCGCCTGGGAATTCCTGTATGGACATCGCATACCGTTCTGAAAGCGGAGGGCGACGGCAAGCTGGATAAGGTGACCATTGCCCAAATCGACAACGCATTCACCCCGATACCCGGGACAGAGAGATGCTTCGATGTGGACACGCTGCTTGTGGCCGTGGGCCTGGCGCCGGTAAATGAATTGTTGCTCAAGGCCAGGGAGTTCGGCATGTCTGTCTATGCAGCGGGCGATGCGGACGTGATTGCCGAAGCCTCCGCGGCGATATTCAGCGGCCACATCACAGGCAGGAATATGCTCCGGGACATGGGCCATGAGGTCGAGATACCGCAGGAATGGTACGACATACTGGACATGCTCAGGGCAAAACCCGGCCCCACCCATGAGCTTGATATCCGGAATCCGAGAAAGAGCAGAATTTATCCTGTGATTCGATGCACCCAGGAGATACCCTGCAATCCTTGCACCGCAGTCTGCCCGCGGGACTCCATACGCACCAGCAACGGCAAGATGACCGGGATACCGCAGCTTCACAATGACTGCATCGGCTGCACCCGCTGCGTGGCAATATGTCCTGGATTGGCCATCACGCTCGTGGACACGGGATATGACCCTGCTGGAAGGAAGGCGCTGGTGACGCTGCCATGGGAGATGCCGGAAGGCACAATCGTTCCCGGCCAGACTGTTCAAACGGTCGGTTTCGAGGGCGAGGAGGTCGGCAAGGGAAAGGCCATGGCCGTGCGCAAAACCGCCTGGCAGAACAGGCGCTCGCTGCTTGTCCTGGAAGTGCCCATGGACCAGGCTGAAAAGGTTGCCGGCATCAGGATGTTCCCCGCGAAAGAACCGGCCTTGGGAAAGCCTGCCACCGCCGAGGATGACGATGACACCATCGTGTGCCGGTGCGAGCGGGTGACCAAGGGCGAGATAATCCGGTACATCAAGGAACATGACTGCAGGGACTTCAACGCCCTGAAAGCTGGCCTGCGCGTCGGCATGGGGCCGTGCGGCGGCAAGACCTGCACCGAGCTGGTCATGCGCATATTCAAGCAGGTGCTGGGCAGGGATGCGGCAATCGAGCCGCACAGCGAGAGGCCGTTCACACAGGAAGTGCCTCTCTCGGCATTCCTCGAGGGGGGTGAGGAGTGATGGCAAAGGATTATGACGCGATAATAATCGGCGCGGGCAGCGTCGGGGTTCCAACGGCCTACTACCTGGCAAAGGAAGGCATGAAGGTGCTGTGCATCGAAAGCCATGCATCCTCAGGCCAGGGGCAGAACAAGGCTGCCATCGGGGGCGTGCGCGCCACGCATTCAGACCCTGCGAAGATAACCATCTGCAAGAAGAGCCTGGAGATTTTCTCCGGCTGGAAGGAAACTGTTGGGACTGACATAGGCTGGAAGCCGGGCGGGTACTGCTTCCCCATATACACCGAAGCGGATGAGAAGACCATGAGGGACATGCTGCCCATCCAGAAAAAATTCGGGCTGAACATAGACTGGGTGAGCGCCCCGGACATTGCGAGGGCGGTTCCGGGCATCAACCGTTCCGGGCTTCGGGGGGGCACACTCTCACCGGAGGACGGCCAGGTATCGCCGCTCATGGCCATCGAATCCTTCACGCAGGAAGCGAGGAAGCTGGGCGCGGAGTTCAGGTTCGGGGAGAAGGCCACGGGTTTCGGCATGAGCGGGAATGCGATAGCCAATGTCCGCACTGACAGGGGAACCTATGCGGCGGGAAGCGTCGTCAACGCGGCCGGCTCGGACGCAACCGCGATATGTGAGATGGCGGGTTTCAGCATTCCGGTGGTCCCTGACAGCCATGAAGCCGGAATCACCTCGCCGGTGCGGCAGTTCCTTGCTCCGCTGGTGGTGGACATCCGCCAGGGCCCGGAGAACATGACCAAGAACTTCTACTTCGGCCAGGTGGAGAGCGGCCAGATTATATTCTGTTACACCCCTCTTCAGCCCATAGTCGGGACTGACAGGAGAGAGACTTCCGAATTCATGCCCATAATCGCGAAACGGCTGGTCGGCCTCATACCCAGGCTGAAAGGGCTTACCGTCAGAAGGCTGTGGCGCGGGCTTTACCCCATGACGCCGGACGGCGTCCCCGTCATAGGCAAGGCCCCGGGAATCGAGAACATGTACCTGGGCATCGGCATGTGCGGCCAGGGCTTCATGATGGGGCCGGGCGTGGGTTACAATCTTGCGCAGCATATCGTCAAGGGAAAGCCGGCAATGGACATGGAAATCTACGAACTGCTCAGTCCCAGCCGGAACCTCGGGCGGGGCAAGGCCGAGCGCCTGGCATAGTTCACAATCCGCCCAAGACCCGGGCGAGGTTCTCCAGCGTCACCGCGGAAACTGCCTCATGGAGGGAATTGCCATGAGAGTCCATCGTCACCACCAGGGGCCCGAATTCCTCGGCATCGAACTCCCACACCGCCTCAACGGGACCGAGCTCTTCCAGGAAGTGAACTGCCTTGATGTCGCCGAGCTGTTTCATTGCCAGTGCGCCGAGGCCGCCGGTTATGGAGAGATAGACCGCGCCCAGCTTTTCCAGCGCCTCCAGGGTGGACGGGCCCATGCCGCCCTTCCCTATGACTGCCATCGCTCCGGAGAGTTCCAGGAACCTCGGCTGCAATGACTCCATGCGCATGCTGGTGGTCGGCCCGGCCGAGGTTATCCTGGGGCCTTTGGGGCCGTTCTTCACGATGGGGCCGCAATGATAGACCGCAAGGCCGCGAGTGTCCAGTTCCTTGGGGATGCCGGTTCTCAGCATCAGCATGTGGGCCTGGTCCCTGGCCGTGAACACGCGGCCCGTGAGATAGACTATGTCGCCTATCTTCAGCGCCCTGATGGTCGAGGAATCCAAAGGCGTCCTCAGAACGCGCTTTTCCGTCATTCCAGCACCTTCCCGTCCCTATCCAGCCGAATCGTCACATGCCTGTGGCACCAGCACTGCATGACAAGCCCCACGGGGAATGTGGCCGGATGCCTGGGCGCGGATTCCACGTTCACTGCCAGCGCGGTGCAGTTCCCGCCCATGCCCATCGGCCCGATGCCCAGTTCATTGACAGCATCCAGCAATTCCTTTTCCAGCGCTGCGGCGTGCGGGTCCGGGCTTGGCGCGCCCAGCGGCCTGAGCAATGAGCGCTTCGCCAGTTTCAGGCATGTATCGGCGCTGCCGCCTATCCCGATGCCCAGTATCACCGGCGGACATGCCCTTCCGCCGGCCTTCTGGACATGGCTCAGCACCTCCCTTTTCAGGCCGGCAATCCCGTCGGCGGGAGGCAGCATCCAGAGCGCGGAAAGTTGTTCGCTTCCGCCGCCCTTGGGGAGAAGATGGACAGTCGCGCAATCGCCGTCCAGCATCGTCAGGGTGATGGCCGGTGAGTTCGGGCCAAGGTTGTTGCCGAAGTTCCTGCCTGTGAAAGGGTCCACAGTGTTCGGCCTCAGGGGGCCGGATACTGTCGCTCTCTCTACGGCTTCGGGTATGGCCTTCAACAGCTCCCCCAGATGCGAAAATTCTCGGCCCGCGTCCACAAAAATCGTCTGGATGCCGGTGTCCTCGCATACAGGCAGATATTCCCTGTCTGCAAGCTCGATGTTGTCCAGAATGGAGCGCAGATGCATTCTGGCCAGGGCGCTCGTTTCCCTTTCATATGCATTCCTCAGCACTGCTATCAGGCCCTCCGGCATCACGATGACGGCGCGCCCCAGGGCGTCCGCGAGCATGCCGGCAAAATCCGTCATCCCACCACCCTTGGCACGGTCATGCTCCCGCCCGGGAGAACCAGGATGTTTGGCTGCCTGCCGGCCTGCTGCATCTTGCCGATTGCCAGGTCAACTGCTTCCTGGAGCGATTTGAAACCCCGGATCCTGGCAGGGGCCAGAACCGCCTCATCAAGGCCGGTCACTGCCCATATCTCCGCCTGCTCCGCAAGGCTCAGCAGCCTCGCGGCCTTGTGGTTCCCCAGTCTATAATTCTCACCCATGAGGTCCGATGCCTTTGTGTCCTCTGTCGCATTCAGAAGCTGGTCGTAAAAACCCCTGTCGCCGATGCCGTCCCAGCAGCTTGAAACCAGTATGATTGCGCCGCCAGGTTCGATCGCGTTCCTGGCGTTCTCCAAAGCCTTCTGGGATTGATAGAGGTCCCGGTCCATGGGCGGCGGCGCCACCGTGACGACGATGCTCGCCCTTCGGGAAATGCCGATGGAATAGATGTCAT
This sequence comes from Thermoplasmata archaeon, assembly GCA_046485165.1. Lineage (GTDB taxonomy): Archaea > Thermoplasmatota > Thermoplasmata > SG8-5 > SG8-5 > UBA147. The sequence goes on from JAWOHM010000050.1 coordinate 16,056, forward strand.
TGGCCTTTTCCGTTGCCGAGATAAAGGTCTTGCGGATGTCGCCGGCGAAAGCGGCAACGAGCGTGTTGTCGGGCGCCATGACAGTCTGAATCGAGAATATGCGTTTGCCGGATATGAAATCCAGCGCCTCGAACATGTCCTCGGATATCGGGTTTCCATCCAGGACCAAGGGCAATGCCCCGGGTTCGGTGGCATGGCTGTGGTTGCGCTCTATTGTCTCGAAGCCAGCAACGCCCGGAAGGAATGATTTTCTTCCGCCGGTGTATCCGGCGAAGTAATGCGGCTCAACACTGTTGACCGTGACCAGGCCGTCCGCGCCCATGACCCGCTTGGAGAAGCTGACCGGCGTGCCCCGCGAGGTTGTGCCGACGAACATGTTGGCATCTGCGTTTCTGGAATCGTGCACGAATATCCTGGACCTGAATTCATCAAGATATTCTCCGAACATGATCTTGAACTCCGCCTCAGTGGGTGGCCGGTGTGTGCCTGTGGCTATGATGAAGCTGACATCCGGATGATGGGCAATCTCCGGGTACAGATGCTCCAGCACCAACGATGTGGGGGTCGGCCGCGTGCCGTCGCAGAGGATGAAAAGGAGCTTTTTCGAGGAACTGGCGAACTCACCGAAGCCCGGGCTGGCCATGGGCCCGGCCAGGGCTTGTTTCATGATGGCGCCCTCGTCTGCGGTTCCGCAACCCCTGCATTCCGCGATTGTGCAATCCATGTCCGTTTCGAACTCGACGGTTCCATCTGCGTACCGAACGCTGTATCTCATGTATCGTACCGGACACTGTAATGGAATTATATTGTTTAACCTATCGCCAATTTCCCTAGAACAATGAATGGTGGACGGGCGATTCGGCTGGCTTGTTTTTTTCTTCAGAAAAAAACAAGTCCCCTCTCCAGGATTTGAACCGGGGATCTGCTGATATCGGCTGATTACCGGCCGTAGCCGGTGAACCTACTACAGTCAGCCGCTCGAGCCAGGCTAAGCTAAGAGGGGATTTGCGTGTCTCCCCCAATATCTGGGGGCAGAGGTCATAAACCGCATTTTGTATAAAAGGTTTAAGCCCGCAATCCATTCCTTTATTATTCCTCAATGACATTCAGCCCTCATGTCAAAGGTAACTGTGATAGACCACCCATTGGTGAAACACAAGCTGACCCATCTCCGGGACAGGAACACACAGCATTTCGTCTTCAGGGAACTCGTGAATGAGCTATCGTATCTCATGGTATACGAGGCCACGCGGTGCCTGGCAACGAGGAAAAAGGATGTCGAGACCCCGTTGGCAAGAACAAGCTCCGATGTGTTGGACGAGAGTGTCATCATCGTGCCGGTCCTGAGGGCGGGGCTCGGAATGCTGGACGGCTGCCAGTCCCTGATCCCGACCGCGAGGGTGGGGTTTGCCGGGATTTACCGGGACGAGGAGACGCTGGAGCCGGTGGAATACTACATGAGGCTGCCGGAAGTGGCGGATGCCAGAATACTGGTTCTCGACCCGATGCTGGCCACCGGCGGCTCACTTTCGGCGGCCATCACTCGCCTGAAGGAGAGGGGCGCGCACGACATAAGCGTCATCTGCATACTGGCGGCTCCGGAGGGGATTCAAAAGATTGAATCCGAGCATCCGGATGTTGATGTCTTCTGCGCCTGCATTGACGAAGGGCTTGACGAGAATGGCTACATACTGCCCGGGATAGGGGATTGCGGGGACAGGATATTCGGGACGCTGTGATTCATTCAAACGAATCCTATCAAACAGCCGAGAAGCAGTTCAGGGTGGCCAGTGCCTTCCCTGCAAATATCGCCAATAGGCTCCCGGCAACGTTCAATATGACATTCAGCGATGCTTTGAATATTTCATTGTTCTCGATCAGCAGGAACGTGGCGGCACTGAATGCGCTCATCGTCGTGAATGCTCCCAGCACTCCAACGCAGATGAACAGCCGCCATTCGTCAGAGATTGTGCCGGATGATGCTGGATAGAATATGATGAAGCCGAGTATCAGGCTTCCAAGAATGTTCGCCATCAAAGTACCGTAAGGGAATTTTGCAGATGCGAGCATCTCCGAAAGGCCGTACCTGGCCATTGCGCCAATGAAGCCACCCAACCCAACTGCAAGCATCGCCATCGATTCCAATTTCATGCCTTCTCACCTCATTTTTTTCTGCACGATTCAAAAACAGAGGTCATCAGCTCGTGCTGGCGGTTCCGGCGAACCTCATCGCCAACCAGCCGAATATGGAACTTGAATAAATAGATTGGCGGCAGCATGAATGCGTTCCTGAGGGCATCGTGTTTTGAGGGACTGGAATGGTTCTCATTTATTGGATGATGCCGTTATCTCACGAAACCTTTCCTTCCGGCATAGACTGCATTTTTTCCGAGCCGCGCCTCTATGCGCAACAGCTGGTTGTACTTGGAGAGGCGCTCGCCCCTGCACGGCGCGCCCGTCTTCAGATGGCCGGTGTTCATGGCCACTGTGAAATCCGCGATGAACGAATCTGTCGTCTCGCCGCTCCTGTGGGACACCATCGCGCCCCAGCCGGCTGCTTGGGCCATTTTCACGGTGGCTATTGTTTCCGTGAGCGTGCCAATCTGATTGAGCTTGATGAGGATGCCATTGGCCACATTCTCTTTTATACCCCTTTCGAGCCTCTTCACGTTGGTCACGAACAAATCGTCGCCGACAAGCTCCAGCTTGCCTCCGAGTTTCCGGTTGAGATGCGCCCAGCCATCCCAGTCGTCCTCGGATAAGCCGTCCTCAATAAGTATCAGCGGGTATTTTCCCGCCCACTCGGCATACATGTCAACCATCTCCCCGGAAGCCAGCTTCCTTCCCTCGGACCTCAGGTTGTAGAGTTTGGTGTCCTCCTCAAAAAAGCCGCTGGATGCCGGGTCCAGCGCGATGGCAATGTCCCTTCCGGGAGCATAGCCGGACTTTTCCATGGCTTCGACTATAACATCAAGGGCTTCGGCATTCGTCTTCAATGCGGGGGCGAAACCGCCCTCGTCGCCCACGCCCACGGAATACCCTTTGGACTTCAACACATCCTTCAGAGTGTGGTATGTCTCACTTGCCCAGCGCAGAGATTCTTTGAAGTTCGGCGCCCCAACAGGGCAAATCATGAATTCCTGCAGGTCCGGCCCTTGCCAATTCGCGTGGACCCCGCCATTCAGCACATTGAACATGGGGCATGGGAGCGTGTGGGCATCCGGCCCGCCCAGGTATCTGTACAATGGCAACCCCTTCGAACCGGCAGCCGCCCGCGCCACGGCGAGGCTCACACCCAATATGGCATTGGCGCCCAGCTTGGATTTGTTGGGGGTCCCGTCCAGGTCAATCATCGCCTTGTCGATATCTTCCTGTTCCAGCGCATCCATGCCTTTGACGGCTTTGGCTATGGCTGTGTTGACGTTGCTTACGGCCTTCTGCACGCCTTTCCCTTTGTACCTGGCCTTGTCGCCGTCCCTAAGCTCGACCGCCTCGTGCGCACCGGTCGAAGCGCCGGAAGGCACCCCGGCTCGTCCGAACGTTCCGTCCTTGAGCGTCACCTCGACCTCGACTGTCGGGTTGCCCCTGGAGTCCAGTATTTCCATTGCCGATACCTGTTCAATCTTCGTCTTCATGCTTTCCGCTCCCTTTTATTGTTGTTGCACTAGATGTTAATGCGGTTATTTATTTCTATTTATGCGGTTCATCGCATGTTGGCCGGAAACCCTGGCAGCCCCGGGTCTGAATGAAAATGGCCATTGAACATCTTTTTCCCAATCATCCACGTTCATAATCCCACCGAAGCCTTAATAATAAGGGGGCAATTCCCCGCATCAATGAGAGATTGGTTCTCGTCAAGGGCGAAAAGACTTCAGATATCGGGGATACGCAAGATGTTCGAGCTTGCCGGCCCCGAGTCCATAAATCTTGGATTGGGCGAGCTTGACTTCCAGCCGTCTGAAGTGGCAATGAACGCGCTGGCAGACGCAGTCAAGAACGGGTACAACCGGTACGGCCCCACAAAGGGCCTGCCGGAACTCAGAAAGGTGCTGGCCGATCGCCTGACCAGGTACAGGCATGACGTGGACATGGATAACATCATCATCACGGCGGGCGGGACCCAGGGCCTGCTGGTCACCGCAATGACGCTGTTCGACCACGGGGATGAGGTCCTGACCCCGGACCCGGGGTTCGTCATATACCAGCCACATGTGATAATGTGCGGCGCCACGCCGCTGAGATACTCCCTGAGGTTCGAGAACGACTTCCAGCCGAACCCGGACGAGATACAGGAACTCATCACGCCCCGCACAAAAGCCATAATCGTGAACTCGCCGAACAACCCCACCGGCGGCGTCATGGGCCCCGATACCATAAAGGCGCTCAGGGAAATCGCGGTGGATAATGAGCTGGCGATTATCTCGGATGAGGTTTACGACGAGATCATCTTCGAGGGGCAGCACCAATCAATGCTGAACCAGGACTATGACAATGTCGTTTACATCAATTCATTCTCCAAGACATTCGCCGTGACAGGATGGAGGCTCGGATACATGGCGTCGTCGAAGTACATGGTGAGCCAGCTGGCGAAGATACAGTATTACAATATAGCCTGCCCGCCGACGCCCCTGCAGAAAGCCATATACGATGTGATGAGCGCGCCCTCGAACAAGATCCAGGAAAGGGTGGAGGTGCTCATCAAGAGGCGGGACGCCATAGTCAAGAGGGTGAACGACATGCCGGGGTTCAACTGCCTCAAGCCGAAGGGCGCGTTCTATGTGTTCCCCACCTTCGACCACGACATTTCAAGCGAGGATTTCGCAATGGAACTGGTCAAGGCCGGTGTGATATGCGCACCTGGCTCGGCATTCGGAAAGGGCGGCGAGGGGCATCTCAGATTCTCGTTCGCCAACTCATTGGAGAACATAGAGAAAGGAATGGACATAGTGGAGAAAGTAGCAAGGAGCATACCGAGGAAAAAGTGAAAAAACATTGTTTTTCTTATGAAGAAAGGCGTGTATAGACATTAAATAATACAATATAATATCAAGGTGATAACATGGAAAAGAACGTTAAGAGATACGAGACAGAGATAGACGGAAAGAAGATAATCGTGGAAACCGGCAAACTGGCGCAACAGGCCTCTGCCGCAGTGACCGTGCAGATGGGGGAGACTGTTATCATGGCGACCGCCATGATATCCAAGGAAGCGAGGGACATCGACTTCTTCCCGCTGATGGTCGACTACGAGGAAAGATACGCCGCGGCCGGCAGAATCAAGGGGCCCAGGTTCTCCAAGAGAGAGGGCAGGCCGTCCAACGAGGCCGTGCTGATAGGCAGGATGATTGACAGGGGGCTGCGCCCATTGTTCCCGCAGAGCATGAGGAACGAGGTGCAGGTGATATGCCTCCCGCTGAGCTTGGACCATGAGAACAGGCCGGACATTGTTGCCATGCTGGCAGCATGCATAGCCGTTCACATATCCGAGATCCCGTTCGACGGGCCGCTGGGGTGTGTGCGATTGGGCATGAGCGGCGGATTCCCCATAATCAACCCGACCATCGAGGAGATGGAACATTCAGAGCTGCAATTGATCGTGATGGGCGACGGCAAACGCATAACCATGGTGGAATGCGATGCCCAGGAACTCGCTGACGAGAGCATGAAGAAGGCATTCGACATGGCAATGGAGATCATGGGGCCGATTGCGGAGTTCGCGGATATGATACGCAAGGACATCGGAAAGTCGAAATTGACCGATGACCAGCTCACATTCAGAGGCAGCGCAAAACCCGAGAACATGGCCCTGATTGAGGAGATGAAGGCGGCGGCCGTGCCGCACCTGGACAAGTACCTGTTCAACACGCCCAAGGGCTCCAAGGGCGAGCGCAAGGATATACTCCGGGGCCTGGAAAAGGAGCTCATTGGACAATTCAAGCCCAGGTTCGTCGAGGAGAAGGGCGGGGAGGAGGAAGCTGAAAAGCACCTGAAATCCGTTCTGAAATCCTTCTTCTACGATTTCATTGAGGAGCAGGTCACCATCGCCATAGTCGAGAAGGACAAGAGGGTTGACGGCAGGAAGTTGGACCAGATACGGCCGCTTTCCGCGGAGGTGGGGCTCATCCCGAGAACGCATGGGAGCGGCCTCTTCGAGAGAGGCGAGACGCAGATACTTTCACTGGTCACACTGGGTGCCCCGTTCGACGAGCAATCCATCGAGACAATGGAGAGCGATGGGAAGAAGAAATACTTCCATCACTACAATTTCCTGCCATACTCGGTGGGAGAGGTGAAGATGCTCAGGGGAGCCGGAAGGCGGGAGATTGGCCACGGGGCGCTTGCCGAGAAGGCGCTGGTGCCTGTCCTGCCGGACGACGAGTCATTCCCCTACACGATCCGGGTGGTGTCCGAGACCATGGGCTCCAACGGCTCATCCTCGATGGGCTCGACATGCGGCTCAACGCTGGCCCTCATGGATGCGGGCGTTCCGATAAAGAAGCCGGTGGGCGGCATTGCCATGGGCATTGCCAGCTACAACGGGAAGTGGAAGATACTAACCGACATCCAGGACCTGTAGGACGGACCGGGCGGCATGGACTTCAAGTTCACCGGGACACGCGATGGAATAACGGCCATCCAGATGGACACGAAGACCAGCGGCTTGAGCAGGGAGATGATACACGCGGTGTTCCCCCAGATGAGGAAAGCCATCAACGAGGTCATAGATTGCCTGGTGGCGACCATACCTGAGCCAAAAAAGGAACTGAGCCCGTACGCGCCGAGGATCATCAGCTTCAAGATTGACCCGCAGAAGATTGGCGATGTCATCGGGCCCGGCGGAAAGGTCATCCGCGCCATAACAGAGGAACTGGATCTCAAGATAGACATCAACGACGACGGCCTGGTCATGATCACGACCAATGACGTCGAGAAGGGCCAGATAGCCGAGAAGAAGATAAGGGACATCATCCGCGTCGTGGAGATAGACGAGATATTCGAGGAAGCCGAAGTGGTGAAAATAATGCCGTTCGGCGCGTTCCTGAACCTCACACCCGGCCAGGACGGGATGCTCCATGTTTCCGAGATAGAATGGGGCCGCGTCGAGAACGTCACTGACCGCGTCAACATGGGCGACAAGCTGAAAGTGAAGGTAATCAAGATAGACAACGGCAAGGTGGATGTTTCGATGAAGGCCTTGCTTCCGAGACCGGAAGGTTATGTCGAGCCGGAAAGGCGCCCCAGGTCCAGGGACAGGGACGACCGCCGCGGTGGCGACCGCAGGGGCGGGGACCGCGACAGAAGGCCCAGGGACAGGGACAGCCGGCCCCGCGACAGGGCGCCCAGGGAGAGGCGGCCCAGGGACGACGGGCCGAACAGGGACGGGTACGCTGGCGAGCGCAAGGACGAGCGGCTCGAGGACCTCGAGAAGCGGAAGACCGAGAAGAAGCCGGAAGACGAAAACATAACGGAAGAATGAAACGAAATATAGCAGGATAAAACCTGCTATATGCATTCTTCAATCAGCATGCCCCGCCTGACCCAATCACTTTGCATCCAGAGGGCGGGGTACTGTAATTATTCTGTTATCGAGTGATACTCCCAATTGCAGAGCATCAATAGGAACCGTGCCTGTGAGCATTGTAGCTCAGATGCGATGTGCTAACATCAATGCGAGCGAGACTAATGGCCCCTAACGTAATCATCTGGCCATTAGTTGTGTTGGGGCATGGATTGGGGCCTTACCCAACGTTCACAGTGGCCTCTGCTGTGGAAGAACTAGCAAAAATGGCTATTATTTTCATCCTTTTGTGTGTTCACGGGCACCATTCAACCAGTCAGATTCTGCGCACCATCACCATCAACGCCAGCGCCAGCATCATCATGGCCGAGAGCAATGCCACGGTCCAGGTCTCAAAGAACCCCATATCCGCCATGAGAGAGAGGTACAGCAGCGCCACAGACAGGCAGAACACCAGCGCCAGCATCCCGGCCTGGTTCAGAATGAGCCTTCTCAGGGTCCTTCTTGTGACATCTGCGGGGTCGCCGGTCATTGCGGGCAGGAACCTGTTGGCCATGCCTGCGGTTTCGAAGAATGCCAGCAAAATGACAAGGTATCCCATCTTCATGAATATCGGCTCCTTGGTGATGGTGATTAGGTGAAGGCCGCCCAGCATGAAGCATGCCAGGCCTATGAGCTGGGGCCTTGCCGGGTTAATTATCCCTTCCAGGTATAGCGTTATCTCACTGCCGGAGTTCCTGAAGAACAGCGATGCAATGGCCATGATGAATGCAACTGCCAGCACGCCAAAGTGATGGGCCGGGCCGCCCAACGCGCCGTCAACGAAATAAGAATAGAGATGCCATGCCGAAAGCGTGGCCAGAAGCATCACCGGAACGTACTGAAGGTAATGGGTTCGCTTCATGGGGGCTACCTCCTGCTCCGCGATGCGCTCACCCCCCTCAATGCCGCTGCCAGGGGGTCACTCGGGTTCCAGTCGATTATCCTGGCGTATTTTCCCAGCTCCGATATCAGGTTCTCGCGCTCGAGGGTGAGGATGCGGGATGCCATTGCCTTGTCCGGGGAATCATCCACCAGGCATGATTCCAGCGTCACGGGAGACGGCGATATCACCACCACATCGTAGCCGCGGGCGCACAGGTCGCCGATGGTGGTTATTATCTCGCGGTCGGTAAGTGATGTGATTATGATTATCTGCGATTCAAGCGGGAAGTAGCTGGTCACCATCCAGCCGACATTCTCGAACGGCAGCAGGCCCAGGGGTTTGACATCCAGCAGATGCTCGCTTATCTTGTAGAACTGGCGCTTGCCGAATGCGGGATAGACTTCGTCTATTATGTCCCTGAGGACTATCAGCCCGACCCGGTTCTTGTCCTTCAGGATGTGCGATGCGATTGTGGAAACGGCCCTGACGCCATGCTCCACAGCGCAGCTCTCGATGAGGCCGACATTCGCCTCCAGCCTTGCGTCCAGGATGAGGGTCGCATCTCCCGAGCACTCGGCCTCGAACTCGTTTGTGAGAAGATTGTCGGAGCGCGCGGATGCCTTCCAGTTTATCTTGCGCAGCTCATCCCCGGATACATAATCCCTCAGGCCGAAGAACTCCGTGCCGATGCCGACGCGCTTGGATTTTATCATGCCCACCCAGTTGCGGGTCCTCTTGGGCGCGATGTTGATGCCCCTGGTTGGTTCGATCCTGGCCACAACCGAAAATTCGGATTTCTCCTTGAATTCAAGCCCGGTGCTGTGCAGCCTGCCCGCATCCATGATGTTCAGAGTCAGATGGCCCAGGGCATACCTGCCCCGGATGGGGCAATCCAGCGTGAAGGCGAAGCTTGCCTCCTCGCCGGTGTCCAGGCTCATCAGGGCATGGTTGTTGCCTTTCTTGACGACAAGGTAATCCGGTATCTCTTCCCTGACATCCAGGAGGTCAATTCTGGAGCCGCGGTTCCGAATCACCACTTCAACATCCACAGAATCTCCGGCCATTATCCGGATGTCGGAAAGGCGCCGCTCGACCTCCACCTCAACCTTGCCACTGTCCAGCAGCAGCGCCATCAACCCGATGTAAGCGACCAGCGGCAACGACAGGGCCACCAGGGCTCCGCTCATGAGGAACACGCCTGCAACTATGCAGAGTATGGCAGCCATTGCCAGCCAGAACCCCTTGGGCGAGCGCATTCTCCCTCACGCCCGCGCCTTGGGCACAGGAACCGTGCTCAGGACCTTGTCGATTATCACCTGGGGCTTTATTCCCTTTATCCATGGGTCGGGTTTCAGTATCAGCCTGTGGGCCAGCGCGGGAATTGCCACGACTTTAACATCATCCGGCAGGACATAATCGCGGCCGGCCATGGCCGCCTTTGCCTACGAGAGCCGCATCAGTGCCAGCGAGCCCCTGGGGCTCGCGCCGACCTCGACCTGGCCGTGCTTCCTTGTCTCCTGCACTATCGAGACTATGTAGTTCTCGATGTCGGCATCCAGGTGGACCTCCTCAATGGCCTTCTGCATTGCGAGTATCATCTCGGGCGAAGAAACGTTCGCGATGGATACTTCGTCCGTCTTCCTGGCCCTCCGCCTCCTGAGTATCTCCGCCTCGCCCTTGGCTGTGGGATAGCCGATGCTCAGGCGCATGAGGAAACGGTCTATCTGGGCCTCGGGCAAAGGATAGGTTCCCTCGTACTCTATCGGGTTCTGGGTGGCCACCACCATGAACGGCCTGGGCAGCTTGTGCGTCTCGCCCTCCAAAGTCACCTGGAACTCCTGCATGGCCTCAAGAAGCGCGCTCTGGGTCTTCGGCGGGGCCCTGTTAATCTCGTCAGCCAGCAGGATATTGGTGAATATCGGCCCCTTCCTCATCTCGAACTGGCTGGTGGAACGGTTCAGTATGAATGTGCCCGTGATGTCAGCCGGCAGAAGGTCCGGGGTGAACTGCACCCGTTTGAAGCCGCAGCCAGTTGCGCGCGAGAAGGTGTTTGCCATGAGAGTCTTGGCCAGCCCGGGATAATCCTCGAACAGGACATGGCCGCCCCCGAGGAATGCCAGCATCAACTGTTCTATCACGCTGTCCTTCTCGACGATGGCCTTGGCCACCTCTGTCCTTATGCCCTTGCAGTTCCTTGCCACTTCCTCTATCTTCACACAATCGCCTCCATACGTTTCATTATGTCATCCATCTCGAGCATGAACTTGCCGCCGCGCTCTGCGGACTTGCCCTTGGCCTGGGTACTGATGTCCTCCCAGCCCTTGACGCCTCGCCTGTTCTCCAGAAGGAAACTCGCCAGGACCGGGTCCCCGATGAATTCCGTATTTCCCGATTCCAGCATGGCAGCCATCTCGTCCGGGCCGAGGTCCCGGGCCATGCCCAGCTTGTTTACCATGTCCTCACACAGCCTCTCCCTTACCATCTGCTGGCTGTAAACATATCCGCTGGACGCCCTCCCTATGGCCTCTGTCAGCTTTGTGAGCTCGCCCGGGAATGCCGTCTGCGCTTCCCTGGGCGCGGATTGGCTGCGCTGCCTGGCCAGCCCCCGCTTCATCAGGAGTATCGCCACAACGCCCATCATGGCGATCGTGCCCAGGGTGATGAGCCATCTCATGCCGCCGCTGTATGTGCCAAACAGCATCAGCATGGCTATGGGGGTTGCGGCGAAGAACGTCATGGCGAATATCAGCATCACGACATTGCCCGGAGTGGCATCTCCCATGAGCGTGTAGAGGAGGTCCTCGAAGCTGTGCTTGTCCTTCTTGGCACTGCGCTCAGCGCATAAAACTTCAGCCAGGGAGGATTCATGGTCCATCCTGTGCACCCCCCGGTTCCTTCTTCGCTGCCAGGAGATTCACCTTCACGGCTTCCAGGGCCTTCACCGCCTTTGCGCTGTCAGTTTCCCCCAACTTATGATGGCTGTACCTGGCCTCCTCGAACACGTCCACCAGGGCGCGCATCTGCCCTTCCGGCACTGGGAGATTGGCCACCGCCAGTTTCAGGAATTCCCTGGGCGTGAGATGCTCCTCCTCCTTGACGCCGTACTTGGACATGACCTTGCACATGTCCGTGTAGCAGCGTATCACGGTGGCGCGCGTGTCTGAGCCACCTGCTATCGCATCGATGGTCCGCTGGATGGTCTGCGCCACCACCTGCTTGTCCCGCTCTATGTCGGAATAATCGAGTTTCGCGGAACGCATCTTCAGGATGTTGTTGATGGCTAATAATACCACAATGCAGAATATGAATATCAGGGCAAACACCCCGAATGCGATTATGGTCTTCAGGGCATCGGGGTTGCCCGGCGGCCCCGTTACATTGCCATCTGTCGTGTTGCCGCCGCCCCCGGACAGGCGGTCTGTGGTCCCGATGCCCATGACGGAGCTCTCGATGTCCTCGTAGAAATAGCCGAAAGCGAATATCATGCCTATGGCCAGCAGCACGCCCGCTATCTGGTACATGAGCTTGCGCCATTTCTTCTTGTCCTTGGACTTGCCGAAAGACACGGCGCCGATGACCAGGACGAAACCGCAGACAGCCAGGAACCCGAACCAAATCCATTTGACAGCATCGGCCAGGGTCTCGTTTGTGGCTACGCCCTGGGACTGGATGCCGCCTTCCATGACGAACTCGGGAAAACTCTCGTCACCGATGTAGAGGTTCTCCAGGTTGAATACCAGGTTGCCCAGGGCGAAGACGAACGCCATGAGCAGGAATGCAATCAACAGTTTCTCATAGGTTTGACGGTCCATCTGGGCTAATAATGTGGCATTGGGTATAAATTACTTCTTCGGGACCTTCTCCCAATCCTTCAGGAACGCCTCGATGCCCAGGTCAGTCTGCGGATGCTTCACCATCTGCTCCAGCACCTTCCAGGGGATGGTGGCGATGTGGGCACCGGCCTTTGCCGATTCAAGAACATGTATGGGGTGGCGGACGCTGGCTGCGATTATCTCGGTATCGTAGGCATAATTGAGGTATATCTGGACTATGTCATGGACCACCTGCATGCCATCATGGCCGGTGTCATCTATGCGCCCCACGAAAGGGCTGACGAATGTCGCGCCGGCCTTGGCTGCCAGGAGCGCCTGGTTCGCCGAGAATACCAATGTGACATTGGTCTTTATCCCCCTTGCAGAGAATTCCTTGACCGCTTTCAGGCCCTCTGAGCACATGGGCACCTTGATGTTGATGTTCTCATGTATCTTGGCCAGCTCCCGGCCTTCCTTGACCATACCCTTGGCTTCAAGGCTGATGACCTCGGCGCTTATGGGGCCGTTCACTATGGTGCATATCTCCTCGACGACCTCGCGGAAGTCGCGGCCCTCCCTGGCTATGAGGCTCGGGTTCGTTGTGACCCCGTCGATTATGCCCCAGCTGTTGGCTTCCCTTATCTGCTCCACATTGGCTGTGTCAAGAAATATCTTCATACTATCGACCTCTCCTCTTTATCACGTCGTGAGCGCCGTCAACGATGTTATCAACAGTCAATCCGTACTTCGCCATCAGTTCATCCGGCTCTCCAGACTCCCCGAATGAGTCCGGAATCCCCACGCGCTTCATTGGCACGTGGGCGTTCTCCACGAGCACAAGCGCGACAGCCGCGCCCATGCCCATTACCACGCTGTGCTCCTCGGCGGTCACGATGCAGCCAGTCTCCCGCGCTGCTTTGACCAGGATGCGCTCGTCCAGGGGCTTGATGGTGGATAAATTGATAACACGGGCGCTGACCTGGTGCTTTGCCAGCTCCTCGGCCGCTTCAAGGCATTTGGCGACCATTATCCCGGTGCCGACCAGGGTGACATCATCCCCGTCCCGCATTATCGTGGCCTTGCCTATCTCGAAGTCCTGGCAGTCTTTTCCGGTAGTGCATACCGGGACGTTGGCCCTTCCGATGCGGATGTAGACCGGACCTTCATAATCGGCCGCTGCCAGTATGGCTTTTTCCGTCTCCGGCGCATCCGCCGGGACGACGACGGTCATGTTGGGCAACGCCCTCATGAGAGCAAGGTCCTCAATCATCTGGTGGGTGGCTCCGTCCCCGCCCACGGTTATTCCGGCATGGGTCGCGACTATCTTCACGTTCAATCGGGGATAGCAGATGCTCTGCCGTATCTGGTCATAGACCCGGCCGGTGCAGAATATGGCGAAGGAACTCGCGAACACGACCTTGCCGGTGCTGGCCAATCCCGCACAGGTGCTTATCATGTTCTGCTCCGCAATGCCGAAATTGAAATGCCGCTCAGGGAATTCCTGGGCGAAGGCATGCGTGCCCACAGATGATGAGAGGTCCGCGCTGGCCACCACCACTTCCTTCCTTGTGTTGCCCAGCGCCAGAAGCGCTCTGGAGAATGCCGGCCTCTGAGGCTCCAAGTCCCATGCCTTGGGCTTCATGCTCCCGCCTCCAGTTCCTGCATGGCCTTCTTGTACTGCTCATCGCTGGGCACCTTGCCATGGAAGCCCACCGCGCCTTCCATGAAACTGACGCCTTTTCCCTTGATTGTATGCGCGATTATGACAGATGGCATGCCCTTGGTCTGCCTGGCCTTCCCGATGGCCTCCAGGAGCTCGGCTATGTTGTGGCCGTTGGCCTCCAGCACGTTCCAGCCGAACGCCTTCCATTTATCGGCGAGCGGCTCGAGGGACATGATTTTGTTAGTAGGGCCGTCCAGCTGCAGCTTGTTCCTGTCGATGATGGCTATGAGATTATCGACCTTGAAGAATGACGAAGCCATTGCCGCCTCCCATATCTGGCCGCAATCGTTCTCCCCATCCCCGAGCATCACGTAGACTGTGTACGGGCGGCGGTCCAGCTTTCCCGCGAGAGCCATGCCCAGACCCATGCTGAGGCCCTGGCCTTCTGAGCCAGTTGATGCTTCGACTCCGGGGGTCTTGCGCATGTCGGGGTGCCCCTGCAACCGCGAGCCGATGAGCCTGAAGGTCTTCAGTTCCTCAATCGGGAAATAGCCGGATTCCGCCAGGCAGGCGTACAGCGCTGGCGCGGCATGGCCCTTGCTCAGGACGAACCTGTCGCGGTCGGGCCATTTCGGGTCCTCCGGCTTGTGGCTCATGACATTGAAATAAAGTGAGACCATGATGTCAGCCGCCGAGAGTGAACCGCCGGGGTGGCCGGAGCCGGCTGCGTAAATCATCTGGATGATGTGCCGCCGCACCTTCGCGGCCATGGCCTCCATCTCTGCAATTTTCTCCTTGGAAATGTTTTCGTCCATTGCCTCGCCCTCTTACAGGGGAGGGGAAGGGAAGGCGATTTAAAAACATATTGGAAGGGCTCTTTCTACCCGATCTCCGCGCTTATGAATTTGTACCCTTCCGCCTCGCACGCCTTCGCAGCAGCATCCCTGGCTGCCGCATCGGCAAACAGCGCCACCATGTACCCGCCCATGCCGCCGCCCGTCATCTTGGCACCAAGAGCGCCGTTGTCCCGGCACAGGTCCACCAGATAATCCAGCTTTTCATGGCTCACCCCGGATGCCTGGAGAAGTTCATGATTCCGGTCCATGAGCTTGCCCACCGCTTCGGCGTCGCCCCCGGCAAGCGCTTCCCTGGCTTTCTCCACTATCGACTCTGCCTCATCGAATATCTTCCGGAACTTGGCCGGGTCCTGCTTCATCCTCTCTTTGAGGCCGGCCACAGCTTCCTCGGTCTTGGTGGTGATGCCGGTTGATACCATCAGAATGTGCAGGGGCTTTCCCAGCTCCAGCTTCCACCGTGGTCTCCTTCATCCCTGCAAGGCCGGCGAAGACCACCATCATGATGCTGGGCGGGATGA
>JAWOHM010000151.1:0-3196 GCA_046485165.1 Thermoplasmata archaeon
GGAAGGCATCAAACTTGAGAACGAGAGGCTGAGAATCGCCGACAGGGCGCTGGAGGCTCTTGTGCGCCTATCTGGCGATAAAGTCCTGCTTCTGCTCCTGGAAGACTTCCACTGGGCCGACGAATCCTCCCTGTTCGGTCTGCAGTATTTGGCCAGAAACATCAGTAAAAGCCGAATTCTGCTGCTCGGAACCTCAAGTCCCTGGGAATCCGATGCCCTTCAGAAAGCCATCGAGAGCATGAAGGGGGAGGAAATTCTCGATGAGATTAATCTCGTGAAGTTGGATGTGTATTGCACGAAATCTCTTATCGATCTGACATTCGCCCCCAACGATTTCCCCGACACTCTGGCGGAAAGACTATACGAGCAATCAAAGGGCAATCCCTTGTTCGTCACTGAAATGCTCAAGGGCATGCTCCAGGATGGCAGCATCGCGAAGAAGAGTGAAAAGTACACCTTGGTGTCCGAATCATATACCGTTCCCGCAACGGTCGAAGAGGTAGTCAACCGCCGCCTGGATGCACTCGACCCGGATTCAATGGCCATGGTGGAGTATGTCTCATGCATCGGGCAGAAGTTCGATTCTTCGCTCGCAGCATCCAATCGAATGATTAAGGATGCGGATGCATCGCTCGAAAAATTGCTGGCCACGGGCGTACTGCTGAGAAAGAGCGGGAGCCTGGAGTTCAGCCACGCGGTGTTCCAGAGCGTGATTTACAACGGCATAGGGGAGAGATGGAAAGCCGGCCACCACAAAAGCATAGGGGAGTTCCTTGAACACCGATTTTCAGGTAACACGGATGATGGTGTTTATGAACTTGCCAGACATTTCTCAAAAACTAAAGAATTCAGAAAAACCTCAGAGTATTGCATTAGGGCAGGGGAGAAGGCGGAGGGCTCATACGCTATGGAGCATGCTCTAGAGTTCTATCAGATTGCGTTGGGCGCGCTATCAAAACTCGATTCAAGCCAAACAAAGGGTGAATTTTTGAATATCATGGAAAGGGAGGGGGACATTGAAGTTCTCATGGCAGATTATGAAAAAGCATTATTGAATTATCAAAATGCACTGAATCTGACTGAGAACGGAAATTCAAAAGCAAAATTGATGAGGAAAATTGCGGGCATCTATGAGAAGCGGGGCGAATTTGACAAATCTCTTGATATTTTGTCTGAAGCGAGGGCGTTGATTGAGGAGACGAGAAGTGCGGAATATGCCAGAAATCTTCTGGGGCAGGGATTTACAAACTGGAAAAAGGGGGATTACGATAAAGCCATGTCAAACCTCAAAGATGCCATAAAAATATTCGCAGAAACGGGTTCAGAACAGAGAGATACTGGCAATGCACTTCGGGCGATAGGAAACATACACTGGGGAAAGGGAGATTTTGGCAGCGCCCGTGAGTATTACGAAAGAAGCCTTGCTGTGATGGAGAAAGCGAATGACTTGTACGGAATCGCTGCGGCCTTTGCCAACATCGGTATCGCTTACGACGGTTTGGGTGAGTGGGATAAAGCCCTCAATTTTTATAACCGGGGTCTTGAAAATTATGAGAAAGTTGGGGATAAGTCAGGCATAGCGATAACGCTTGGAAATATCGGACTGGCATGTCAAAATAAAGGCGATTTGAAGAGCTCAATTGAATTTTACCGGAGAAGTCTGGAGATCAAGGAGAGAATCGGGGACAGACAGGGGATTGCCATGTCGCTCAACAACATAGGCAACAATCACACCGCAACCGGAGACCTGGATAAGGCCCTGGACTTCCATAAGCGCAGCTTGGTTATTCATGAAAAAATCGGGGACAAGAGGGGGGTTGCTATGTCCCTCAACAATGTGGGAGTTGTGCACAATTTAATGGGTGAAACAGACGAAGCGCTGAAATCCCATCTGCGCAGTTTGGAGGTTTGCTCGGATATTGGGCAGAAAAACCTTGTGATATACAACCAAGTAAGTTTATCAGAATTGTTTATGCGCCTTGGAGAATTGCATACAGCCCTCACGCACGCGGAAAAAGCAGTTTCCATCGCCTTGGAGATTAACGCGAGACCTGAACTAGGGCAGAGCATACAGGCATTGGGAATGGTACGCCGGGAAATCGGAGAATGGGACGAAGCTAAGAAGGAGTTCGAGGAAGCAAAAGAAATCCTTGAGGAAGTCGGAAGAAAGGAGGACTTAGCAAAGTTCCGATACGAGTACGGTCTTCTCTTTAAAGCGATGGGAGAATCTTCAAAAGCAAGAAAAATCTTGTTGACCGCCCTTGCAGATTGTGAAGATATGGGTATGCGCCTCTGGGCCGAACGCTGCCGCAAGGCCCTTCAGGAGCTGGACCCATGACCGCCCTCATCGGCCGCGATGCGGAATTGGGAATACTGAAGCAGCACCTCACCGATGCCATCTCCGGCAAGGGCTCCACCATTTTGATTTCGGGTGAACCCGGCATCGGTAAAACCGCGCTGGTCGAGGAGTTCAGGAAGCACGCGGAGGCGGAGGGCGTGCGAATCCTCTCCGGGGCGGCTCTGTCCGGCTCCGCGCACCCGTTCCAGGTATTCTCCAGGGCCCTGGAAGGAGTTACCGACAAGCCGCTGTTCGAGGAGCAGGAATACACCTCGTTCACCGAGATATTCGCGGTAAACCGCGCCGGCCTGCTCCTGGGCAAGGCATCCTCGGAGGAAGGCGGCCTGGACGCCGACATATTTGCCGGTATGCTCTCAGCAGTTCAGGACTTTGTGCGTGATTCATTTGGCCAGGAAGGAAAGAAGGCTGGGCTGGGGCGGCTGGAGTATGGCGACATGAAAATATTGATTGAGCACGGCCAGCATCTCTTTCTGACCGCTGTTTTTTCCGGGAACGAGCATCCGGACATGAGGAATACTGTAACCCGAACCCTCAAGAGAATCGAGGAAAGCCACGGCCAGCTCATCGAGAAATGGACAGGTAAGATGAGCGAGATTGAGCCGATTCAAGATGAGATAACGAAGCTGGCCGACGCAAGGTTCCTGGTGAGGAAGGATATGGAGGGCGTGAAACTGGAGAACGAGAGGGTGAGAATAGCTGACAGGGTTCTTGAGACGCTGCTAAACATTGCCGAGGAGAGGGCGGTTGCGCTTGTGCTGGAGGATCTGCACTGGGCCGATGAGTCCTCGCTGTTCATCCTAGATTACTTGGCTAGGAATGCACCGAGCGGTAAATTGG
>JAWOHM010000159.1:0-7977 GCA_046485165.1 Thermoplasmata archaeon
GCCTTGCGCAGGGAGCGCTGGACGAGTCCGTCCGCTATTCCAAGGAGAGGGAGCAGTTCGGCCGACCCATCGCCAAATTCCAGGCCATACAGTGGATGCTGGCAGACATGGCCACCCGCATCGAGGCCTCACGGTTGCTTGTTTACCGCGCTGCATGGATGGAGGACCAGGGCGTCCGTTTCTCCAAGGAGGCGTCCATGGCCAAGCTTTATGCGTCGGAAATGGCCACCCAGACCTGCCTCAACGCCATCCAGATTCACGGCGGCTACGGCTACACCAAGGATTATCCGGTGGAGAGGATGCTCCGCGATGCCAAGCTCATGGAGATAGGCGAGGGCACCAGCCAGGTCCAGAGGATAGTCATCTCGAGGGCCATACTGGGCCGTTGAACGGTTATCAGAATCCCGGTCCGGAGCCCTTTCCGGCGCAAGCCTTATTATGAATCTGGCATATCTGCCATGGCCGCCCGGCAGATGTTCAAGACTTGGTCACATGAGTGATAAGAAATACAAGAGCGCAACCGCTTACCAGCTGTCAGCGTTCCGGCGATACCCCGGACTGACTTTCATAGCTGCGTTCTTGGCCCTGTTTGCCTCTTTTCTCACCACTTACGCATCCTGGGTGCTGGGCGATGCGTTCGATGCGCTGAATTACTCAGCCGACAACGGCCTGGGGCTGAGCCCGGAGTTCGTCGGTTATTGCTGGCTGATACTCGGCCTTGCGGTGCTGCTCTTCGTCACCATTATTCTTGTTGGATATGCATTCGCAATAATGACCCTGCGGTGGGAGAGGGACGCCCGCCAGGAGTTCTTCGAGGTCATCCAGAACAACAGCATGACTTTCCACGACCAGGTGGACAGCAAGCAGATGCTGGCTGTGGCCATGCAGGACATTCGATGGGTGCGCTTCTCACTCAATCCGGCCCTCAGGAACCTAATAACGTCCATCGGGTCGCTGATAATCGCCTCCATTCTGCTGGCGCTCATTGACTTCCAGCACAGGGTATTCCCAGTGCTTGCCCTGGTCGTATCTGTGGGGACACCTCTCTATTTCTACCTCGCATACCGTTATGCGAACGCCGTGGAGCCGGTCCGGCGCGCCCGTTCTGAGCAGAATGAGAAGTTAACAGAGGTGAGCCAGGAAGTATTCAGGGGCGTGGAGGTCGTCCGCGCCTTCGGTATGGAAGAGTTTGAGAGCAAGAAATTCTCCGATGTTTCCAAAGAATACGAGCGCCTGCTGACCCGCGAGGGCCGGCTTGCCGCGTTCTATCTTCCCAACCTGGTCCTGACTGCCACCACAGCAGCCGCCTTCCTGTACTGCGCCAATCAGGTTATGGCCGGCGTATTCTCAGTGGGCACTCTGGTGAAGGCCATAGCGCTCCTCGCATCTCTGGATGCATTCAGCATGATGCTGCCGCGGTTTCTGCTGGTCATCAGGGGCGGCCATGTCAATGCCAAGCGCATCGTGGAAATTCTCTCCTGGAAGGACCCGCTGAAGGAGCCCGCTGAGCCTGCCAAGGCCATAGATTGGAATGGCGACATTGTGTTCGAGAACGTGAGCTTTTCCTATGACCGGAACGGCGATACGGATAAGCACTATGCACTGAGAAACGTGAGCCTCACCATCCCAGGCGGTTCCAGGGTTGCGCTCATCGGCGGGCCGGGGGGAGGCAAGAGCACCATCCTGAAGCTTCTACTTCGCCTCTATGACCCAACAGAAGGGCGCGTTATGGTGGGAGGCGTTAATCTCAGGGACGTATCCACGCGGGACGTAAGGGAAGCGGTGGGTCTGGTGGAGCAGAACATATTCCTCTACAAGATGAGCGTTCGCGACAACATAGCTTTTGGCAGGAAGGGGGCCAAAGAGGAGGAGATTATTCAGGCCGCGGAGAAAGCCCAGGCCATCGAGTTCATCAGTGAACTTTCGGAAGGCTTCGATACAGTGATTGGCGAGAGGGGGATGACCCTGAGCGGTGGCCAGAGGCAGAGATTAGCCATTGCCCGGGCGCTTCTTCAGGGCCCAAGGATTCTCTTGCTGGATGACTCTGTGAGCGCTATAGATGTCAAGACAGAGTATCTGCTTCGCAAGGCGCTGGACCAGGCAATGCTCGGCCGAACCAACATCACGGTCACACAGCGCCTGAGGACGCTGATTGAGGCGGACCTCATAATCATCGTGGACAAGGGCCGCATCGTGGCTTCGGGGACTCATGACCAGCTCATAGGCACCTCGGCGCATTATCAGCATATATTCAAACGGCTTCCCGGGGCCACTTCGGCTCCGGGGCAAGAAAA
The DNA here is from genome assembly GCA_046485165.1 of Thermoplasmata archaeon. Taxonomy (GTDB): domain Archaea; phylum Thermoplasmatota; class Thermoplasmata; order SG8-5; family SG8-5; genus UBA147. The sequence goes on from JAWOHM010000159.1 coordinate 2,295, forward strand.
CCGGGGAGGCGGTAACTGATGGCTGCTCCATCAAAAGGGCCCGGCACTCTGGCTTCTGTCAGGTACAAGCGCAGCCGGCCCATGCGCGTGTTGGTAGGCGCCATGTTCAGGCACCTGGGACGCTTTAAACGTGTCATAGCAATAGCCGCCGTGCTTTCCGTGCTGGCCACAGTCTTCATGGCCATTGACCCACTGGTCCTTTCCTGGGGCATTGACATGGTCATGGAGCCAGGCAGCGCTTTATCTGCTGTGCTGTTCCTGAGCCTGCTTTTCATAGCATTGAAAATCACAAGCTGGATTCTGGGGTCTGTCAACACATGGATTCTTTCCGGAGCCCAGGCCGGCTTCGTTCAATCTCTCCAGCAGAACGTTTACGAGAGGCTGCTGAGGGCGGACCTGTCCTTCCACAAGGCCCAGCGCAGCGGGGACATGACCTCCAGGGTGACTTCGGACACCGACTCCCTCTCAGTTGGGATATCCATAATTATAGAGCTAGCCAGCCAGTTCCTTCTGCTGGTCGCAACATTCATTCTGATGTGGATGACCTCTCCAGTAGTCGCCCTCACCACCTTGGTGGTTGTCCCTGTGGTCATAATAATCGTGGTTCTGTTCGGCACAGTGGGCCAGCGCATCATGCTGGCAACACAGCGCGCCACGGGAATAGTATCCGGCCAGATAGCTGAAAGCCTGAGCGGCGTGCATGTTGCCAAGGCTTTCAACCGCGAGGACGAGACCGCTGCAACGCTCAGCAAGCTCAATGAAGAGGCGTACAAGCATGGTTTCAAGTTCATGATGCTCATGGCAATCATGCAGCCCATGGTCCGGGCCACAGGCATAGCCGCCATGTCCGCGGTACTGTTCGTCGGAGGAAGCCTGGCAGTCGGGACAGCATCCGTCCTCACGCTGGGGCAGGTGTACTTGGGCACCGTTCTGATACAGCGCTTCTTCATGCCTCTCCTCAACATCAGCATGTACTCTGTTGAATTCCAGGCATCCATGGCTTCGATGGACCGATTGATGGATGTGATGGAGGCAGAACCCACTGTGAAGGATGCGCCGGATGTCGCGCCCTTGCCAGCGGGCTGTGATGGAATCAAATTCGAAAATGTGGACTTCTCCTATGTAAAGGGCTCAGAAGTCCTCAGGAACGTGAGTCTAACGGTGGCGCCAGGGGAAACGGCAGCTGTGGTGGGACACACGGGCGCGGGGAAGAGCACGCTGGCCGCTCTTATAACCCGATTCTATGACCCGACAGGCGGCCGCATTCTGATAGGCGGCTGTGACATCCGCTCAATAACCCTGGAATCATTGCATGATGCCGTGGCGCTCATAGCCCAGGAACCCTATCTCTTCAACGGCACGGTGATGGAGAACATCAGGTATGGAAAACCGTCCGCTTCCGGCTCGGAGATAATGTCGCTGTGTCGCCTCATCGGTGCCAATGAATTCATCGAGGTGCTGCCCCAGGGCTATGATACCGTTCTTTTCGAGGAGGGGAAGAACCTCAGCGCCGGCCAGATACAGATGATATCCATTGCAAGGACCATGCTGGCCAATCCCCGCATTCTGATACTTGACGAAGCCACAAGCCGCCTGGATGCGTACTCCGAATCTCTGGTGCAGGCAGCCCAGGAGAAGCTCTTCGCCGGGCGCACGACAGTGGTCATCGCCCACAGGCTCACCACCATAACCAATGCCTCCCGTATACTGGTGTTCGAGCGCGGGGAGCTGGTGGAACAGGGCACCCATGGCGACCTGCTGGCCGTGAACGGCCGTTACCGCGCCCTCTACGATACGTACTACCATCACCAGACCGCCGGGGAGATAACCGCGGATGCGGTGGCAAGGGCCAGGGAGGAGCTTGAGAAGACCGGCAAGAGCCCGGACTAGAGCAGGGTGTGCTCGGCCAGAATCTTGATGCCCAGCAATATCAGTATTATTCCGCCCACTATCTCCATCCTCTTGCCGAACCTCTCGCCCAGCCTGCGCCCGAATGTTCCCCCGAGGAAAGCCAATGCCAGGGATGCCAGCCCGATGGCCATCGCGGGAACGATTATCTGAATGTCGAGTATCGCATACGAGATGCCGATGGCCAGGGCGTCTATGCTTGTTGCGATTGAAAGGACCACGAGCACTCTGATGTTCCGGATGTTCAAATTGGCGCATTCGGAGTCGTTCTGCAAACCCTCGCGCATCATCTTGAGCCCGATGACAAGCAGGAGAATGAAAGCAATCCAGTGGTCCACCGCCTCGATGTATGAAGCGAACCCAGTCCCGCCTGCCCAGCCCAGAACGAACATCATGGCCTGGAACCCTCCGAAGAACAGGCCCAGCCGGAGCGCGTCCCTCTTTTCAAAATCCGGCATCACAATCCCGCATGACAGGGATACAGCCAGGCAATCCATCGCCAGGCCGATTGCGGTCAATGTTACGGTGAAAAGGTCCATCGGCGTTGAAAATGTGACACAGTATATTAATCCCATCGACATTATTCCGTACTCCGGCAAACTGCTTTTATACTTCATTTTCATCATCATCCGCAAGGGATGAACCCCCTTTAGGAGGTTGTCGAATGGCAAAATACAAGATCGCCTGGCTGCCGGGCGACGGAATCGGTAATGAAGTGATGGACGCAGTGAAGATAATTCTGGACAAGTTAAGCCTTGATGCGGAATACATTCACGGGGATATCGGTTGGGACTGCTGGTGCAAGGAAGGCGATGCGTTCCCCCAAAGGACGGTGGACCTTCTCAAGAGCGTGGACGCGGCAATGTTTGGTGCCATAACGTCCAAGCCGGTGAAGGAGGCGGAGAAGGAACTGGTGCCGGAACTCCAGGGCAAGGGAATGGTCTATCGATCGCCCATCGTCAGGATGCGCCAGCTGTTTGACCTGTATGTTTGCCTGAGGCCGTGCAAGGGCTACCCCGGCAACCCGTTGAACTTCAAGGAGAATATTGATATCGTCGTGTTCAGGGAGAACACCGAGGACCTGTATGTCGGCGTGGAGTTCAACACTGTTCCGGACGCGCTCAGGGATGTGCTGAGAGAGACCTCTCCGAAGACATTCGCGCCGTTCAAGGACCTTCCCGGTGACCAGTATGCCATCTCATGCAAGATAAACACCAAGAAAGGTTCGGAGAGGATAATCCGCGCCGCATTCGAGTTCGCCAAGCAGCACGGGCGGAAGAAGGTCACTGTCGTCCACAAGGCCAATGTCGTCCGGGCCACCGACGGCCTGTTCCTGGACATGGCCAAATCGGTGGCGAAGGATTATCCGGAGATCGAGATGGACAATGCCAACATCGATGCCATGTGCATGTGGCTGCTCAAGAATCCTCACAATTACGATGTGCTGGTCGCGCCCAACCTTTACGGCGATATAGTCTCGGACCTGTGCGCCCAGATGGTCGGCGGCCTGGGATTCGGCTGCTCCGGGAACATCGGTGAGAAACTCGCGGTGTTCGAGCCCACCCACGGCAGCGCGCCAAAGCATGCCGGCAAGCTGAAAGCCAATCCCATAGCCACAATTCTGGCGGCCAAGATGATGCTGGACTGGCTCGGTGAGAAGGCAATGGCCGAGAAGTTGGAGAAGGCGACCGCCGAAGTGATAAGGGAAGGCAAGGTCCGAACATACGACATGGGCGGAAGTTCCACGACCATGGATATGGCCAACGCGATAGCGGGGAAGCTCTGAGGATGTTCCAGTTCTGCGTCCTGGGCAGCGGCAGCAGCGGCAATTCGGTCGCGTTCTGGGACAATGAAAGCATATTCCTTGTGGACGCGGGATTCTCGTGCCGGGAGACTGTGCGGAGGATGGGCCAGGCCGGCCTGGATGCGAAGAATCTGGACGCGATATTCCTGTCCCATGAGCATATTGACCATGTCAGCGGCGCCAGGGTGTTGCAGAAACGCCTGGGCGCAAGAGTTCTGTCCACTGAGCCGGTGCACAGATGGCTGAATGCGAAGTTCGGCATCTCGACAGAGCCTGAGCTGGTGCCGGGGATGCCTGAAAGCATTGGCGATTTCACCATCACACCGTTCGAGGTCTGCCATGATGCCAGCCAGACCGTCGGGTTCGCAATCGAAAAGAATGGCTCAAAGGTAGCCATGGCCACGGACCTGGGGCATGTCACCCCGGGCGTGCAGCGCTATTTCATGGACTCTGATGCCATAATTATCGAATCCAACCATGACGTCCAGATGCTGAAAGACGGCCCATACCCGGCTTTCCTGAAGAAACGCATACTGGGAAAACAGGGTCATCTTTCCAACGCCCAGTCCGCGGAGATGCTGGTGAGCGTCATCGGCCCGAAGACCAGGCATGTCACGCTGGCGCACCTCAGCCAGGAGAACAACAAGCCCGAGATAGCGCAGGAGGAATCGGAGACCACACTGAAAAACGCCGGCATCGGAACGGAGATAACACCGGCCTCTCAATTTGATATAGGTAATATTATAAATGTTGGGTGATAAAATGGATAAAGCGGTAGAAATGGTTGCGGAACTGATGCGCGCGGCTGCGATAACCGCGCCGAAGGGCGCCGGCCAGGACTTCATCGAGGTCAAGATATGCGGCGAGATAGAGATGAAGATGATTGCGGCTGAGATGTTGAAGCTGGGCGAGGAGAAGGGCACGGCCAACTGGGACAGGGATGCGAAGGGCGTGGAGAACGCTGACGGCCTGGTGTTGATAGGGGTGCTGCCACACAAAGGCCTGGGACTCAATTGCGGCGCATGCGGATTCGCGACATGCGCGGAGTTCAACGAGGCATCCGCCAGCGGAGATTTCAAAGGGCCCAACTGCATGATACGCGAGCTTGACCTGGGCATCGCACTGGGCTCCGCGGTGAAAACGGCACAGATGCACAATGTCGACAACCGCATAATGTACCGCGCCGGAGCTGCCGCGAAACGGCTGGGCCTGATGAAATCCAATGTGATAATGGGGATACCGCTGAGTGTATCGGGAAAAAATATATATTTCGATAGATAATTATACCCTATTTCTTTCGACATTCCCGAGATGCGTCCCGTCCAGCAGCCATATCTCGGCATCCAGAATGTTCGCCAGCCCATGCCGCAGCACAGTCCCTATCTTGCGCTGTCCCATATCGTTGACTCGGCTCCCGCCGCACAGGTCATTGAACGCCGGCAGTATGATGAACCCCTCGCCCAGCGTTTCATACCGCTTCAATGCCCTTGCAAAGTCCCATTTTCCCCTCACCCAGCATCTCTCCGCGCTCCTAGCCTGCACCCCGTCCACGAATACAATCTGGGGATGCACATGCCCCATGAGCACTGTGCGGGATGCCATGACCTCCTCCGAGGGCCAGCAATGGCCGTGCCATATCCCGTAATCCCCGAGGACGAAACCCTTGTTGGAATGCAGCTTCACATCGCCGGGCAGGTAATTCTGTATCCCCCCGTCGTGATTGCCAGGCACAAGGTGAATCTCATCAACCAACTCGAAAAGGGCTTCCACGAGCCGCGGTATCTCTCTCTCCTCCCGGAAGCTGGATACCGGAATGTTGTGCTTCAGGTCTCCCGTGATGGCCAGGGTCCTGGCCCCGGTTTCCCTGAGTATCCCCAGAAGCCTTTTCTGCATCTCCCCGGTCTTGGGAGGAATTCTTGCCCCGGCCAGCATTATCTCATGCTCCAGGCCGATGTGCATGTCCGCTATGAA
>JAWOHM010000132.1:0-6142 GCA_046485165.1 Thermoplasmata archaeon
ATCGTATGTCCTGAGAAACATGCCTGTCTTGCCAGACATCGCGGCCGATGCCTCGCAACGATCCAGCAGCTTTCCGGCGCTTTCCTCATCATCCTTTCCGGCCACAAGCAGCTTGATTATGGCGTTCTGGCTCTCCTCGAACATCTCGTAGGTGTGCACGATTGCGTGTGCCGGACCCGAAGGAGTATCCAGAACCCGGACATCCCCAAGCCCTTTTTCCTGAACGCTGGCTATCTCTTTAGAATAATCAAGCCCGGGGAGTATTTTCCCCCACATCTCCCTGCATCCGTTCATGTGGATGGATGGGTCAAATGGTATTGTGCCGCCATTTCTGGCAGATTCCGGAGGCGAGGGGGCCAGCCTTTTGTAGAGAACGTAAGATATCGCCCGGGACCCGAACCCCAATTTCCTGTAGAATGCGATGTTGTACGCGCTCCCCGCCATGGTCTCGCAGCCGATGGTGGCACAGCCTTTCGACCTCAGATATTCCAGAGATGCGGCAACCAGTAATTTTCCATAGCCCTTGCCCTGGCACACAGGATTGATTTCCAGCGGCCCGAACCACCCCACACGCCCCCAGGTATGGGACACGATGCTGCCCACCATCTTGCCACTGTCCAGGGCCACAAAGCAGCCGCCCGGGTCCTTGGCCATATAATACTCCATGTTGCGAAGTGAGCGCCTCATTATGGGCACTTTCATGTTGCGCTCCTTCAGAAAATGATCCTGCCAGACCAGGGCCTGCATGTCGACGATTTCCGAAATGTCGGTTTGCCTTGCAGGCCGAATCTCCGGGGCAGCCAGGTTGCCACCTCAGTCCTTTGTTTGATAATGGCAGTAATCGCAGATATTTCCCAGTGTTGGCTGGGACGACATGCCCTTCGTGCCGAGCCAGCGCTCGCATCTTCCGTGCATCTGCGGCTCCAGACCTAATTCGCAACCCATATTGTCACCAAGTCTGCAACACAGGATTTGTATTTGTAGTTTTAGGCGGAAACCATATTATCCGGCTCTGCCATTCTGGTTTCATGGAATACCGCCGGGCGACTGCCGATGACATCGATGAGCTGGTGGATATGAGAATGGCCATGCGGGCCGAGAGAGAGGAGTCCGAGTGCTCATTGAGCATAGAAGATTTCAGCTCCCGCACGAGAGAATATTTTCAGAAACACATCCCCGATGAGAGCTTCATCGCGTGGGTGGCGATTGACATCGGAGCAATTGTGGCAACGAGCGGCCTATGCGTCCACCATGTCCCCCCGACATACGGCAATCCATCGGGCAAGGTGGCCTACCTGGTGAACATGTACACTGTTCCGGAGCACAGGGCGAAAGGCATCGCATCGAAACTCCTGGAATACCTTGTCGAAGAGGCACGGCAGAGGGGCTGCGACAGGGTGGCGCTGAACACCTCGAAGGCCGGAAGGCGCGTCTATGAGAAGTACGGATTCAAAGATGTGCCCGGGGAGATGGAGTATTTCCTGGACTAGAGCATCCCGGCCAGCCGCGCCATGTCCGTCTCGGCAACATGCGTGTAGATCTGGGTGGTCTTCAGGTCCTTGTGGCCGAGAAGTTTCTGGATGTAGCGAATATCGGCTCCCCCCTCCAGCAGATGGGTGGCGAAGGAATGCCGCAGCGTATGCGGCGTGACGTTCTTCTTAATACGGACCCTGGCTGCCGCATCTTTCACGACCAGCTGAACGGACTTGGAGGTGTACTTCCCGCCGGAATACCCCGACACAAAAACCAGGCCCCGGCGGCCCTCAGGTTTGTAGACTTCCAGCAGATTTTTCAGTTCCGGATGCAGGAACACCATCCTGTCCTTCCGGCCCTTTGCATTCCGCACATGAATCACCATCCTGCCGAAGTCCAGGTCCTCCCACTTCAGCCCGATGGCCTCCGAGAGCCGCAGACCGGCATAGTACAGCGCCCCCAGCACGGCCTTGTGCTTGGCGTTCTCTGTCCCTGCCAGCATGGCCTTGGCCTCGTCCCGGCTCAGTACCACCGGGAGTTTCGCGTCCTTGCCGGCCAGGGGAATGTCCTCGGGGAATGGTTCCCGAAGAACATTCTCGTGGAAGAAACGCAGGGAGAAATTGGCAATCCGCATGGTGGAGGCGCTGGCATCGGAGTATGACAGTATGAAATCCCGGGCGGATTGGCCGGAGAGGAGCCAGCGGCGGACCATCGAAATATACAGCTTGCCGGTCTTGTAGGAATACTTGCGGAGCTTCACCTCCTCCATGAGCTTGCCGATGAGGGCGTAGCGGTCTGCGGCAGTGATGTTTATGGGGTCGAAGGGCATAGAGAAAGAAAAGGTGACCACCCTTAATAAACTTCGCGAAAACCCACTTAACTCCCAATAAGCGAAGCAGAGCTACGCTTAATAGGAGTTAGCCAAAATTTCTAATTCTCCTTCGAGTCCGAAGGTTAACCTGAACCACTGACGAGAACGGAAACGGGCTTGGCTTCGTTTAACCGAAACGAGAGGAAACGGGATGAGCCAGATTGCTGCGCAACCTTGCATAACAGAGGTTAAACGGCTTCGCGGGGCGAAGACCCAAATTTTCAATAACCGGAGTGAGGGGGAGTTACGGACTATATGCATTTAAATAACAATGCAGACATTTCCCTGTATATGAACTACGGAGAACTTGTTGGTGTCGTGAAAACCGGCGAAGGCTACACCATCGAGCTGAAAGAGTCGCTGAGCAGCACCATCGGAAAGGACATCTGCGCCTTCGCCAACTCCTCCGGCGGCAGGGTCGTAATCGGTGTTGATGACAAGACCGGCGACATTAAAGGTTACAAGCTGACCAATGCCGATAGATCGAAAGTCCAAGACATCGCCAGGAACATGAGCCCCGCTTTCAATGTCCGGGTCGAGCAGGTTAGGGATCTGGTAGTGATATACGTCCAGGAGGGGAAGGACAAGCCATACACCGTGAACGGCCACTTCTATCTGAGGTACGGCGCCAATTCCCAGCAGCTGAACAGGGACGAGATAAGGGAACTGTTCCAGAAGGAGAATCTCATTTCCTTCGAGAGAAACACCATTGATTTCAAAGACCGGGATTTCTCAGAAGATGCGTTCGCCAGATTCCGGAAGGAAGCCGGGCTGGACGGCGACCTGTCGAAAGAGCATATCCTGAGCAACCTGAACCTGCTGACCAACGGCAAATTGAACAACAGCGGCATTCTGTTCTTTTCCATGGACGTAAAATCATATTTTCCCAATTCGACGGTGGCATGCTTCCTGTATGCCGATAAAGAGCAGACAGATATCATAGACACGAAGGAATTCACAGGAGACTTCATCACCAACCTGAACGAGGCCTACAACTATCTTCTGTCAAAGCTGAACACGGCCATAATCATCGACGGCCTGAAACATACCACCAAGCTGGAGCTCCCGAAGGAGGCCCTGCGGGAAGCCATCATAAACGCGATGATACACAGGGATTATCTCTATTCCTCGAACATCCAGATACACATCAGCCCCGAGCAGGTGGAGATAGTGAATCCCGGAAAGCTATTGTTCCCGGAAGAGGACCTGGGGAAACGGAGCGCCCAGAGAAATCCAATCTTGACTGACATGGTTCACAGGCTCGGCCTGGTCGAAAAAGCCGGTTCCGGCATCAAAAGAATGAGAAAGTCGATGAAAGAATACAATCTCGGAATCGATTTTGAAATCGGTTCTTTTTTCAGTGCCGTGTTCCACCGCGACATCCGAAGCAAATCCGAAGCTGAACCGAAGGAAATCGGGCACAGAACGGACACAGAAAGGATGCAAAAGCGGAACAAACGCAAAGGAAATGCGGAACAAATGCGGAACAAACGCAAAGGAAATCGATTGAAATGGATTATGGACTTTATTGAAGCTAAAGAGAGAATAATGGCAGAAGACATTGAATACCATTTCTCTATTCACAGAGGCACAGCCCTCCGCGACCTGAATGAACTTATCAGGGAAGGCAAGATTGTGAAAAAGGGCGGCGGGAACAATGTCTGGTATGAGTTAGTGGATGATGGGACTCCCCCTCACGAAACGTAACCGGTTATTGAAAACTACGCCAAGCCCTGTGGTTCAGGAGAATTAGAAACTTCTGCGCTCCTCGCCCTTCGGGTCTGCGGTGCTCGACCACGCTGCGCTCTCGCTTCGCTCGGGTTGTCTAACTTGCGGACATGCTTCCGCGCCCCTGCGGGCCGCTGCGCCAGGACATTGCCTTCGGCAACGTCGCATGTCCCCACCCGTTAGCCGTAATTGCGATTTGCACCATGTATGGCGATAGTTATTAATAGTAATAAAACATTATAAGATATAACGAAACATAATGGGTGATAACATGGTCCAGGCAGTTGTAAATTTAAACGAGCATGAGAATAGGATATTGAATATCATTAAAGGAAAATATGGTCTGAGAAACAAATCAGAGGCCATTAGCGTGGTAATCAGCGAATATGAAAAGGAACTGCTGGAACCAGAACTCAGGCCCGAATATGTCGAGAAGCTCAAGAAGAGGGAGAAAGAACCCACTGTCAAGGTGAAGGATTTCAGAAAACATTTCGGGTTGAACTGAAATGTACGATTATGTGCTGAGAAAATCCGTCGAAGCGATTTTTTTCAAGCTTGCCAAGAAGAGGCCGAAACAGCTGGAAATCATCTACAGCAAAATCGAAGAGATTATAATGGAGCCGCACCGTTACAAATGCTTGACTGGACCACTTAAGCATATGAGGCGCGTTCATATCGACAAAAGCTTTGTTCTGGTATTTTCCATTAATGAAACAGAGAAAACTGTAATCATTGAGGACTATGATCATCACGATAAAATTTACAAAAAGAGGTAGGTTGGGCAAATCGTAACACAAAATTCATTTGGAATTTTGGTCCTGATGGACACGTCTAACTTGCGGACATGCCTCCGCGCCCCTGCGGGCCGCTGCGCCCTGGCGGGGACATTGCCTTCGGCAACGTCGCATGTCCCCACCCGTTATATGAAATTGATTTCTGACGTGCAATCGAAATGTATTTATACCTCGGTATACTATGGTATAGTGGGATAAACGTGGACACAACAACCATAAAACTTCATTCGACAACAAAATATGAATTGGACCAGTTCAGAGAATACAAGAATGAAAGTTACGATGAAGTGATTCGGAAGATGCTTTTTATCATAAAGAATCTCAAGAACCAGCCGGAATTAAGTAAAGAAACAATTGCTGCCATAGAGAAGGCCAGAAAAAGAATCAAGGCAGGAAATTTCATTACTGAAGAGGAAGCGAGACAAAGGCTTGGTTTCTGATGTATGATATCATCTTTGATCCCGAGGCTCTGGAGTTCTTGGCAAAATTGGATAAAAAGAATGCCAGAAGGATATGGGACAAAATAATGTCCACAAAATCCGACCCGCATCACTTCTTCGAAAGATTGGTTGGCAGAGAAGATTACAAACTGCGAATAGGTGATTACAGGGCAATCGCAGATATCAATGACACAATCCATAGGGTAGAAATAACAGTAATAGACCATCGTAAAAAGGTCTACAAGGACTTATAAGGACCAGAAATCAACTCTGCGGACGCTTCGCGTCCTAGCCTCGCCTTCGGCTCAGCCATATAACTTGCGGACATGCCTCCGCGCCCCTGCGGGCCGTTATTCGCCCTCGTTGAATGCATCACCCATCAGCTGCCAGTAGCGCATTCGACCATGGCGCGGTAATAATCTGTAAGCTAAATCCAGCGCCATAAATCCCCATCATTCTGCAAACAATTGGTGAATGCGGGAACTTAATTGTTGCAGTAGGAAGCATTCGCCCTGAATCGACATTTTACAAGCAAACAGATTCAAAGGATGTGGAATTTCCGCAAAATTTCAAAAACAATCTGAAACAAATTTTGCGGAGTTACATCAAGGTGCTCTGCATCTTCAGCCTGTATCCCTTCACCGGCTCCAGCATGGGGTCCTTTTCCAGAATCCTCTTGGTCTCCAGCAGCGGGACGCTGACCAGTATCTCGCGGGTTCTTCCGCCCCTTCCGAAGCTCTTCACCCTGGCGCTGACCAGGCCCATCATGTCCATCTCCGATATCAGGTTGGCAACGCGGCGCTGGGTGAGTATGCCGGTGCTGGACTTCTTTGCCA
>JAWOHM010000163.1:0-3904 GCA_046485165.1 Thermoplasmata archaeon
CTCCCGCCCCGGTTATCTCAGAGGTGAAAAAAGCCTGCACATTCGGTAACAGATTGGCAGATATCAAACATATGGATAATAACACAATGGAAATGAATACAATCCGATTTTTACACATTATCATTCCTTCCCCCTTACATCCATGTATTTGGAGAGTATGCCTATCACGATGATGGAGAAAAACAATCCTATGCCCAGAGAGAGTATTACGCGGTCCAGTGTCCAACCGGGGTCATCGATTTCCCCATCTGGCAAATCGTCACCATCGATGGTGTCATTATCGTCAATGTCGTCATCCACAATCTCTGGAACAGGGATCGTGACCTCCGCCGAGGCGATGTTGTTTCCCGGAGCAACATCTTCGGGGCAATTTGCTATGGCTACCAGGGCATGATGCCCGGGTTCGGGAGACCAGAAGAATGAATGATAGTGGAACTGGCCGGGCTTCAATGTGAAGTTCGAATCGCTCAGGAGCAAACCCTTTGAGGGAGAGCCATGAAATATATCCAGATGCACATCACCGGGTGCATCGCCGCTGTTGCACAGGATGACCGTGACCTCCACCTCGGAAGCGTTGACCCAGCTGAACACGATGCCGCCCTGAACTATCGAGACATCGGGGTAGATGGGAAGGACCGTGAGAACGGCCGACGAGTTCGCGACGAGCCGCTTGTCGCTCACAAAGACAGTTACAGGGTATTTGCCGGGTTCGGATGGGGCTGTGATGTTGAACGTTGCCACACCGAAATCATCTGTCATGGACGTGTAATTATTGCCGGCGATGACAAGTATCGCTTCCTGGGCGGTCACAGACGTACCATCATCATATTCTGCCGAACAAGCTACAGACAAGTTCATACCGGATTTCACGGCCATGTCTTCAACGTGCACGGACATGCTCAAATAATATATGTCCCGCCTGTACCAACCGGTTTCCGCCGAATTGTTGAACATATCCACTGCGCGGATTTTCATCAGGATGAATGTGCCGCCTGGGAAAGGTCCGATTTCCCCGAAGAATCCGTCCTTGGTCTCGTTCATCGGGGATTCCTCTTCCTTACCGCCACTTACAGCGAATATCAGGGTGATCGGGCAATCTTTGGCCAGGCCGAGGTCGTCCTCAACAGATACAAGCACCGTAAGGAAATCCAGGCTGGTCGGCTCGTCCGGGGATATCATCGGTTCGGAGATTACCGGAGGGAGTACATCCTCAATCTCAAGGGAATTGTTCGCTTGATTGTTGGTAAAATCATTGTCGGACGGATTCATGTGACTTGCCACGACAGTGAAGAGATGCATCCCGCTCTTGGCCACCCAGGTCACGTTGATGTCATGGGAACCGTTAGCCGGGACAGTTATGTTCTCTTCTGACAGCATCTTGCCATCGAAGGGTTCTCCCCAGAATATTTTCACGGTGGTGTTAGCTCCAACCTCCCCGATGTTCCGGACGGTGGCATTCACCCAGACCGTGCTGTTGGTCACATAATCCACGGCCCAGAAGGAGATGTCCTTGCTGTCGATGCTTATGTCCGGGGCCGGGGGCGGAGGTGGCAGGACCTCCAGGAGGATTATCGAATATCCCGAATAATTGGTGCCAGCATCATCCCAAACAGCCGAAACATTCACCGAATAGATGCCCACAGTCAGGGGGGCAAATAAAGATGCGATGAACGTGCCGTCGCTGGCTATCGTATTGGCGGATATCGTCGTGTTTTCCACAACTATGCCAATATCCGCACCGGTGGCCATCCTCCACTTGTCATCTCGCACGGAACCGGTGACCACCACCTCCATACCGGGGTCTACCATATCATAGTCCAGCGCGGCATTGACTGTCAGGTCAGTTGTGGCCAGCACCGGAACCGAACAGAGGGAAGACAGCAGGATGATGGCCAGCAGCCCTCTCCACAAAGCACGTGCCATGAAACAATTGAACAAATAGCCACTATTTTAACCTTTGGTTTCGGGGTAAGCATTCGGTGGAATGAAGGAATGACTATTTGGTAATCTGGTGATTTTCAATTGTATAATTGATGAATACATTTGAGAAGCAACAATTACTAAATCTAAAATTCAGAAGACTGAACTCTTACTCTAATACGATATCTTTATATTTCACAGAAATCATATAGTAATGAGGAAAATCATGAATGGAAGGGTACTCCCGTTGATTGTGGCAATCCTGATTTTAGGCATCATCATCACCGGAATGGCTGGTGCCAGTGATTCCGAGACTGTTTATATCAGCCAGGGTGGGCATTACGCTTCCGGGCCTTTTTACACATGGGACACTGCGGACCTGTGGGTGAACGTGACCGTGCAGCAGGGAGGGCCGGTGGACGTTTACATCATGAGCTACAGTCAGTATGAGAACGCCTATCTTTTTGAAGGCGGCGAGCCCAACGGCATATCTTTCAAGAATGTATCCAGGGAGAACATCACTCAGGCTAACATATATTATCATTTGGCAGTTGAAGATAGAGGAGAAATGTGGGGCGGAGAGGACATATTTGTGGTGGTGGACAACAGGGAAACCGAGGCAACTCCCCATGACGCAGATCCCGATGGCAACTCGGTCGTGTTGCTGGAGGTTAACTTTGTCGCGGACGATTCCTTCTTTGAAGATGATTTCTTCTGGTTCGAGGGAATACTCTGCATCGCCGGCTCTCTTCTTCCCGTTATCATTATAATAGTGCTGCTGCTCCTAATTTACACGAAAATGGACAGGAAGAATAACGCCCCTCCGCAGTATCCACAGCCCTACTATCCTCCTCCTTTCAACCCGCCCGGCAATGACATGATACAGGGACCGCCTCCGGGAGAGTTCAAGCCCCCCGTGCATTGAAAGTTTTAAATTCGCTAACACCATATTGAACCTCATGGAAGGGGCCTCAAATCTGTCCAGGACAGGGCGGACAATCATTGCGCTCACTGCGATTCTCATAGCCATTATTCTAATCTTTGCTTATTTCCATTATTTCCCGGGCCTGCTGGACAATGACGGCGACGAACTTCCGGACTGGTATGTATCTCCGTCCAGCCTGGAGACTCCCGAATGGACCCTGGATATGACCCAAGTAGCAGACATGCAATCGCGCGGCTTCGACGGCACAGGCATTGTGATAGGCATAGTGGACACCGGGATAGATGATTCCCATACCGAATTCGCTCCCGACACGATAATCGCCTGGAAGGATTTCGTGAACTCCCGAACCGAGCCTTACGACGACGGCGGCCACGGCACTGCAATGGCCAGCATCATGGTTGCAACCGGGAAATTAAAGGGCATTGCACCCATGGCCAAACTCATCGTTGCCAAAGCCATTCCCGGGGAGGGCGGCGGCGATGACGCCACTGTGGGGGCAGCCATAGATTGGTGTGTTGACCCGAACGGAGATGGCGACACTTCCGACGGCGCCCATATAATCTCACTCTCGCTGGGCGGCGGGGAGCATCCCAAGTTCGGTAGCGCTTCTGGTGCGGCGGCCAGGAATGCTGTGGAGAAGGGCGTGGTAGTGATAGCTTCTGCTGGAAACGATGGCGAGAGCGACGACGGCGATGTGGAGAGCCCGGCGTCCGAGGAATATGTCATCGCCGTTGGGGCGATAGACAGCACCGGAACGATAGCCAGCTTCAGCTCGATAGGTGACAATGACGGAAGGACCCCACAGGCGTGGGACGACCGTGCCGACCCGAACAAAAAACCGGAATGTGTGGCGCCGGGCGTTGGCATAGTTGCGGCATTCCCGGACGGCAGGTATGCGACTGTGAGCGGAACGTCGCCGGCAGCCGCGTTCGTGTCCGGCGTGATTGCGTTAGTGTTGGTTGAGAATCCGGATTATCTGGCATCTGGCAGTTCGGCCAAAGTGCTCGAATTGAAGAACGCCATCATGCTGACCTCGGA
>JAWOHM010000176.1:0-7947 GCA_046485165.1 Thermoplasmata archaeon
ACGCCGAGAACAGCCGGTGACTGCGGCCACTGCCGGCGCCACGGTCTAGCCGATCTCCTTCCGGCCCTTGTCCTTCACCGGCGCCTCGACCCCGGGGTAGAGACGTACGGGGCCCAGGTTGATGTACTGGTCCAGCTCGAAGCGCAGGCGGAGGAGCAGGCCCTTCTCGAGGATGCCGGGCGCGACGTCGGGGTGGCCGATGGCGCCGAGGTAGATCGAGTCGAAGCCCTTGAGCTCGTCGACGGCCGCGTCCGGCAGGATCTCGCCGGTGCGCAGGTAGCGCTCGCCGCCCAGGTCGTAGTGCGTCAGGTCGAGCGCGAACCGGTGCTTGGCGGCGGCAGCCTGCATGACCTTCAAACCTTCGGCGACGACCTCGGGCCCCGTGCCGTCGGGCCATGTCTTTTCTCCGCTCATTTTTAATTCCTCCAATTTCCTTTTCCTGATATTGCCCAACTCTTCTTCGAAACTGTCGTCAATCATGCCAATACCCGATATTAGGTTTTCGGAATAAAGGTAATCCCTAATCCGACGGCAACATTTTATAAGCCGCGGGCCTTTGGCGATGCGGTGAGGAAGTGACTGTAAAAATAAAGTTGAAGAGCGCGGAATCGGGTTCTGTCGTGGACATGGAACTGGAAGGGGAGAACACAGTGAACGAGATCATCGACAGCGCCGCCGGGCACTGGGGGATGAATGCCGGGGCATACGTCCTGCGAAAGGGGAAATCCCTGCTGAGGGGCGGCGGAACAATCATCGAGTTGGGCATCATCAACGGCGACGTTCTGGAACTCATACCGGACCCGGAGGGAGGAGCAGCCCGATGCCCCTGCCCATGAGCATTCTGCGTTCAAGGCTTGTGAACGAGCTGGCCATGTGCCGTTCCAGCCTGGATTATGACGTGACATGCCCGGACGAGGAATTCTCCGGATTGCCAGTCACCCTGGGAGTGAGCATGCGGGGCGTTCCCGGGCCCATACTGATAATGGGAAAGGTCGGGGACAGGACTGAACATGACATGCAGATCACCATCACCCCGGATTACCCGTTCGAGAAGCCGGTGGTGAGATGGCAGACGCCCATCTTTCACCCGAACATCATGCTGCCGCAGGACGGGGGATACGTGTGCACAAAGTTGCTGGACAGTTGGAGTTTCTCATCCAATCTTCTCGGTTTCATAAAAGGCGTGGAAAGCCTGCTGGCGAACCCGAATCCCATGAATCCCTACAAATCGGACAGCTGCATGCTGGCATCGGAGATGTTCATAGAGGAGCCGTACAGCCCCATTGAAATTCCAAGGCAGAAAAGGGGGCCCAGAATTGTCAGTTAAAATTGTATCCGAAACGAAGAGAGTGCCGAAAAACCTCGCGCCGCCGGAAAACGCCACGCCGCATCTCTGGGCACAACCGGAAAAGAAGGTCATGCTGAACCTAGACCTTGCAGGCGGGAAGATATTGGCGGGCTACATCAACAAGCATGCCGAAGCGAAGATGCGCAACCATGCGCTTTCAATGCGCGGGAAGGATATCGAGGTCATGGGTCTGATGCTGGGCGAGGTGCGCACATGGAAGGGGCGCAGCTATGTCATGGTGAGGGACGTCATAACCTCCGACCTGGACGCCACCTCTGTCTCGGTGAAATTCGATTCTTCCGGCTTCGAAAGATTGTTCGAGAAGCTGGACGACGCAGGATTCGATTATGTCATAGTGGGATGGTACCATTCCCACCCCGGATACGGGTGCTTCATGTCGGAAACAGACCTTGCGACCCACATGGGCTCTTTCGTCAGCCCATACCAGCTGGCAATGGTCATAGACCCGAAGAGTTTCGAGATGGCGGCATTCGGGGTGAAGGCCGGGAAAGCTGTGGCCGAGGATTTTGCCGTGTACTGGGATGAATACGATGACCCGTACGGCGGGGTGAAGAGGGTGGCGAGATAGAGGCATCCACTGGAACCTGTTCCTCTATTTTAGGAAAGTAATTTATCGCTATAGAGCATTTAAGGTTATCACTCGGAGAGTGAAACCGATGGTTACGGAGCAAGAAGAATTATCCTTGGAGGAAATGAGAACGCCGAAATCGAACAGTGGCATCACAAGTGGCCGCAATATGAAAATCATGGCTGTGGCTGTCGTGGTTGTTCTGATGCTGACCGCCCTGAACGGCCTGATATTCGCCGCTATTTTGAACAACGACTCGGACAATGGCGATGCCACCAGAGCCTATGTGGAAATATCGGGCGACACGATGACCGGCGACCTGGAACTGCAGAGCCTCATCGCAAATGGCATAATCACAGGGAACGGCAGCGGCCTCTCCTCTGTGGACGCGGCAATGCTGGGAGGGAACGGCGCGACTTATTTTGCCGTCTCTGAGCATGACCATGCAGCATTATATTACTCCAAAGCCGAGAGCGATTCAATGTTCGCCACTGCCTCGCACTCCCACGCGCCAGGCGACGCAACGACGCTGGACGGCTACGATTCCTCGGATTTCGTCATGGGCTCGCACACGCACGACGACAGATACTGGAATAAGACGGAGATGGCAAACAGGCATTATGACCAGGCCACAAGCGACGGGCGCTTCGCCACCCTTGCCCACACCCACGCGCCGGGAGACGCCGATACGCTCGACGGATATGATTCTGCTGACTTCGCCATGGCCATTCATACCCATGATGACAGGTACTGGAACAAAACGGCAATGGCCTTGCTGTATTACAACAGGACGGAGAGCGACGCGACCTTCGCGGCCATCGGCCACACCCACGCGGCCGGGGACGCCACCACGCTCGACGGCTACGACTCGCTCGACTTCGCCATGGCCCCCCACACGCATGATGACAGATACTGGAACAAGACGGAGATGGCTTTGCTGTATTACAACAGGACGGAGAGCGACGACCGTTACGCCCTGGCGCTGCACCATCATGATGACCGATATTATACGCAAGACTACATCAACAACACGTATTACAACCAGACGGAAAGCGAGGCATTGTTCGCGTTATACAATCACACTCATGATGATTCGCTTGGGTGGGAAGTCATTATTATCGATTCATTTGACTCTTATAGAGAATATGACCTTGAATCCTACCGTACTTCGGGAAATTACTCCGAGATAAAAATTTGTATTTATAAAAGTGGTAACTTAGATAGGTACGTGACACTCGATTTGACTTCCGGAACCAAATACCAGGATGGGTTTATGGTGGCTTCTGGCGTTGTGACGGATGTTGACCCAACCATAATGGGGGATGCAAGTTATCAATCGTATGCGGAGTATTCATTCCATTTAAGAGCGTATGCATATTTTGCTTCATGTGAAGAAACGCGCATGACCTCAGTGAGATATGGAACGGTGTATTGGCAACCAGTCACTTCGGGGCTGATTGTTAAGCTTACGCCCCAGGGTTCGAGCAGCGCAGCTTTCAACATTATCGTGTTAGGTTTGAGGACGGCATGAGTGATAGGCGAATTAACTAATCGACAGAATTTCGGCGTTATCAAGCCACCGGCACCAGCATCTCCGTCAGCTCCGCTGAGCCGCCGTTCCAGCTCACATGCACCTTGATAAAGTAGTGCCAGTCCGCGTAGGCCGTGAAGGGGCCGAGGTCGACAAGCCAGCTGCCGCCGGGATTTATCGTGCCCGTCTGATACCTCAGCACCGATGTGGCCTCGTCGCCCGTGGCGCTCCCCATCTCGGAAATGTAGACCTCGCCCGAGACGCTCACGTGCGCCTTCGCGTCGCCGGTGTTGTTCAGCAGGACCTTGACATTGTACTTGGTGGAGCCTACCGCGACGAGGGTCTGTTCCAGGATTATGCCGTTCCCTGCGTCGACCAGGGGCTCCTTTTCCATGGCTGACAGCAGGAACTGGGTGTTGATGAGGATTGCAACCAGCATTATCGCCTGCAAAATGAGGATGAACGCGGGAATTTTGTCCTTCCACACGCTTTTTCGCCCCTCTGCTTTCATAATTTCCTTCTTCACCATGACGATTCGGAAAGCCAGACAAACATATTAACTTTTTCAGTTACTTCGCGCGGCGATTCTTTCTATATTTTGGGGTGGGTGGGAAGTATTAGGCGTCAACTTGTTGACGCCTAAACCCAGATAGCATGCCTTGCCCGCATGTCCGCCTCTGTCTGCCCCATCTTTTTCATGACATCCGAGACTATGCCGTCCAGGAACACCATGGCAGTGAGCTCGAACACCGTGCCCAGCGGCGAGAACTCGCTGTCCCGGGAATCCTTCTCGACCCGGATGTGGATGACAGAACTTGCCGCGTGGGCAAGTTTAGAGTGCCTCTCCGCGGTTATGGCAATGACGCGGGCGCCCAGCCTGCGGACGATATTTGCCGTCTGTATTGCAGACATGGTCTCGCCCGTGTTTGATACAATTATGACGAGGTCGTCCTTCTCCACTATCGGGGTGATGGTCTCGCCTATGAAGAACACCTTGAGACCAAGCTGGACCAAGCGGATGGCGAAGGCCTTGCAGACCGTGCCGGACCTGCCGACGCCGTAGATGAATATTTTCTGCTTATTCAGAATTTTATCCAACAGAAACTCCCTCTCATCCGGCTGCTCCGCGGCAAGGGACTCGCTTATCCTCCTGAGGATGTGTTCCTCGGCCTGGGTCGTGCAATCACCTCTTCTTCTTTTTGGGCGCGGGCTTCTTGACCACCGGTTTATTCTTCGGCGGGGTCTTGGACACTTTCTTGGCAGGGGCTTTGGGCACCGATTTCTTGACCACCGGTTTCTTCTTCGGCGGGGCCTTGACAACTTTCTTGGCAGGGGCTTTGGATGCAGGTTTCTTGGCTATCGCTTTCTTCTTCGGCGGGGCCTTGGACACTTTCTTGGCAGGGGCTTTGGGCACCGGTTTCTTGACCACCGGTTTCTTCTTCGGCGGGGCCTTGACAACTTTCTTGGCAGGGGCTTTGGGCGCCGGTTTCTTGGCTATCGCTTTCTTCTTCGGCGGGGGCTTAGTTACTTTCTTGGCCGGAGCTTTGGACGCCGGTTTCTTGGCTGCCGCTTTCTTCTTCGGCGGGGCCTTGGGCGCGGGCTTCTTTTTCGGGGGCGATTTGGCAGTTGATTTTACTGCCGGCGACTCGGTATCTTTTGCTTTCTGGCGCTCTGCCTTCGCCTCGCGTTTCGACAGGACCCGTTCCAGTATGACCTTCATGTACATGGCATCATGCTCAAGCAAAGGGGAGCCGGAAATAACTGTGAGTTCTATATCATTCTCGAGTATGCACTCTGCCAGCGGTTCGAATTTCAGGTCGCCCTTTTTGATGGGGGTGTAGCGTATCTCGTTCCCGTTCTCGTGCTCGACGCCCGAGAAATGCGCATAAAACCTGCCTTTCGTGAACTTGTTCGCCCTGTCGAACAGCTCCTGGAAGTCCTCCTTCTTCTTCAGGGAACCGTTGCCCCGGGCATGAACATGGGGAAAATTAATCACCGGAACCGGACCTTTGATGTCGGCGCATATCTTCTCTATCTCCTCGAATGACCCGAATATCTCCTGCCTGCCGCTGGTCTCCAGCCCGATGGGTATATTGATCTCTGACTCATCGTACCATTCCTGGATCAGGGCGATGTTGTCGGCGATGTTCTTGGTTGCGGCCTTCTTGGAAATATCTCCGTACATACCCATGTGGGTGACAACTATCTGCGCGTCCATGGCATCGGCCAGAATGCCTGCCCACCTGATGCTCTCGATGCTGCGCTCGGTGAGGTCGTTGTTCGCCACCAGGTCCATGTAATAGGGCGTGTGGACAGAGAGAACGACATCGAGGTTCTTCGCTATCTCCCCCAGCTGTTTCAGGTGAATGAAATTCTTGGCGATTGGATTTATCATGGAAAGTATCACATCGCCCTTCTCGATGGGTTCCTTCAATGTTGTGGCCTTTCGCCTCTTTCCGCTCCCCCTTTGAACCTCGATTATCAGCTCGCCCTCGATTTCTGTCGGGATGAGGCCGATGTCCTCCTCCGCGGCATGCCTTTCACTCACGTTGGTCCTTACAATCTGAACCTCGAGGGCAGTGAGCCCAAGCGTGTGGACATCCTCGATTCCGTCGCGAAGCGTGCGCCCCTTGCATGAGAGCGGTATCCCGGACGGGCCAAAACGAATCATAATTCTTCACCATCACCTTGCGATTACCCCCCGGGTATGGCACTCAACTATATAATTATTAATGGTATTATCCGCCCTTATTACAACGCCGGAAGAGGGGGCAATGCCCGGCAATGTGATTCCGTGCATGCCAATTCAGCAAGTTTCAAATACTTGGTCTTGTTATATCCATTTACAGCAGGGATACATTTTGAGTGATATCAAAAGACTGGTCTTGGACGTACTGAAGCCCCACAACCCGTCCATAATCGAAATTTCACAGAAACTGGCCGACCTCAAGGGCGTCTCCGGGGTGAATTGCACCTTGGACGAGGTGGACCAGGAGACGGAGAGCATAAAAATCACAATGGAGGGCCACGCCATCGATTACGATGCTGTTAAAAGTGCGATAAGGGCCTTCGGCGCGGTCATTCACTCGGTCGACAATGTGGTCGCCGGCAAGAAGCTCGTTGATGAAGTGCGCACGCCACAGGACTGATGGCTATTGCCTCATCCGTTTCAATCTGGGCGCCACCTTGCTGATGAGCTCCGTCTTCTTGAGGGTTTTCTCAACAGAGATGCAGCCGCCCCGCTCCCACCAGAATCCCGGGTATGATTTGCCCGGGTGAAGTTTTGCATCCAACCCCAGAGCCTCCACCGCTGCCAGCAGTTCCTCGGAAGTGGGATTCTGCACGGCCAGGGATTTGGGGATGCGCCTGCCGCGCGCCCTTGACTTGGTTGAATCGAAATAACTGGGCCAGAGAACAAGATGGTCGGCCCTTGTGCGAACCATAGAAACACCGGCGTTTTTACTCCTGGAGAACAGCGTTCACGACGGAATCCTGGCCCGGCCTGGAGGTCACGCGCGCCAATCCGGCCTCGGTCTGGACGATGGCGCCCTTTGTGAGAATGTTCCTCTGGACGTAGTTGTGGTTCGCCGGGTTGCTCTTGACCGTGAGTATGCGGGACTTCTGGGACTTGCCAGACTTGGGGTCGAACACATTAGCGAAGCTGACTGTCATCATCCTGCCCTTCTGGTTGTTGCCCCTGGTCCTGTATATCTTCATCTGGGTGTCTTCCCTGACCACAGCGAACTGTGATTCGGGTGCGATCTCGAAGGCCCTCTTCTTGCGGAACGGCCTGTAACGGCCACCCGTGTTCTTCTTCTTTGAGCGTCCTTGCCAAAGTGCCATAGTATCACCAATGGAACTGCGCATAAGATTGATACTGTATAAAATGGTTTCGTGCCGCAATCCGCTTCCAAAATATTTTCTGATTGCGGAATTTTTTGATTGTGTTTGTTTTCAGATTACTCAATCATGGCGAATTCTTCTCATTGCAATATTCAGATACGAATTCACCGATTGCTATCAGAATGTTGCGAGCAGCATGGCATTCGAATTTACTAACATATGGTTACATGCCATCGGCGCATACTCTGATTGCATATGCTTTGATTCGTATGCACCTATTGATTGAAATACGTTATGTGGTTATGAGAAAGATGGAAAGTTCGAAATAATCGGCAAAACACACTAAAATGACGCTTAATGGGAGTTATCCGCCACTTGTTGAATGCATCCCTACCATTTTCCAAGCAACGCATTCGACCATGGCACGACAATATTTTCTCAACTAAATGAGGGCTCCCCAACGCTAAAGGTCGGTTCTGCGGAACCTATAACAGAAACACAGCGAGTGTTTATTTGACGTGTTTCTGTCGTGGGGTATCCCTTCAGGTGTCATCTTTTTTGAAATTGTCGGAGAATGGCAATCGAAAAAGATGTGTCCAATTTTGACATTGAATATATATGTTTTGTCAAAATTAG
>JAWOHM010000079.1:0-6651 GCA_046485165.1 Thermoplasmata archaeon
ATTGTCGTAATAGGTTTCGGGGCTGAGCCAGTCGTTTGCCCACATCAGCCCGGCCACCGCATGGATGCGGTAGCGGACGCCGTTGATTTCCTGCGGCTGCGCGGCGATGACGCTGACCAGCGACGCGGCCTGGCTCTGGGCGGCAGCCAACCCCGCAGTCCTTCCAGTTCCGCCCTTCCAGGCCGGTCTCCTCGCGGAACTCGCGCTTGGCCGTGCCAAGTGGCGTCTCTCCGGGCTCCTGCCTTCCGCCGGGGAACTCCCAGGCGCGATGGCGATGCCTGACCATGAGGTATCTTCTGCCGGAGAATCCGATGACGATAGAGCCCTTGAGTTTCATAGCGATTCAAGGACTTTCACGATGCTGGCCAGCGTATTCTCCATGCCGCGGGTGGAATCGATGTCCCTGAGCAATCCCTCTTTCCTGTAATAATCTATCAGGGGCGCAGTCTGGGCAGTGTATGTTTCCAGGCGCTTGCTGACTGTCGCGACATTATCATCGTCCCTCTGGTACAGCTCGCCCCCGCAGGAATCACATTTTCCCTCTACCTTTGGCGGCCTGGCAGTTAGATTGTAAACCGCGTTGCACTTCTTGCATGTCCTTCTGGACGTCAAGCGGGTCACCAGCTCCTCCATCGGAAGGACCAGGTTGATCACGACATCCACGCTTCCGAGCGACTTCATGGCCTGCGCCTGGGCAAGGTTCCGCGGGTACCCATCGAGAATGTAGCCCTTCCCGCAGTCCGGCTTCTCTATCCTCTCTTTTACAAGTGCCAGTATCAGGTCGTCCGGCCCGAGTTTGCCGGCGTCCATGTAGCTCTTGGCAATCTTGCCCAGCTCGGTGCCCTCGGCGACTGCCTTTCTCAGCAGGTCGCCCGTGCTTATCTGGGGTATTCCGTACTTCTCAACCAGGAATTGCGCCTGGGTTCCCTTTCCTGCCCCCGGGGGGCCCAACAGTATCAGTTTCATGTTATCACTCTCAACATAGGTCCTCGAAATGCTTGAGGAATTCGTCCTGGATAAGGGTCTTTGTGCTCGTCACCCCGGGAATGCGCCTCACCTTCTCGATGATGTTTGCGATGTCATTTATGGTATTGGTCTCCAAGATGAGGATGAAGTCAATGTTCCCGAGCAGCGGCGTTGCCTCAACGACACCCCCGATTCTTTTGAAGCCCCTGAAGGCATCCATCTCTTTTCCGGGTTCTACCGATATCAGCACGAAGGCTCTTGTCATGCTATCACCGGCAGGAATCTCCGCAAGAGTTAAAAAGTTATGGATGGGGCGGCGATGTAAGTATGGGGCGCAGTGCGGGCTGATGAGAAAATAATAATATTTGGCAACGGAAAACTACAAATACCACTATACTATGATATTATGATTATGTTCCGAATTTATCGGAACAACAAAATAAGATAATCATTCATTGACTGGGGTCTCTGAAAGATGTATGGGAATATATTCGGAATTAAACGAATAATCTTAATGGAAAGGACAGAATATGGCAACACCCGGAAACGAAGCTACTGATTTTTTTTGCAACCCCTTCCTTTTCAAGGACATCCATACCATTTTCAAGATATTCTCTCTTGACATGCATGAGTTCCTGGTGGAGTTTCATGATTTGGACGAAAAGGCCTTCATCGACACATTGCCAACGCTGGCATACTTCGAACTGCCGATATACAGCATAGACAGAGAGATAGAATCGTGCCGCCACGTGGACCTGGCCGATTGCGAAAGGCAAGGCCTGGAAGAGCTGGGGCGCATAGGATTGAACGATTCATCCCTAAACCGCTGCGCTTCGAAGATGCATGCCGATATCGATAAGTGCATAACCCTGTCCAGAAAGTCTGTGCAGACCTCTGCCGACATCATTGAGTACACAAAACTGAAGACAGCGGACTTGGCATTCCTGAGGCATTTATCCTTGACACTGAACGAAATCCCTCCCCAACAATGTCATATGGAATTCTTCAAGCACATCGACTTTATAAGAGAGTTCTTTGACGACATCCAGGATTATCATGAAGATGGGCCATCAGACTGCAATTGCGTGAAACGCTTATCAAATCTCCTTGGCAATCCGTTTGAGATAAAGGAAGCGATATCCGGGGAAATTCGGAGGGACATGGCTGTGGCCACCTCCCTAGCCGCATCCATGGAGGATCCAGAGAAGAGGTCACGGGCCCAGACAATTCTGGAAAAGATAGAAAAAGAAACGTTCGAGAATATGAAAAAACTCGACAAGATACTCGGAACCGGCTGACAAGCCAACCGGTGAAGGCAGTATGGGATGCACAGCAACTTAATCCATGATAATTATATGCGCTTCGGCTTTCTTCAATTAATATTTCCTTATGTTTCATGTTTATCCGCGTCTTTCTCTTTCACGATTTGCCGGTAAATCTCATCATGGTCCTCTGGAGAAATCTTCAGAATTCTCTGCTGTGTCTTCAGCATAGCCAACTCATCTTCTGTAATCACATCATCCGCAAGAGCGGTTTCCAGGGTCTTGTAGTAGAGTTTCTTGTTCTGGTCATACTCAAAGCACTTTGTTTCCGGAAACAGCCGGTCACAGAAAGCCGCCACTTTAGCCTTCAGCGGGTCGAGCAAACTGATCATGGCCACCGCGGTAATCACGCTGGAGATAATGCTGCCTATCCCCGAGGTTGTGCCCAACAACCACCCTCCCACGTTTTCAACGACCTCGGATACCGTCTCAAAAATGATGATGACAAACAATAATATCAACATGTAGAAAATGGATCGCTCAAGGGTTTTGCCGATGTGAAAAAGCTCGTACTTGACGATGGCGACGGTGATGAGCAAACCCATGAATATGGTGGGAAATGTATTGTCCTGCACTATAAAGAAATAATCAGTGTCCATCGCACTGTTGAGAAGATCCGGTATTAATTGGAGTGCTATGAAATAAATCATAGGGATGGTGACGCCCACCAGAACAAAACGGATCTGGTTTCTTTGCGTGTCATTCTCGGCGTTCTTCATTTCTTTATATAAAATGTATATAGTAACTGCGAAGTAAAGAGCACCCAGCACCCAAAAGATATCGTCCCCGATGTCGTATTGCATCGACCATCTCCATGTTGCGGACTCAGCCACCATATCAACGGTTTGGCCGGCATCGTTCACGCCCTGAAGCAGGAAAAAGCCGGGGTTCAGGATGAACAGGATTAGAAAGGCCAAAATTGGGATGTATATGTAATAGATGATAAACGGGTATTTAGTCACGCACTTTGTTTCCTTCGGGAACAGCAGCGCGAAGTGAAGTGACAGGGCGGGAATGAACATTGACGTTATGTAGATGCATTTTGCGATATTCTTCGCAGATTGGAAATCATCCCGGTTGTAGAACATGAATGTGAAAAGACACATTGCCGAGACAAAAAGTTCCATGACCAGGAACAACCGGTTGAGGCGGTTCTTTGGCTCTAATTTGAAGGTGTAAATGCCCAGCAACATGTTGACGCACACAGCGATGAACGGGATTACAGATGCCCAATTGAAAGCAAAGCCCACCCTTATCCTTCCTCCCAATCCTCGCCTTTATGCATCGACACCAAGAAGCCCACCTTCCAACTGCGGCGCTGCGTCTGCCGCACCCTTGATATTTTCGAAGCCTCCAACGGCATCCCTTTTTTCCCGTGTTCTACAGATGCCAGCACGAAGCCTCTTCCCATGCATTCACCGGATAGGGAATGAATCCCCCCAATATATAAATTTGGTATGCTGGCGCTGGTGATTGCTTTGAGTTGCATTCAATTTACGTTGTTCAATATATCCGGGAACCAGGCAGTATTGTTCCGCCAACCGGTAATCTCATCGTTTGCAAATTGCCGATTACCGGCAAACGGTTTGAGTCTCTTCGATTGCATAATGCTGACTCACGGCGAATGCTCCCCAATGTTGAGATTCAGTTTTCGCATTCACCAATTGTTTTCTTATTGTTTGATTTATAGCGCTGGGTTTAGCAATTAAATGTTTCCGCGCCATGGTCGAATGCGCCGGTGCAACGTGATAAGAATAGCATTCAACAATTGTAGAATATCAATTTATCCCGGTAATCTCATCGTTTCCATAATGATGATTACCGGCCTTACGCATTGGGAGTAAATGTTATTTAATGACTACCCACGGCGAATGCTATAAAATGCATGAATTTAGTAATCGCATTCACCAATTGTTTTCTTATTGTTTGATTTATAGCGCTGGGTTTAGCAATTAAATGTTTCCACGCCATGGTCGAATGCACCGGTGCAACACGATGAGAATTGCATTCAACATGCGTTGATATCAATATATCCGGGAACCGGGCAGTATTGTTCCGCCAACCGGTAATCTTATCGTTTCCATAATGATGATTACCGGCCATACGCATTGGGAGTAAATGTTATTTAATGACTATCAACGAGGCAGAGCCTCGTCTTAGTCACGGCCAAGTATGTCCGTTCCTACCCGCGGCGAATGCTCTTTTTTGGATAGATTCTGTTTTCGCATTCACCAATTGTTGGCAGGTTGTTGTGAGTCGCATGGTGCTGGATTCAGCTAACAGACTGTTCTCGCACCATGGTCGAATGCGCCGTTGTAACGTGATAAGAATTGCATTCAACAATTGTAGAATATCAATTTATCCTGCTACTAGGCGATATGGTGCCCCCAATGGTGGTTCCTGCACCGACGAACGAATCTTCTCCGATTATCGTCCCGGGCTGGATGCTGGCGTTGATTCCCACCTTGACATTGTCCCCCGTGATGACGCCAAGCTTCCTCATGCCGGTGTCCACAACCTTCCCTTTCAGGCTCACGCGGATGTTCTTTCCGTCCAGCCGCAGGTTGGCGACCTTGGTCCCGGAGCCCAGGTTGGTCTCGCAGCCCAGCACACTGTCCCCCACGTAATTGTGATGCGGCGCCTTCGCGCGGTCCATCAGAATGGAATTCTTCACCTCGGTCGCATTCCCGACCTTGCACTCGTTCCCAATGAAAGTGGACGGGCGTATGTAGCAGTTCGGTCCTATGTCAGTGTCCCGGCCGATTATCACTGGCCCGATGATGTACGCGCCGTTCCGAATGATGCTGCCCTTTCCGAGGGTGACATTCCCCTCGATTGTGGTGTTTGGCTGGATTTCTCCCTCTATTTTCGGTTTGAGCCCTTCCATCAGCAGTTTGTTCGCCCTGAGCAGGTCCCACGGCCTTCCGACATCCACCCATTCTCCATAGTATGTCTGGCAGATTATGTCTCCCTTGGCGGCCATCATTGTCAGGGTGTCGGTTATCTCATACTCGCCCCGAATCGATTTTTCCGTCTTCTCTATCCACTTGAAGATGCCCGGCGTGAAAACGTAGATGCCGGCATTGGCCAGGTTGCCGGGCGGGTTCTTTTGCTTTTCCACGATTCTGACCAATTTTCCTGCCTTCTGCTCCAGTATACCGAACTCCTTGGGATTGTTCACCGGAACCCCGGTGACAACTGCTTCCCCGCCTTTCTTGAACGAATCAAGGGCGCCCCTGATGGTGTCCTTGTTGACTATCACATCGCCGTTGATGCAGAGAAAATCCTCCTCCAGGACCAGGCCGGCTGTGCCGATTGCATTGGCTGTTCCCAGGGGCTTCTTCTGGACAACATAGCTCAGGCCGACCCCCAGTTCCGAGCCGTCCCCGAACTCCTGGTCTATGTATCTCCTGCCCGGGTTGACCAGTATCGTGATGTCCTTCACTTTGCAGGCCTTCAGTGTCTCCAGCATATGCTGCAGAAGTGGTTTTCCCGCCACCGGCAGCAGGGCCTTCGGCATCCTGGCTGTCAGCGGCCTCATGCGGGTCCCGTCGCCCGCGGCCAGTATGAACGCTTTCATTTCAACGCCTCCGAGATTATCTTCATTGCATCATCGTAAAGCTCCTGCGCCCGTTTCTCGGAATCCGCCTCCACAACCAGCTTGAGCTTCGGCTCGGTTCCAGATGGCCGCAGAAGCATCCAGCCGCCCTCGAACTCCGCTCTTATCCCATCCAAATCAGAAATTTCCTTGGGATTCAGGGTTTTCATTGCGCCGGCAACCTTCCCCATCACTTCCGTTTTTCTTTCCAGGGGCATGTCCACCCTCTTCTTGAGGATTGTGAGTTTCGGTATTTCAGCCAGCTGTTCGGAGAGCGGCCTTTCCATGGTCATCTGCACCAGCCTCGCGGCTGCGAAGATGCCATCCGGGCAATATGATACCCCCGGGAACACCCAGGTTCCGGACGGCTCGCCCCCGAAATCCGCCCCGGACTCCTTGATGGCTTGCGAAACATAAACATCTCCCACGCGGCATCTTATGACCTCCACCCCCTCAAGATACCGGTCAACGGCCATGCTGGCATTCACCGGTACGACTACCTTTCTCCTGCCTTCCGCCCTGCAGAAGAGCGGCATCAATGCGTCGCCCCCGGCAAAATTGCCCTTATCATCCACAGCAACCATCCTGTCCCCGTCCCCATCGTGGGCTATGCCAAGGCTCGCGCCCGACTCCAAGACGCACTTCCCAAGCAGCCTGGTGTTCTCCTCTGTGGGTTCGGACCCCCTTCCCGGGAAAGAACCGTCCGGATGCCCGTTCAATGTGATGACCTCGCAACCCAGCCTCCGCAGGAGATATGGCGTTATG
>JAWOHM010000125.1:0-4709 GCA_046485165.1 Thermoplasmata archaeon
CGGGAAGATGGAGGTCATATTTATGATTTTAGATATGGGAAGCGGGAAGTTGTTTTCTTATTGATTGGCCGGGAAGCGGGAATCTGATTGGTTATTGTTGCTAAGGGAATCGAGATACGGTGACGTAATCAATGGCTGTTTCGGCAGCCATTTCGTACGAGTCCCGCTTCCCGAGTCCCGATTCCCGAACATTATAACATCATACAAAAACATATAAAACATCCCCACCTATCCTTGCGGGATGACAGACCCCCTGGAGCTCTGCCAGGCAATTCTTCATCTGGGTTCGGAGGAAGAGGTCGATCTGCATGCAGAGAACGAGTTGAGACGCACATTCTACGAGTACCAGGCAGCGCAAAAGAAGCCGCTTGCCTGCGTCACATACATGGTCAACGGCAGGGAATATTCTTCACTCCTGGAAGCCATGCACCGCGAGGAGGCGCTCGAGAACCTGGGCATCAGGTTCCTCAAGCCGGACCTCAAGGAGAACTGGGACTTCAACACCCCGACGAAGACGCTGGTGCTCCTGGGGAAGGGCATGGGCGCCCTGGAGCGCTTCTCCTATGACTCGTTCAAGCTGGACAAATGGGACATGCACCAGCATCTGCAGCGCGATAATATCATGATAAGGGGATTCCCTACCTGGCTGTACTACCCCCAGTCCATCAAAACGAAATCCAGGGACCCGCTGGCCGCACCCGTGAGGCCGTACATACCGAAGCTGGTGATGCTGGAGAAGTTCTGGGGCCATGTGAGGGAGAACGGCATGGTCCCGTTCGAACTCAGGGTCTGCGCGTACACGAAGTCCGCCAGATACACGTATGACATTGACCTCATCAACAATGCCATGCTGAAGGATTTCAGGGGTGGGCAGGCGCCGCTCCGCAACCTGGCGCAGAGGGGCATAGTCGATTACCTGAACTTCGACATGGTACTGGCATCCACCGACATGAAGGACATGGTGAAGCGGGCGTTCATCAACCTCTTCGAGATGGAATACGCCACGGCATTCGACATAGCCCACTCGATGCACATCACCAACCAGATGGCCGCGAATGCGCTCAACGCGATTGTCTCGAGGGGGTTCGCCATAAAGGAAGGCACCTCGCCGAGGGAGTTGTATTCCATAAACTCGCAGGCCCTGGCTGAGAAAGCCCTCAAACTGGAGAAAAGTTAAGTCCGGCCCTTTTGCTCGTTTTCCCCGCCCTCTTCATCCAGTTCCTCCAGGCGGTCCTGTTCCTCGAGTTCCCTGGCCCTCTCCCTTCCCGTCTTCCGGTAAACGCCGGGCTTGAACGCAAGCTCGGTCAACACCAGGGCAGCGCCCAGGAACGCTATGATTATCAGGATGTTCCAGGGAAAGGGGTTCGGCTGGCTTTCCCCCAGTATCTCGATGGTCACGAAGCCCGACTCCGGGTAGTACGTGTTGCCCGAGCCTTCCACGACCATTATCTGGCAATCCACAGTCCCTTTCCATCTTTGCGCAGGTATGATGAACGACCAGGTCTCATTGGTGTCATTGGGCGCCATGGGATTGGTGCTGATGTTCCCGAGCGAGGGATTGACATAAGTCAGATACACAACCAGGCCGGAGCCAGGGCTTGATGGGGTCACATTCACGCGGACCGGGATGGGCTCGCCCGCCTGGGCCGTGGCCGGTATCCCGACATCGGTGAACGCCGGAGCCGCGGATGCGCCATGAGCGAGAACCGCGGCAAGCACGAGCAAAGAGAATCCGGCCAACGCCAGACTACTTCTTTTCCTTGACCTTGATGAAATCACCCAGCGTCAGCCCCCTCGAACTATCGGCCTTCTTCACCTCTCCCTGGGCCTCGACAACCTCTCTCAGGGAAATCTTGAGGGTCTTCTCCAGGGTTGCTATCAGCCTGTCATTGGGTATCATGGAACCGTTCTCGATGTTCACGATGACGCCCTTCTTCTCATTGATTAGCTTGCCAAGTTCCTCCTGCGTCATGCCGAGCTTCTGCCTGGCCTTCCTTATGCGCTCGCTGTAATCGAGGGCAAGTTCCTTCTCGCCGGCGGTTTCATATATGTCGCGCTCGGTCCTCCGCTTCTCCCTGGTGTCCAGCCTCACAGCCACATCCGGAAGGACAACCTCGCCGTCCTTGGTTTTGACCGCTGGGCTGCTGGCGAACCTCTCGCATCTCTGGCATACGCCAACCGCTGCGCCCTCCACCATGACCAGCTTTGTCCTGGGAACTTCGGCGCCGCACATCTCGCATAACATATTCTCACCATCTTTTATTTATTCTATGGTAAACCATAAATATGCGAGACAATATATAGTTAGCGATGGGATGCCAGATTGCGCCCCGGCAAACAGGTGCATAATATGACCGATGAAGAGATGGATGAAGGAGAGGTAGAAGAGTTCTCCCATGAATTGAAGGACCGCATCGTGGCCCTTGAAAGCATGAACGACCGCCTCATGGACGAGGCCAAGCAGAGCGAGGGCGAGAAACGCTACATCAAGAGCGAGATGGTCCGCCTTCAGAAGGAGATACAGCGCCTCAGGTTCGAGCTGGACAGGATGAAGACCCCGCCCATGATCATCGGGACAATAAAGGATGTTCTCACCGACGGCAGGGTTGTTGTAAAGAGCAGCACCGGGCCGGATTTCATTGTCACAACAGCAGAATACATATCGCCGGAAAATGTCATAATAGGCGCCAGGGTGGCGCTCAACAAGCAGAGCCTGGCAGTTGTGGGAGTTCTCCCGCCGTCACTGGACCCCGTGGTCCTGGGAGGCGAGGTCATAGAGAGGCCGGAAGTGAGCTATGAGGACATCGGCGGCCTTGAGGACCAGATGCGCGAGATACGTGAGGCCGTGGAGGACCCGCTGCTCAAGCCCGAACTCTACCAGAAGGTCGGGATAGACCCGCCGAAGGGCGTTCTCCTGGTGGGGCCGCCGGGCACAGGAAAGACAATGCTCGCGAAGGCTGTCGCCCACCAGACCAATGCCACTTTCATTCGGTTCGTTGGCTCCGAATTGGTGCAGAAATACATCGGGGAGGGCGCACGCCTCGTGAGGGAGTTATTCGACATGGCCAGGGAGAAGGCCCCCACCATAGTATTCATCGATGAGCTTGATTCTGTCGGTGCCAAGAGGCTTGAAGTTGCTACCTCCGGGGACCGCGAGGTCCAGAGGACGCTCATGCAGCTCCTTGCGGAACTTGATGGCTTCGACCCCATGGAGAACGTCAAGATAATCGGCGCAACCAACCGCCCGGACATCCTGGACGACGCGCTGCTGCGCCCGGGCAGGTTCGACCGCATCATCACCATACCGGTGCCCAACTACCAGGCCAGGGCCGAGATATTCCAGATACACACCAAGAGGATGAGCATATCCAAGGACGTGAGTTTCGAGGAACTTGCGTCCAGGACTGACGGCGCAAGCGGCGCGGACATCAAGGCAATCTGCACGGAGGCAGGCATGTTCGCCATCAGGGAGGACCGCACGAAGGTCAAGATGCTGGACTTCACCAAGGGAATTGACAAGGTCCTGGTGGCCGAAGTCGATAATATTGGGGAAGGGTCAAAGATGTTCGCCTGAATTTTTGGCTCATATATGTTTTGTCAAAAATTCAGAATCTTTCGATTGAGCATAAATATTCAGAGGTCTCAATCGAGGCGAATGCGCCAGAATGTTGGCAATTTGCTCACGCATTCACCAATTGCTAGCAAAACAAAGCGAGCCACATGGCCCTCGATTTAGCTATCAATACATTCCCGGGCCATCGTCGAATGCTTTGTGATACTATTGTCGGGAATCGCATTCAACTAGCGGAACGTTGGTTCGTCGTCCGACGAATCTCTCCTCGCCACTTTTAAATATCCCCGGCCAATTCTCAGTCAGAGGAAAGGTGCGCTCATGAACCTCAGGGAGTTATAGGAAAGCTGGAGCAGGACGGGGAACTGACCAGGATATCGAAGGTAATCAGCACCGAGTACGAGCTGGCCAACGTTTTGAACGCTCTGGGGGAACGCCCGACGATTTTCGAGAATGTGAAGGGGTTCGATTTCCCCGTGTTCGGGGGCATCACATCCTCCAGGGACATCATCGCGAAGGCGCTGGGCACCACCAAGGAGGGACTGCTGGCCAAGACCGTGGAGGCGCTCCGGAATCCTGTGCCGCCGCCCATGGTCGAGAAGGCGCCATGCCAGGAAGTTGTGATTAAAAATCCTGACCTGGACAAGATTCCTTTTCTCATGCACCTGCCCGGCGACGGCGGACGCTATGCCAGCGCCACGGTCGCTATAATCAAGGACCCTGATACTGGCAGGAACGCCTGCTACCACCGGCTGATGCAGGTCGGCAAGGACCGGTGCACTGCCAGGCTCATCCCGAAGCGCCAGACCCGGACAACTTATGACAAGGTTCCGGGGGACCTGGAGATGGCCGTGTGCATCGGGAATTCGGTTGCCGTGATGGTGGCCGCATCCCTGGGCCCGGAGCCGGGCGTGGACGAGCTGGCCATCGCGAATGCCCTGGACCCCACGCCGCTGGTGAAGTGCGTCACCAAGGACCTGGAGGTGCCGGCGGATTCCGAGTTCGTCCTGGAGGGTCGTCTTATCAAGGAAACTGACAGGGAAGGCCCGTTCGTGGATTTGACCGAGACCAGGGACTTCGAGCGTCGGGAGCCGGTGTTCGTCATCGATTGCATAACGCACAGGAAGGATGCCATGTA
>JAWOHM010000048.1:0-9490 GCA_046485165.1 Thermoplasmata archaeon
GCACAGTTCGCGCATTCGACCATGGCCCGAGAACATACAATATTTGTGCAATACATTTAATTGCAGCATGCCCGGCCTGTGAGGGCCGGGTTTTGAATCTTTATTGAATCAAGTGCGCTTGAACCCAGCATTCTGAGGCGTTCTGCAAGACTATTTTGGGAAGCCCCGCCTGTCAGGGCGGGGAGGTCGGGTACTCGCCCAGCGTTTCGCGTGCTGGGCGAAACATATTACGCGGATCTTGCAAGGCTGCTATTAGTTCATCCTTCGCATTGTATATTAGGACCAAAAGAGCCGGATTGGCCGCATCCCCCACAAGCACACACAAAAGATGGAAAGAATGGCCTCCTGTGCAAGAACTGGCAGATTGGGGGCCACGGTTAGCGTTGGATAAGGCCCCGTACCCGGGGCTTACACCCGGGGTTTGAAGGGATTTATGCGCGCTGTGCATCACAACATCCAGATTTTGAAAATCTGGCATTATTACCCCGCCCTCCTGCTTACAAAACGTTGGATTTAGGCGGGGCATGATGTGGTAAGCCGGTGCCATAGCCGCGGGCCGGGATGGGTGGGGGAGAGGGTTATTGTCGATACAATCTGGCTCATCGATTGGTAGATTAAAAATCCCCGACCAGCGCCACGCTGTATGGGTATATCTCACCCACGAACACCCCTGCCTTCACCGCCGGGTCATTCTCGAAAATCCTCCTTGCCTCTTTCTCATCAGCCGCTTTGTAGATGACGATCCCGAAGCTGCTGGAATCGGTGTTGAGGGTGCGGCCGGCCAGCAGGACTATCCCCTTCCCGGTGAGGTCCTTCAGGTATGCAAAATGCTGGCCTACCAACCTCTCCTCCTCCGGGCTCGGCCCTTCGATGAGCATGGCAGCCCTGGAAGGTTGGATTCTGTAGAGCCATTGTTTCATGCGGCCGGATTCACGCACTCTGATAAATAGATTTGTGGCTCACCACAGATTGAATCCCCAGTACCTCGCCGCCAGAATCACGCCCATCGCCACTACGATGATGCCGAACATCGGCTGAATCCATTTTCCTGCGCTCACGAATCTGTTGCCTATCCGGCCCTTCATCTCTCCGGTGGCCATGCAGAACGGGATGATTATCATGCCGTGGCCGAACCCGAAAACGGCCATCATCAGCCCCCCCATGAGAAGGGAGACGTCCTGCGTTAACATGAGCACTATCACGGGGAACATCATCGAGAGGGCGCATGGCGCCCAGCCCACCGAGAAGACTATGCCCAGAACGAAGGCCGCCAGATACCCCGAGCGCTTGCTGAGTTTCTGGATGAAACCGTTTCCTCCCGCGGTCTTGCAGGATGCGCCGCCCCCCTGGCCCTTTAGCATGGCCAGTATCTCGCCCAGGGGCTTGAAGACATTGATGCCCAGTATTATCAGGATGATGCCGGCCAGAAGGTAGAAAGTCGCTGACATCTCTATGAATATCCCGACATAGGAAATCAGCAGGCCGATGAGGAAGAAAATCAGCGTCATGCCGGCGGAGAATGATATCCCTATCCACAGTCCCTTCTCCCAGTCATCCGACTTCTCTTCCTGCTGCCGCATGGAGCCGATGTAGGATATGGCTGTCAGCAGCAGCGCGATGGAGCATGGCGCCAGCGAGGTGACTATCCCAAGTACGAACAGCCCGCCGAAGGTTATCCCGGCGGAGACGTCGCCCCGGAAGTCGTCATCCCACTCGCCGGCCATTATCTCGGCTGCGTCGCTGCGCAGGGACTCCGAGGTCTGGACCCCGTCGACGGCCCCAGACCCGACCAGGTACACACGGTAGGCGCCGACCACTTCCTGGCCCGGATTAATCAGGATGATGGTTGGGTTGGCAAGGGCATTGTCACTCTCCCAGTATTTCTGATACGGTCCTGCGGCCGAGAACGGCTCGAACTCCTCAGCCCAGTGCCATGTGGCATTGACGCCGTACCATTCGTTTGCCAGCTCCCAGCCGTCAGCGGAATAGGCGTTCTTCCGGATGTTCAGCGTGATCACCGTGATGTTCGGGTCGTTCATCCCGGCCAGCGTTTCCATCTCGCGCAATTGCGCGACTATGCTGTCCTCGCATTCGATGCAGAGCGGCACTTCCAGCTGGGTGATGTGCAGTACAACGACCTTCCCGGATTGGCTGCTCAGGTTCACTTCCCTGTTAAGATGGTCGGTGACGGTGAAATCGGTCGCAGGCTCTATATCGCCGCCTGTGCTTCCGCCCGGATTGTCCATGACCAGGAATGCTGTGATAATGATGAGTATGGCCAACCCGATTGCGTATGCGGCCTTCTTCCGATCCATTTGCATATGAAAATCCTACCCATTGGCGTTGTGATACGCTATGGCATCGTCAATCCAGCTGGACAGGGTCGCTTCATCGACAACCCCCTCCCAGCTGTGCCAGATTATTGCATTGTTCGGCCCGATGGTGAGCACTGTTGTCAGCGGCACGTAGTGCGGCGCGCCGTCAGGGTCGTAAGCGCCGAACGTATCGGTGGCCTGCGGCTCATCCGTCCCAGACAACAGGTCGTAATATGTGATATGGTTCTGGTATTTTGTGTATACATTCTCATTGATTCCCGTCTGTGTGACGCAGGGCGCGCAGCCCTCGCTGTGGGTGAATATCAATACTGGCTTGGCTTGAACCGCGCTTGCCGCCCATGATGGGTGGGCTGTTGAACGGCTCCAGAAATCGTCGGAGCCCGTCCCGATGGCACGCAGGGTTGCCGTGCCATCCGAAGATTGCGTTGAGAAATACCATTTGTAGACGCCCGAGTCCAATGGATTTCCGAACCTGTCTAATGCTCCCGAGCCGATGGTCACGGTGTATGATGCCCCTGCGGCAAGTTCCTGGGAGGGATGATAGGTCAACGTATTTCCACTCCAGGAATGCGTTCCAGACACGAAGGGGGAAATCGAGAATGCGGATTCCACAGAGTCCCTGTCCATCTCCCTGTCAAAATCAACAGATATTGATGATGTTGTGGATACGGAAACGCCGGTGGGGAATGCCGATACCACGATGGGATTCTCCCCGGACGGCTCGTATCCCGAGTATCCCGGCATGAGAAAATAAACAGCCACCAGTGATATGGCCGTGGCAATTGTGATGAGCATCACAAGGACCTGTTTTCCGGAGGAATAGAGCTTTCCGCAATGCGGGCATCTCATTGCTTTGGGCTTGACCAGCTCGTTGCAGTAGCCGCACTCGACGTAGCCCTTCTCTGCCATCTCCTTCCTTCTCCTCTGTTTTTTCACATTTCCTCTTGGCATGGCTCAACACATTCCAAATCCAGTTGCATCATCTCTCGCAGCATTTCACGTTTTCCTTCATCAGTTCCTTGTAATTGCCAAGGACATCATGCGCCCAGCAATCGTCATTGCCCGCGCTCTCCCTGAACGCCAGTGCCATGATGTATGCCATCTCCTTCACTGTCGCCCCTGCTTCAAGCGCGCCGAGGAAATGCTTGCGCACGCATGGCGCGGAACGCCCTTTGATGGCCATGGCGAAGCAGAGGAACTGATAGGTCTTTTCGTCTATAATTCTCTTTTCCCTGTATAGTTCATCCATTCTGTCCAGTTCTTCAGAGAACTCGGGAAACCATTCTGCCAGCATCCTCATTTTCTCGCCGCCAGTATCTTCTTCACATCCTCGACGCCGAGCAATTTTCCGACAGCTGCCGCCTCGCCGTCGATGAACAGCGCTGGCGTCATCATGACTCCATGGTTCATTATCTCGGTGATGTCCTCCACCTTGATTATCTCGGCCTGAATGCCAAGCTCTTTCACTGCCTCTCGCACGTTCTTCTCCAGGGACTTGCACTTGGCGCATCCCGTTCCCAGTATCTCTATTTTCATGTTTCTCACGCTCCTATTTCAATCATCCGAACACCCATCCGAATATAAGCCCTGCCAGAACGCAGAACACTGCCATCAGCCCGACATATGTCAGTACTTTCTTGGTCCCCATCAACTTCTGAACCACAAAGATGCTCTGAAGCGACATTGTCGGGCCGGAGAGCAGGTAAGCCAGTAACGGGCCGCGGGCCATCCCAAGGTCCAGGAACATCCGGGCCACCGGCACCTCGACCAGCGTGGGGAAGTACATCAGCAAGCCGAATGCGGTGGTTATGACATTGGACCGCACCGAATTGTCCCCCACGTAACTGGTTATCACCTCGCTGGGTATGAGAACCGTCAGGATTCCGGCCACGAACACGCCAATCAGAAGCAGCGGCAGTATGGTCTTGGTGAAGAACCATGTTTCGCCCATCCACTGCCTGTTATCGTCCCTGGTGTAGGTTTTCAGCGCCCAGGCGGTTGCCGCAATGGCGAACAGGGCAACGAAGGGAAGGCGCCAGAGCAGTGGAATCGGCAGGGTCCCGGATATCAGAACCAGGAACAGCAGCACAAAGAGCCAGATGAACCTCTTGTCCACCTTCACATCCTTCTGCTCCTCGGCCTTGCCGACATCGGGAACCGCGCAGCCCTTTGCCTCTGCCAGTGGAGCCCCTTTCTTCACCCTCTCGAATATCAGGGCCATTATTATCCCCACGGTTATGCCGAAGGTTATGGCCATGATTGCCCTGGCCCCCGCAATGTCCCAGCCGATTAACTGCCCGGTGTAGGTAATGGCCAGTATGTTGATTGCCGGTCCGGTGATGAGAAATGTGATTGCCGGTCCCAGCCCGGCGCCCTTCTTCCAGATGCCGGCAAAAAGTGGAAGGATTGTACATGAGCAGACGGCCAGAAGCGTCCCGGCGACAGCGGCCAGAGGATACGATATGTATTTCGGTGTATCCGGTCCCAGATACTTGGTGATGGCCTCCTTGTTCAGCAAAGCGGATAACGCGCCGGCGATGAAGAACGCCGGCACCAGGCAGAGCAGCACATGAGCCGAGAGATAATCCACAAGAGCCGCAACGCCCGCTCCGAGGTAGTAAAGTATATCAACCATATCCGCCATCGCCTTATAATTTCAATTAAACTTGAAATACGCGCTGATATATAAACTTTGTTTCAAATAAAGTTGAAATGGTGAAATGATGGCAGAGATACCTGAGCCGATAAAGGAGCAGTGCGAGGAGAAGGGCGGCATGAAGGGCATAATCGCCAGATTGCCCGAGGCCAGGGCCTTGAAAAATAGGGCGCAACTTTTCCAGGCACTGGGCGACCCAATGCGGCTGAAGATTCTCTTAGCGGTTAACGAGCAGCCGCTCTGCGCCTGCCTCATCCGGGAGATGCTGGGCATATCGGATTCCAAGCTTTCTTACCATCTCACCGTGCTGAAGAAGGCAAAGCTGATAACGGGGAAGAAGCGGGGGCAGTGGATTATCTACGGGGTGACGGAGATGGGAAGACGGCTGGTCGAGATCATTGAAGCAATCTAATTACATGAGCATAACCCTTGATGACGAAACTATAATCACGTCGATATTACCGCTGGAAAGCGGTTTTTATTTATCGGGAAGCAGGAAAAACAAATATTATAAACAAATTCTAATAAAAATAAATGACTCTTTGGAGATTGAATGGGAAAAGGCTTATGGCTCGGAAACATCGGACACCGAGGCTCATTCAGGTATGCTGGCAGATGACGCTTTGCTCACCTGCGGCTGTTCCGGGGGCAAGGCCACACCGACAGGCGGCCTGGGGTGGAAGGCCCACATCATGAAACTGTCCCTGTCAGGAGATTTGATATGGGAAAGGGCGATTCGAATAAGGGGCAACGAATGTGCCTACAATGTCCTGTATGGTTCGAAGCTGTTCCTGTTCGGTGAAACAGATAATGGATTCTTCCTTTCTTGCCTGGATGCCCAAGGAAATCCTGAGTGGACCAAAGATTTCGGGCGATACGATGGTGTAATGGCCGGCGGCATTGTCGCCACAGACAACGGATTCATCCTTTCCGGAAGCGTGAAAACAGATGATGGTTGGAATGCCAGGTTATTCAAAATAGACCCCGAAGGAAAAATCGATTGGGAGAGGGATGTGACCTGCGAGCGCGTATTCCAGATGCGTAGTGACGAGGGGGGCATCATCATGGTCGGGGAATGCTCGGGCAAAATTTTCCTAGCCAGAACGGATATGATGGGAACCATGCTCTGGGAAAGAGAGTATGGGGCGGGAATTGGAGTATCGGTATTCGCGGACAGGGGGGAATATCTGCTGGGCGGGGATAACGGAAATGGCCGCCCCATTGTATGCCGCATAGGCAATGATGGAACTCTGTTGCGGAGAATCGAGATCGAAGGAAACGGCTGGATAGAGGCCGTTGCCAAATACAATGGGAGAACCATTCTCGCAAGGCATGTTGCGGAGCCGCTGGAGCGCACTGAGATAATTCTCATGGAATTATGATATGATAGAAGTACATCGGTCATCGGTTAAGACGAGCCAGGCCCCTCTTTCCCCTTCCTTACTGGCCATGATTCCGGCACACATTCAACCTCATCATGCCCTGCCTGTGAGGGCAGGGTTGTGGGCTCGGTTGTTCGAGCCGGGCCTGGTGATGCCTAGCGTGCTTTTCTCTAGCCCCAAACCCCGGGTGTAAGCCCCGGGTATGGCGCCCTTCTCCAACATCACCCAGGCGCCCCGATGTGTCAGCTCTTGCACAGATGACTATTCTCTCAATCTTATGTGGACGCTGGTGGGACATCCGGCCAATCCGGTCCCTGATGTTTTCGAGTGCGGATGATAGAAATTTTCAATCAAACTCTTTCGAGAATGGGTCAATCTTATTCCTGCAGATATAACACAATCCAGCTTCCGCATCCGAGGTCATAGGGTCCATG
Source organism: Thermoplasmata archaeon (assembly GCA_046485165.1). GTDB lineage: Archaea > Thermoplasmatota > Thermoplasmata > SG8-5 > SG8-5 > UBA147. The sequence continues at coordinate 6,809 of JAWOHM010000048.1, forward strand.
CTCCCCCCGCACCTGGAACACCATTCCTTCCTGTCATTGGCCACGTTGACCTGGTCGCATGCGTGCTCCGGTAATCTCATCGTTTGCAGATTGCCGATTACCGGCCAACTCAATGGGAGTGAATGTTTGTAAAACGACTACCCATGGCGAATGCTCTGATGATAATCTTTAAAAATCGCATTCACCTATTGCCAGCATAATGTTCAATCAAACTCTTTCGAGAATGGGTCAATCTTATTCCTGCAGATATAACACAATCCAGCTTCCGCATCCGAGGTCATAGGATCCATGCTTCCGCCGCATCGGCTACACCATTCCTTGCGGTCGTTTGCAACATTGACCATGTCGCACGCATGGTCAAATTTCTTCATCATCATGTACCGGCCGCAGTAGGGGCAGTAGTTATATGGCATCGCTCCGGTATTGTGATATCGATTATAACGATATTCCCTGAATCTACCCCTACATTATTTGAAAATCAGATAATTTTATAAACTTGTAGGGGTATGCAGTATCATGGTCATGGTAAGGAAAAGAAAGGTGGATAGCAATAATTATTACTATCTGGAGCATAGCGTCAGGTTCGGAAATAAGGTGGAGAAGCGGGAGAGATACCTGGGCAAGACAGTTCCGGATAACATAGATGAGATAGAATTCCAGTTCATGACCGGGATATTTGCCGAAAGGTGGTTCCGCGACCTGAATCAGATAAAGGCCGGTTACGAAGCCAGGATGAAGGAATCCCCCCCCTCGGTGCACAGGAAGGACATGGAGCTTTTTTCGGTCCGATTCACTTACAACACCAACCGGATAGAGGGCTCTAGACTCACCCTCAGGGATACCTCTCTCCTGCTGGAAAAGGGCATCACCCCCAAGTCCAGGCCCAGTTCTGATGTGAAGGAAGCAGAGGCCCACAGGGACGCGTTTTTCGAGATGCTGGGCTACAGAAACTCCCTGTCCATTGAAACTATATTGCACTTTCACAGAAAGCTCTTCGAATCCACGGACCAAGATGTCGCCGGGGCACTTAGGCGGGTCCAGGTGGGGATATCCGGAAGCCGGTTCACACCCCCTCTCGCCATTGAGGTGCAATCTATGCTCTCGGAATTCATCCGATGGTACAGGAAGAACAAGGATGTTATCCATCCGGTTCAGTTGGCCGCCCTGGTGCACCTAAAGTTAGTCACAATACATCCTTTCGCGGACGGCAACGGCCGCATCAGCCGATTGATGATGAACCTGGTCCTGCATCAGAAAGGCTTTCCCATGTTGGATATTCCTTATGAGAACAGGAGCAGCTATTACAACGCCCTGGAAAGGTCACAGGTCAAGAGCGATGATTACATCTTTCTGCAATGGTTTTTCCGAAGATATGTCATGGAGAACGGGAAGTACCTCAAATGACCTGCCCCGTCAACCCAGCGACCGCACGAAGTCCTGCGTCCCGTACTTAACTACCAGATTGTAGATGGGGGGTGCACCCGGGGGTGTTGGTTTCTGGTTGAACATACCTCTTATCGTGACATGCTGGCCAATCCTGTAGTCCGGGATTGTTCCGACAGGCCAATCCACGAACAGCACCGATACCGTATCCTGAATTGTGGCATTGGCGCTTCTCACCGCAAACATCTGGAATGATTTTCCCATGATGATGGCATCGTTGAGGTTCACCGCATTTCCCGCGTAATAGTCCGGGAATGCGAGGAGCTGGTCGGTCGTGACCGGCATCGCCTGCGGCGGCTGATGGCTTCCTTCGGTTGATGACGGGTCTTGGAGGTACCCGGCCGCAGGAATCACAGACCACAGTACGAGCACTCCAACTATGGCAACCGACATTATGACTTTCAGGGACTTTATGCCACTCCCCGTGTGATTGAATCTTTCCGTTGCCTTTCTTGCCATCCATCCCGAAACCCCGAGAATCCCGAATCCCCCGATGATGGCGATTGCCGGAAGCGACGGCATCCAGTATCGCGGCTCCCAGGCCACAAGGTCCGGGCGCGCATACATGGTGACCCATTCCAATGATAGATATGTAAAAGCGTTGATTGAAGCCCATGCCAGGAGCATTGCCAGCTCGAGCTTTCTTTTTCTCATGCAATAAATTCCCGGCATCAGGAACAGCAGAACCGGCATGCGGCTCAGGAAGGTGGGCATGAGCTTGAAAAGATTGTAGTATGCCGTGTAGGCCAGGGAGCCGATGTCCCCGCTCCAGGCAGCGGTTGCATTCCTCATATCCAGGGTTCCGGTCCTGCTGAACTCCATGAGGCTGGTGGCATCGTAGCCGGAGTTGAACGGCCCCCCGAAGTATGCCGAGTTGTACAGCATCAGGGGCACCAGTGCGACCAGCAGGCCCAGGATGAAAGCGCCCAGGAGCGGATGGACAGGCGCGCCTTCCTTGAAAGCCTTGAGGTAATTCTTTTCCCGGACATGGGGCCAGACCTTGACCAGGTAGAACCCGAAGATGTACAACGGGAATATCACGACCAGCAGCCCGGTGGGGTATCTGGTGGAAACCGAAGCGCCGAAGGCAAGCCCGGAGAGTGCCAGCAGTCCGATGCCCAGGAGCTTCTCCCGGGCGGGGGCGGCAATGGAGGTCTTGGGGTCCAGGCTTCTGCCGTTGTACCGGTATATGCCTTCCACGAACAGCCATATGGAAAAGACAAGGAGATGCATGGTGGA
>JAWOHM010000051.1:0-3375 GCA_046485165.1 Thermoplasmata archaeon
CAGGGCCAGAACCGCTCCCGCACCGGCGCGGAGTTGTATGCCGCGAAGGGCTTCGAGACCGGGTATGCCGGGATATACAGCGACAGCCGCCCCCTGACCCGTGATTTGCTGGCATGGGCCGACAAGATTGTTGTTTTCGAAGATGAACATGTCAAATTCATCCAGGCGAAATGGCCCGACCTGGCCTGGGAGACGCCGATATTCAACCTGGAGATACGGGACATCTACAATTATGGGGAGGGGGGGTTGGGCAAAGTCATCGAGCAGCGGCTGGATGCGATTCTATAAGTGAATGGGTGGGTGGCAATGATATGTGTCAACCATCGCCAGTTAATTTTCGAGCATGCGAGGGCAAGTTTTCATTCTATGTTGCTTGAATGATGAAAGAATAACCTCTTTGTGATTGGCATAATTCGGTCTCCCAGCAAACAGACTACAATACATTATTCATGCAATCGCTAGTTTGCTGGTGCAGGCGAGCACTCAGGTTGCTGAGTGCGAGAGTCGTGTTCGTCGCACTTCTTTTTATTGAACCTTTATTGCTTCCAGAGAAAAAAGAATGGGCCCAAAGAGATTTGAACTCTTGACCTTCCGGTTTCAGAAGGGACTTTCGCGGACGAAAGTCCTCTATCAGCCGGACGCTCAAGCCAGGCTAAGCTATGGGCCCTGTTTGCGAATGACTTCTAGCCCATAGTTTGCCTTCACCAATGCGTCCGGCCAGCCGGATGCTTCGAAGATGGCGCAGCCATCGAGACGCATACTGCTCGCGAAGCGAGGAGTATAGCGCCAGCCAGGCTAAGCTATGGGCCCTGTTTGCGAATGCTATCCCAATCCAACCTGTCGTCCAATAATGTCGGGCGGCCAATTGTATTCGGGCAATTGGCAAATCCGTTATGCGATTTAAACGTTACCATGTTCTTATCATTATAACTGGAATGAAAGACTCAATTCCCTGTCGAATTCCACGACCCCAGCACTGTGGAATCAGTGGGATCTGCATACGTTTAAATATCCTTCCCTTGATTCACCGCAGCTAGATTTCTGTCAAGAGGTCCGACACCGTATGCCTGGTCAGGAAAACAACAACGAACAAAAAGTAAAGAAGAACGGAGAGAAGGTCAAGGAACCGGAAGTTGTCCAGAAGGACATAGATTCTTTTTCGCTGCTGGACGGTGCCACATCCTATTCGCCGGCCATCAAGATTGAGCTGGATGACCAGAGGAAGGTTGCTGCAGATTCAACCCGCTCCATCGAGGAGCGCCTGGAGGCATTCGAGGACATCAAAGATTCTGAGATAGGCGACACCAACATGGCGAGGGCCAGGAATGTGGAGCATCAGGTCGGACTGCGGCAGATATATCTGAAGTTCGATGGCGGAAACCCCACTGGCACCCAGAAGGACCGCATCGCCTTCACGCAGGCCCAGGACGCGCTCCGCCGCGGTTATGACACGTTGACTGTCGCAACCTGCGGCAATTACGGAGCCGCGATAGCGCTGGCAGCATCGGTCGCGGGTCTGAAATGCATCATTTACATTCCGGAAACTTACCACACCAAGCGGATCAAGGAGATGGAGGACATGGGCGCGATAATCCGCAGGATTCCTGGCAATTACGAGGATTCCGTGAAGTACTCCGTTGAGATGGCGCAGAAGGAAGAGATGTACGACGCCAATCCCGGGGGAATCAACACCCCCATCCAGCTCAGGGGATATGCCCAGATAGCATTCGAGATCTATGATGAATTGCGGGACGCTCCGTACGCGGTCGCAGTCCCGGTATCCAACGGAACCACGCTGGCAGGAATTTACAGGGGATTCCTCAGCCTGTACAGGCGCGGCAAGACCTCAAGGATACCGAGGATAGTCGCAGGTTCGTCATACGGCAAGAATCCGATTGTACATGCATTCCTGAAGAACAGGCCGAAGTGCGAGGACCTGAAACCGGAAATTGTAAAAGAAACAGAGATAAACGAGCCCCTGATAAACTGGCATTCCATGGACGGCGACCTCGCCCTGGATGCGATACGCGCTTCAGGGGGCTGGGCGGATGACGCTACCGATAAGGAGATGATGCACTATGCCAAGCTCATCAGGGAGAAGGAGGGAATGAATGTTCTTCCGGCATCCACAGCCGGCCTGATAGCGCTTCTTGATAGGCACAAGAAATCCCCCCTTCCCGGAGACCGATATGTCGTCATCCTCACCGGGAGGAAGACCTGATGGCGAGCCTGGACGGCAATGCCATCGTTTATTGCGAGGGTTTTTTCGGGACTACCAACGGAAAAACCGCGCACGGTCTCGTACGCCGCACCAGGCGTTATGATGTTGTTGCATTGGTCGATTCCAGGCATGCGGGAAAGGATGCCGGCATTGTGCTGGACGGGAAGAATTACGGGATTCCGATATATGCCAGTCTGGACGCTGCAATGGCGGGTGCAGGAAAATCAGCCAGATATTTCGTGAACGGCATAACCCCGGACGGCGGCAGGGTGAGCCCCGAGACCCGGGCAGCAGTGAAACATGCCCTCGAACTTGGGCTGAATGTGGATTCCGGCGCTCATGACTTTCTCTCGGATGATAGTGAATTGGCGGAGCTGGCAAAACGGAAGAATCTCAGGATAAGGGATGTGAGGAAAACACCTGGCAGGGGGGATCTGCATTTCTTCTCGGGCAAGATAGAGGAAGTAAAATGCCTGAAAGTGGCAATGCTTGGCACCGATTCCGCGGTCGGGAAGCGCACAACCGCCTGGATTCTAGTGGATGCACTGGAAAAGGCAGGCTTCAAGGTCGAGATGGTGGGCACCGGGCAGACAGCCTGGATGCAGGGCGCAAAGTACTGCATCATTCTCGATTCACTCATCAACGATTTCGTCAGCGGCGAGATTGAACATGCAGTATGGTCGGCATGGAACGACAGCAAGCCCGATGTAATTGTCATAGAGGGCCAGGGCAGCCTTATGAATCCCGCATATCCGGGCGGGTTCGAGATAATGGCCGCCGGCCGTCCCGATGTCATAATCATGCAGCATCCGCCTGCCAGGAAGGAATATGACGGGTTCCCCGGATACAAGCTTCACGACCTGAAAACGCAGATAATGGCGGTTGAAATGCTCGGCGGAAAACCGGTCGTGGCAATCGCGATAAATCACGAGGACATACCCGAGAAGGACATACCAGCCATTGTCAGAAAGACCGGCATATCCGTGAAATTACCTGCATGCGACCCGCTGACCCAGGGCGCGGAAGTGCTGCTGGACGCGCTGAGGCCACACATGAAGAAAAGGTGATGGCATGGACCTGCTCTGCCTGGAATCCATAACCGTTTCCGAACCTGTCCTGAACGGCAAATCAGTTTCTTCCGACATAATTCTGAA
>JAWOHM010000103.1:0-7890 GCA_046485165.1 Thermoplasmata archaeon
CTCAAAAAGTCAAGCAAGTCCAGACTGCCATTCGCGGACGCAAACCGAACCTAGACAAACTTAACTTGGCCGACTTTGAATTTCAGTTTGAACCGGATGGCAAACCACTTGCAGTTACCTGCCCCCAAGGGCAAACGGTAGGCGCAAACCTTACCAAACAGAAGAAGGCTTTCGTGGCTTATTTCGCAACAGAAGGCCGGAATCGTAGGCGAATGTGCCAGAACCCTCATTGAATCTCAGGTCCAGGTGCCTGGACTCATTCTGGAAGTAATTGGTCACGAAGTAGTTGTAACTTTGTGAGACCGTGTCAAGTGGCATCGTATAGTTGTATATCGAGACCTCGTCAATGCATCCCCTGAAGTGCCTAAGCTCAACTCCATGGCCTATCTGGCTCGGGCAATATGTGTCGTTGTTCACGCTCAGATAGCCGATAAATTCATGGGAACCCTGAAATTGACCATTGAGATAGATGGACCCTGATTTGGTCAAGTGAGCGTAAGTGTAGACTATATGGGTCCACTCATTGATGTTGACGTAATAAGGAGTATCCCAATTGTCATTCCAATGCCAGACTTGCACCTGCCCGTAGTGAATCTTGAATTCAAGTGTCTTGAACGGAGAGTTGGCGGCACCGACCGCATATATCACGCCATTCTGGAAACTCTCTGTCGGGAATATCCATGCCTCTATCGAAAAATCATGATTGTCGAACGTGTTGGGGATGTAATCGGTTTCAACGGCATCGTCCACGCCATCAAAAAAGAGGCATCCACCGGATACCGCGTGCGGGAGCCATGCCGGGTTGTTGGTCGGATAGGTGGGCATCAGCGTCCCGTTGAAATCGTTCTGGCTGGTGTCATAGGCGATTCCACCGCCATTCTCGTCGAAATGCCACTCGCCCATCCTGTGGATTGTTTCGTTGTAATAATCGGAGATTTTCTTGGGGGTGAGGGCGTAATCATAGATGTTGACCTCGTCAATAAGCCCGTTGAAGTAAGTGCTGGCATACTTGCCAATTTGAATATTGGTGTTGGCCCTGCCTGGATTGACGCTCGCGATGGTATAATCCGGTTTCCCGTCAATATAAAAAGAGACAAAACCAGATTCATCATAGACCCAGGCGATGTGATGCCATTTCCCCAGGGAAACCACACTCGAATCCCTGGAAGTGGATGTCGCTCCGTCATATGCAAAGTACCGTATCGCCCCAGTGTCCCGGCACCATATTCCCCAACCTGGACCAGAGACATAAGCATTGACCATACCTCCGAAACTTGTGTATGAGGTTATGTTAATCCAGACACTGCCCGAGAAGGACCCGGATGTCATATATGCCGCATTGGGTATGTCCACATATTCATCCACACCGTTGAATTTCAGGGCCTTCCCGCTCATGCCATCGACCCAGTTCAAATTACCCATGTTCACAAGATTGCCCGGATGATTGTACCCGCTGATGTCGGGGGCTATGATACCCTCGCTCTCATCCAACTTCCACTGGCCGACAAGAGTGCGCGTCTCCTCTTCCCCCCAAGTATTGGTTGTCCAGCCATTCAAGCCTTCCTCGAACCCGTCGTAATCATAGAATGACTCGGTATTGGCAATCCCGTTGTATGTTTCTCCTGCCACGGAATGGATTGACTGCCAGGTTTTATTTTCTGGATAATACACGTCAACAACCCCTTTCCCGAAAGAATCATTGCCCACCGCCATCATGAATTCGCCGTTATTGTGCCAGACAGCATCCCGGTAAGTCGCATCAGGTGAATTCATGTCCTCGATGAAGCCGGGGGTTGCGGCTTCGGCAACCGGGTGCATAATGGCCAGGCTGCCCATTATTATGGAAATCGCCATGATACCGCTGAACAATTTTAAACGGCTCATCTTCCTCCGTCACCCTTATTGTAACTTGTACAGTATAGCATTACTCCTATAAAATCATAATTGCAGCGGACAAGAGTTCAGTCTTGGAATTTTAGATTTTCGATTTTAGATATTTTGTTGATAAATTGCTACGACGAAATGTGCTGGCCGTTAAAAACAGCCAGCCTGTCAATCGTAAATCTAAAATCGTTTCCCCCTTCATTTAACTGAATGCTTACGTTTGTTGAATGCAACTCCCAGCATTTTGCAGCGACGCATTCGACCATGGCACGGAAACATTGTCTCAGCTAAATCCAGTGCCATAAAACCCCATCAATAGGAAAACAATTGGTGAATACGATTGCTAAATCAAAACAAAAAAGAGTATTCGCCCTGATTGAGCAATAAAAAAGCAATCACAATCATACCGTCTTCTGTAATTCCGTAATCGGCAATCCGGAAGCAATGAGATTACGGAATTACAGGGTGCCGAACTCGTTCTTTATCTCATCATCGGACCTAGGGCGGTTGTCCTGTTCTCCGTCATCGTCATCGGAATCCAGTTCCTCCGGCTCCCGCTCTCGCTCCTCCAATTGTATCGGCAATTCCTTCTTCGGCTGCCCGTGAAGGGGCTGATGGCATATCGGGCATTTGCTGGCTCCGCTGACGCAGTTGTGGCAGAGATAAGCGCCGCAGTGGTGGCGGGTCACGGCCATGTGGCCGTGGGACTGGCAGTAATGCCTGGCCATGCCGTGGTCGCCTGAGTCGCTCTCATGCTTGGGCTCCGCCCTGCGATGCTCCTGGGGTTTCGGTTTGGGCGCTTGCCTGGCACCGCCATACTCCTCGCTGACCAGCGAGCCAATCTCGATCTCCGGGGCGACATACCCATCTTTCTTGAAAGTAGCCAGATGCGCCTGCAATTGCTTGGCTTTCATGACGCCGAGGCCCAGCGATTCCACAAGGCCGATGACGGTCCTTCTTTCCGGCGGGAGGCCCAGCGCCCTGCGGAGCAAACCGTCCATCTCAGGCGTTGGCTCGGGCGGGAACGCCATCCCGTCCACGCGCTGGATGTAGCTGAGTACGCGCTTCGCCTTCCAGAGCGGGTACTGGGGGAAGTTGACTGCAATATCGGACAGCCTCATGCGCGTCTTCTGGGGGCCGGAACCGGTGCCCAGGGACCGTATCACAACGTCCCTGGAAGCGGTCTCCATCTCGTCCCTTTCCTGGGGAGTCATGGCCTGGATGGGGTATTCGTCAATCTGGTTCAGGAACTGGAACACGGCCTCAAGGTTCTCATACGGTATCCCGCCGTCCCTGAAAGCCTCCTCCCTTGACACCGGGCGGTTGCGTTCGTATTCCAGTGCCAGAATGGCCCGTGCGAACTTCTCTATCTCCTGGGCGGCTATCCTCTCCCTGGCGATGCGCAGGCCGTCCTGGGCTGCGCCGAATTCGCCATCTATCTCCAGCGCGCGCTCGAAGCACCTTATGGCATTGTCCAGCTTTCCCATCTCCATCAGGACCAGGCCCTTGCTGTTCCAGGATATCTTGTCATTGGCATCCAGGCCGATGGCGTGGTCATAGCATTTCAGGGCCTCATCGTATTCCTTGAGCTTCTCCCTGGCAAAGCCCAGATTGTACCATGCATCCTTTGAATCCGGTGTCGAAACGACGACCTTCTCCAGCATTTCAACGGTGGATCTGTAATCGCCAATCTTGGTCTGTATCATTGCCATGCTCGACAGTATCTCGGCATCCTCGCCATGCTCCAGAGCTTTCTTGTACCAGTACTTCGCCTCTTCAAGATTCTCCATGGCCTCATAGACCTTGGCCTTGGCGACAAGAACTTTTCTGTTTCCTGGTTCAAGCTGCAGAGCCCGGTTGAGGTGGCCTAGCGCCACGTCGTATTCCTTCATGTCCAGCTTTAGAAGCCCCAGGTTCATCAGGGTTCGGATGTTATCTGGCTCCAGGCGGATGGCCCTGTCAAAGTCAGGCATTGCCTGGTCATGCTTGCCCTGGCGCACGTAAGACATGGCCCTGGCATTGAGAAGCTTGACATCATCGGGAGTGCTTTGCAGCCCTTCCGAGAAACATCTGGAGGCATCGTCGTACTTCCCCATGGAGTACTGGGCCTTCCCCTTCCTGTACAATGTGTTCGGGTCGCCGGGTTTGAGCTGCAGCGACTTGTCATAAGACTCTATGGCCTCCACGCCGCGGTTTAGCTTCAGCAGTATCTCGGCCCGGATGGACCACAGTTCTGACATATTGGAATTGGCCTTCAGGCCGGTGTCGGCAGCTGCCAGTGCCTCGTCGAACCTGTCCAGTGAGCCAAGCGCCTTGGATTTGTCATGCCATGCCCGCGTGTTGGCCGGGTCTATCGCGATTATAAGGTCGGCGACCTCGATTATGCCCTCCAGGTTTCCAATTGCCAGCATGGATGCCTTCTTTGCCTCCAGCAATTCGACATTGTTCGGCTCGTGATGCAGAGCCCGGTCAAGGGATTTTATCGCATGTTCATGCCGTTCGAGGCCCTGCTCGGCAATGGCCTTGTCGAAATATGCGGGGACGTTCTTGGGGTCGAGTTTGGTTATGCGGTCCGCTGCCTCTATTATCCCGGGATTGTCGCCCAGGCTCTTCAGCGCATCCTTTTTCAGGAGGAGGGCTTCCAGGTCCATGTGGTTCATGGACAGCAGCTTGTTGCATGAGTCCACTGCTTCCGGGAATCTGCCTGTCTTCAACAGTATCTCTGCCTTCTTCAGGTACGGAAACCTGTCGCTCGGCCCGTACATTATTGACATGTCCAGGGCGGCAATCGCCTCGTCATGGTGCTCCAGCCAGGCCAGTGAGATGCCCTTGCTGTACCAGATGTTCTTGTCCTCCGGTTTGAGCCTCAGCGCCCTGTCGAAAGAGGCAACCGCTTCCTCGTAGGACTTCGCGCTTTCATGGGCAAGGCCCTTGCTGTACCAGAGCTCGGCGTCGTTGGGGTCGATTTTGATGGCGATGTCGAACTGCGCTATCGCTTCCTGGAACTTGCCCAGCCTGGAGAGTGACCGGCCTTTCATGTCATGGAATGTCTTATCTTCCGGCCTCAGCGAGATTGCCTTGTCGAAGCTGTCTATGGCCTCAACATGCATGTTCTGCAATGCCTGCGCATGGCCTTTCAGGTACCATGCGTCGGCATCTTTCTCGAACAGCAAAAGATATCTGTGCAATGTCGCGACCGTGTCTGGGTACTTTGACATGTTGAAAAGCGCCAAGGCGCGGTCCATGAGCGCAGGGCCATCCTCCGGCTTGAACTTGAGATAGGCGTCCGCAACCTTCACTATCTCTTGGTGCCTGGCAAGCTCCCTGAGGCATTCCCTCTTTCTGAGTAGGGCGTCCAGGTGCTCCGGGTTTATGGCAAGCAATTTGTCCAGGGGGTGGATGGCTTTCTCGTAGGCCTTGAGCGCATAAAGTGCGGAACCTTTGTCAAAGAGAGCTCCGATATTGTGGTGGTCAATGTGGAGTATCCTGTCGCATACAGCGTCCACCGCATCATGCCGTTCCAGGGTCTTCAGGACCTCCTTCTTTTCAACCAGCACCTCCAGGTCCTTGGGGCTGATTTCGAGGGCCATGTCAAAGCTGAGAAGCGCCTTTTCGTGGTCGCCGAGCGCTGCCATGGACTTTCCCCGGTCCAGCAATGCGTTCCTGTCGTTGGGGGTTATGCTCAGCAACCGGTCCGCAATCTCGATTATCTCCCTGTGGCGAGCCAGTTTCTTCAGGCTCTGGCGTTTGTTGACCAGCGCGGATATGTTCTCGGCCTCCAGGGTCAGGGCCATGTCAAAGCTGCCGCAGGCGGCTTCGTAATCCTCTGCCATGTGCAGGCTCATGCCTTTCATTATCCAGAGCTTCACATTGTCTGACTTCAGGCGCAGGGATTCGGTATAGCTGTCGGCGGATTCTTTGTATTTGTTGGTTCTGTAGAGGGAATGGCCCCTCTGTTCCCAGATGAAGGGGTCATCCTTCCTCAGCCTCAAAGCTTCGTCGAACGCTTGGATCGCATCCCCGTGCATCTGGCCAAGAGCCATGGCGAGGCCTTTGTTCACCCAGGCTTCCACGAAGTTCGGTTCGAGCGCAACCGCGCTCGAGAATGAGAGCGCCGCTTCCTCGTACCGGTTCATCTTGTTCAGTGCCACGCCTTTCCGGTTATGGACTTTGGGGTCCCTGGGGGAAAGGCCTATTATCTTATCATAGAATTCAAGTGCAAATTCGTCCAGGGCCAGAATCTTGTTGTAAGTGGCTATCGCCTCGACCTCTTTTCCCTCGCTTTCAAGGGCGTAACCTTTGTTAGCCAGGGCTGCCTTGTTATCCGGCTCGATTGACAATGCCATGTCGTATTGCACAATCGCCTGGGGCGAGTTCCCGTTCTTGAACAGGTAAATGCCTTTGTGAATCATCGCTTTCACGTTTCCAGGGTCCAGCACCAGCGCGTATTCCGTGCATTTGTTGCCTTCGTCATCTCGCCCATGGCCGAAAAAGCCGTTCCCCAGGGCATCATAGAGCGTCGAGAATTCCTTCTTGGCATGCCCGACGATGCTGCGGTTCTGTTCCAGCAATTGCAGGGCCTTCTGGTAGGATTCCAATGACTGCGAAGCCTGGCCTTTGCCGGATGCCGCTTTGCCCTTTTCCAGAAGTTTCTTCGCCTTATTGAACAGCCTCTTCTCCTTGCTCATCGAATCCAGAAGTCCCATGCAATCACCACCGATTTCACAAGTCCTGTCAGACAGCGTGTGAAACTCGTGATGTATAGTAATGTATGTATCTAATTAAAACCTTTGTTGAAATTATCGGCTTTCGGCATACAATTTGTCTGACAGAAGGAAAAATGATGAAAATCAACCCGATAAAACAATAATTAATATTACTGGCTATTGAAAAATCAGCGAGTCGAAAAGCTTATATACCCCCAAGTGCATATAGGTTTTGCGGCTGACAAATGTCAGACGAAAACGAGAAAAACGTCAGAAAGGGATGCACTATGGTGGAATACATAAAACTGAAAAACAGAGATTGGAGAACCCTTCGGGGTATGGACAGCGAAATGATTGACTGGATGAAGTATCACACGATACAGGATCTGAGGGACCTTGCCTTCGAGATGTACAACCGCGGCGAGGACATATCCGAGATGGTGGAGCTCATCCATGAGATGGACGGCATGGCCCACGCAACCCACATGGGTGTTGAGGAAAATGTCTATACAGAGTCGGAATACGACATTCTCAGCTATGTTGAGGAGTGTGAGAGGGCCTATGTTTAGATTCATGGAATGGATACAGAAGCCGAAGTTCGATGCCGCGAAGGACACCGGAACTGATTTCGAGAGCATGCACGAAGAGCAGATGCACAACTTCTGCGAGCTCACTGAAAGGAACGAAGTCCTCTGGAGCGCGCCATTGAACCTCTAAACGATAATGACAGGCAGGCCGGACATACGCAATCGCCCGGACGTCGAGTATCCGGGCACGCCAGCCTTCCTGTTCCCTTCCGGATTCGGCATTGCCACAACTGGACGATGAATATCGGATACTGGCATTGCCAAACGCAAACAGCATGAGAAGAACGCTCGCATGCGCCGTTCGAAAAGAGAAAACAGCATGCGTTTCACAAGCGGGCAGCCACAGGTTGCCCGCAGGGACATATCTGCCCCGCTGACTTTGAAAGCCAGGTGTTCCCAAACCATACAAATCGGGCCAGGCAGAGATGCCTGGCCCTTCACCAACTATTTATCTTATATGTATATTGTAACGATATCTTTTATTATCTGTATTACATTTCTGCATCCATATGGAAGAGTTGAGGATTCAGCAACCGGACATCATCGGCCGTGAAGCCGAACTGGCCAAGCTGGGGGATGCGCTGGACAACGCCATCGCCGGCAGGAGCTCCACTGTATTCATCACGGGCGAGGCTGGCGTTGGAAAAACACGGCTCAAAGATGCGTTCCGGGACACCGTGAACGGGCAAAAAATTCCAGTGCTTTCCGGCACT
>JAWOHM010000146.1:0-7159 GCA_046485165.1 Thermoplasmata archaeon
GTCCATCGAGTGATTTCTTTCTCAGGTCCAGAGCCTTTTTGAGCGGTTCCGCCATTTGGAGTATGCTCTCCTCCCGCTTTTCGAATTGCTCCCTTTCCTCGGCAGACTTCTTAATCTCTCTGAGCGTCTCTTCCTGGAATGGCGTCGGCGTTATGACTCCGACCACATCCTTGAAAACGTTAGTGGCCGTCTCGGTCTCCACCTTGTCCTCATGCTGGCGCTTTGCTTCCAGGTTCTTCCCCCATTGCAGAAGCTTGGATAGAAATTCCTCGTCCTCCTTGTTGCGGCCCGACTTCTCAGAAACAAATTTCAATCCGCAATTCGTGCAGGCGCTAGAGTCCATTGGAATGACAGTTGTGCAGTAGGGGCATATCATGGCCTGGAAATCTTCGGTGAGAGCCTCATCGCAGTGCTCACATTTGTTAGAGCTGGCTTCTATCCCGGAACCGCATTCCGAGCAGTAAGTCTTTCCTTCCGATGTGTGCCCCCTTTTTGCCATGCCTTGACCGCCAAATCCGATTTCCCGATGCCCACAGTGCTGAAAATGTATCGCCTACACCTTTAATATGTTTTTTATATGATTGGAGAGATTTGATGGGTGCACCGGCAGGCTTATGCCCGGTCCCGGCATTTCAGATTCCATGGCCCTATTCATGGTCCGGTACGGAGAGATAGCCCTGAAAAGCCCCAGGGTCAGGAACCGGTTCGAGAGAGCGCTGGCAAGCAATATCGCATCCAGGTTTGTCGGGTCCAGCAAAGAATGCCGCATAGAACATGACAGGGGAAGGATATTCCTCTGGGCGGACGATGAGGATTTCGCCACCGGGGTGCTCTCGAGAACGTTCGGGATAGTATCTTTCAGCAAGGTCGAGGAGACCACTTCCAGAAGAGAGGACATCTTCCGGTTGGCCGTTGACATCTCCAAACCCCTTTTCCATAACGGCATACGATTCTGCATCAGAGCCAGAAGGAGCGGCCAGCATGATTACACCAGCATGGAGCTTGCCCGGGACGCGGGCTCGGCAGTGTTCCTGGCCAACGAGCATCTGGAACCGAAGGTTGACCTTACGAATCCCGAGCTGGAGATATTCATTGACGTGAGGCATAACAGGGCTTATGTGTACATTGGCAGCATTCCGGGTACCGGGGGCATGCCCCTGGGCACCCAGGGCCGGGTGCTCGGCCTGGTGGAGAAGAGACAGGATACTGCAGCATGCTGGCTTCTGATGAAGAGGGGATGCCGTGTTATAGTCGCCACCGGGGAACCGGCACTCGCGAAGCCCCTGGAGGCCTGGGACCCGGAACTGAAAATCCACATTCTGGACGAATCGAAGAATCTCGCCCTTATTGCCAAAAAGAGACGGGCAGATGGCCTGTGCCTTGGCTGGAACATGGAGGATTTTGACAGGCAATCATCCGAGATGGCAGTCTTGGATATCCCTGTATTCTACCCGCTGATGGGGATGGGAGAAGATGAGATTCGGGAGATGATTGGGATGATAGAAGGGGCAGCCAACTGAAGACCGCACCGCGGCGCCCATATTATAGGAGACTGCAACATGGCATCCGTTCAACCCCATCATGCCCCGTCTGAATCCTGCATTTTGTTAGCGGGAGGGCGGGGTTGTGGGCTTGGCTGGGCGAGCCAGGCCTGGTGATGCGCAGCGTGCATTTATCCCCTAGCCCCGCCTGTGCGAGCATCGTAGCTTCGCTTTAATTTGTGAACATCGATGTGAGTGAGACGAATCGCTTGCGATTCGTTGTGAGGGCAGTGGTACGGCGCCTAACCCACATCACCAAGGCGCCCCATACACCAATCTCTTGCACAGAAAGCTATTCCTCAATCTTTTGTGTGTGCATGTTGGGCACCTAGCCAATCCAAGAATGCAACGCGAAGCATGACTGAAGCGTTTCAGCGCTAAATTCGCGTAAGCCTTATCGCTGCGAGATTGAATCGTCTTTGCAACTGGTAAGATAAGCTGGGAGCCTATTTGGAGCGCTTGCCGTGGGAACGCCTGGAAGGCCTGACCTTCTCCGTGCCCTTGCCTTTCTTGTGCATGCCCCTGCCGCGCTTTCCCGCGGACGTGAGGCCCCTTTCCACCCTGCCGGTGTGTGCGGCGGCGCATATCCAGTTTATCTTGGGGTCTGCAATTATGACAGGATGATGCGGGTCCACCAGTATCACTTCGTAATACTTGTGGCGGCCGTCCTCCCCCACCCAGTAGGAATTGAGGACCTCCAGGTTCGGGTATTTGGCGCCCACGCGCTCCTCGGCGATGCGCTGGATGCTCTTGGACATGGTTATCTTGGCGCGGCCCCTGCGCTTTGCCCTGCGGCCCTTGCGTATCTTGGGCTTGTTCAGGCTGCCCCTCCGGACCTTCGTTCTGACCACGACATAGCCCTGCTTGGCCTTGAATCCCAGGGACCTGGCCCTGTCCAGCCTTGTCGGGTGCTCGACTCTGACGAACGTCTCCTGCTTGCGCCACTCTATCAAGCGGTTCCATTGAAGCTCTCCGACATATGAATCGTCCGGGACCTTCCATGCATCCCTGATGTGGCCATAGAGGCCGGTCGGCCCGGTCCTCTTCTCAGAATTCTTTGCAGGCGCCTTGACTGGCTCTGCCTGCGGTTCCTCTTTCGGTGCTGCGGCCTTCGCCGCCTTCTTCGGTGCTGCGGCTTTAGCCGCTTTTTTCTCTGCTGCCATTGGTACACGCTCCATTGCTGGACGTTTCCGGATTCACCTTCTCGCAGCACGCAAACCGTGCTGCTCGGCACATCTCCGACGGGACGCATCCCGTGACTGTCGGGCCTCGACCCGGAAAGTTGGACGATACTATATTGAAATCGTATTTATACTTTACCTGACAGAGTAAGAGTTCAGTCTTGGAATTTTAGATTTTAGATTTTTGTCAATACATTGCCACGACGGGATGTGCTGGCTGTTGAAAACAGCCAGCCACCGTTAAATCTACAATCCCTAAATCTACAATCGTCTCCCCCTTCATTTCACTGAATGCATACCTGACAGAACATATCGGGATGGGCGTTCTATCTCACGAGGTCGTTTTCGAAGAATTTCGCATCCACGACGCGGACGCCGTCAACCTGCTCGTAGTCGCTCACGTATCCGAACCAGTACACGACTATGCCAGGGCCGAAAATTTCTGTGTAAGGGGCCAGTTGCTTCTTGTTGTTGCGCTTGACCTCATAGGCATTCCCGAAATTGGCCTTGGACTCGAACCAGTGGACCTTCATGCCGTCTATCTCGATTGGCTGGTCAAGCAGGCAATCCGGCGTCTTCTGGTACTCGCCCCTCAGGTCGTCCTCTGTGCGGTATGTGAGGGCATTCCTGTCCAGCCACTCGCAGAGCCGGGCCTCGCCCTTCTTGCCTCTTTGATACTGGACGTCCATTCCGGCCGGGGAGTAGATGATGTCCTCGCGCACCACATCGAAAATCTCCTTCTTCAGGCGCTTCTCCGGTGCGGATTTGGGGTCCCTGATGTACTTCCAGAAATCCTTCCTAGGCATGCCATCCTGCTGCATCAGGATGAGGCTCAACAGAACCGGGGGGAAAACCTCCTTCCGGGCAAGCTCGACCAGGGTGGTCCCGCTCTTCCATTGGTTGAGGAGCTGCGGGGCGCGGTTCTTCACCTGGTAATAGCGCCTTGTGGAGTCCCTCGTGACCCTTTGGGTATAGAGTATAAGAAGCAATTCGCGGTTGATGTTCCTGTCACGAGCCAACTTGCCGATGTCGGATGGAAACTTAAGCTTGTTGGCCAGTTGATTGTATTCCTGGGTGTTCATCTTGATGTCTCACAAATTATATGACCGACGAATATAAAATACTTATATAAGGTTTTGTACAAAAAAACATCAGATGTACTATTTATAGATTCCTGAAGACTCTCTCAAAACACATTTATTCAAGTGACGGATAGCCCGCGGCATGTGTCCCGCAACGGAACGCGAACTCAGCATGGCCGAAAAGATGGTCCTCAAGGCCTTGGCAGGGCTCAAGGGCTTCGGAACCCCTGAACAGATACAGGAGGCGATGCTTCCGAGGGAGATTGCAAAGCTATCCGAGAACCTGAAGGAATGCCTTGGGAAGGCGTTCGAGGATTCCGTGTCCAGTGTGAGCGAGCACCAGCGAACCGCTCTCATAGAGGGATTGTTGAGGGACTGCCTGGTGGATGATGAGAAGCTCATCCAGAACCGCGTGATGGTTACGTTGACAGAGCACCTTTCCGGGCAGATAATGGCTCAGGACGTCCCCGGCCAGAGGAATTCCATGGGAAAGCTCCTGGGCGATTGCGTCCCGTCGGTGATCAGCTCTCTGAAGGACATAATGGCGAGTGGCGACAGGACCTTCGTCAGCCAGGTGGAAGTGATGAATGCCTGCTCCTGGCTCAGGGCCAAGGGCCTTGTTGACATCTCCGAGAAGCTTGAAAAGCATTATTCATTGATTTCAAAGAGGTCAGGCGCCATGGACCTGCCGGAAAGGCGGGCCCTGAAAGCGCTGAAGAAGGCTCACGGAAGCATGACCGTCGAGGAGCTTCGAAAGGACAAGAACCTGAAATCCGAGGAAGTGCCCATTGCCATGGGGTGGCTCAAGCGCAAGGGCTGGGCGACCATAGAGAAGAAAGCGGGGGAGACTGTTCTGGAACTCACACAGGACGGAAAGGCCATGCTGTCCAAAAAGGGGCTGGACGAAGAGCTCATCGAAAAACTCGCCCAGGGAGAATTGCATGAATCCAATGTTGACGGGCATCAAATCGATAAGCTCATCAAGCGCCAGGACATAGTCCGCACCAGGGAGGAAGTCGTCAGGACAGTCATAATCGGCCAGGAGGGCATCGACCTTGTGAATTCCGGCCTTGACGTTTCCGAGGAGATATCGAACCTCACGCCCGAGCTGATCCAGGCGGGGAAGTGGCGCGGCAGGAACATCCGCAGATATGACATCGGCACATTCGCCCCGAACCTCAACGGGGGAAAGATGCATCCGCTCCAGCAGTACATCGAGAGGGTGCGGGGGATATTCCTCAGCATGGGTTTCAAGGAGATAGATTACGGTTACGTTCAATCGGCATTCTGGAACATGGACGCGCTGTTCACGGCCCAGGACCACCCGGCCAGGGAGATGCAGGACACGCTGTACCTAAAACAGCCCGGAACCATGGAACTGCCTGACGCGAAGCTTGTGGAAAGCGTCAAGCGGATGCATGAGGAGGGCGATGAGGATTCGGATGGGTGGCAGTATGCCTGGAAGGAATCGGAGGCACGGAGAGTTCTCCTGCGGACGCATACCACTGTCAACACCATCCGCTACCTGTATGAGAATCCGGAACCGCCCGTGAAGGTCTTCTCGGTGCAACCGGTGTTCAGGAAGGAGGCGGTCGATTCGACCCACCTCCCGGAGTTCATCCAGGTCGAGGGCATCGTCATGGAAGAGGGGGCCAACCTCACCATGCTAGTGGGTCTGCTGAAAGAATTCTACGGCAGGATGGGCATCGAGAATCTCCGCATTCGGCCGGGCTATTTCCCGTACACGGAGCCAAGCATTGAGCCGGAG
Source organism: Thermoplasmata archaeon (assembly GCA_046485165.1). Lineage (GTDB taxonomy): Archaea > Thermoplasmatota > Thermoplasmata > SG8-5 > SG8-5 > UBA147. Next base: position 5,573 of record JAWOHM010000146.1, read on the forward strand.
ATATTCCACAACGGCAAATGGATGGAGCTGGGCGGCGCAGGCATATTCAGGCCGGAGGTCACCAGGCCCTTGGGGGTCAAGCACCCGGTGTTGGCATGGGGCCTAGGCCTGGAGCGGCTGGTCATGACCGTTCTCGGGATGGACGACATCCGCAAACTGTACGTTTCTGACATAGACTGGCTGAGGGATTCCCCCATCATCAAGTGAGGATGTTGCATGAGATTTGCCAAGAGCATATTGGACACCATCGGCAGCACGCCGATGGTGCGGATAAACAGGCTCAACCCCAATCCGTCGAATATCATTCTGGCGAAACTGGAGAAGGTCAATCCGACTGGCTCGGTGAAGGACCGCATCGCCCTGCAGATGGTAGAGGCCGCGGAGGAGAACGGCCAACTGCGCAAGGGCATGACAGTCGTAGAGGCGACCAGCGGGAACACCGGCATCGGCCTTGCCCTTGTCTGCAATGTGAAGGGGTACAAGCTGAAGCTCGTGATGCCGGACACTGCCAGCGAGGAGAGGAAAGCAATAATCCGGGCTTACGGTGCGAAGGTGGTGCTGACCCCGGGCGAGTCGGGCATAGATGGCGCGCAGGACGCGACCAGGCGGCTCTTCGATTCCTCCCCCGAAGAATATTTCTGGCCCAATCAATATATAAATCCAGGCAACCCGGCTGCTCACGCGGATGGGACCGGCCTCGAGATCCTCGATGACACGGAGGGAAAGATTACCATGTTCGTAGCGGGAATCGGCACATCCGGAACATTGATGGGGGTCTCGTCGACCCTGAAGAAATACAATCCAAAAATAAGGATTGTCGGCGTGATGCCCAGGCCGGATACAAGAATCCAGGGACTGAAGAACCTCATAATGCAGAACGTCCCGGGCGTGTTCAGCCCGGACAAGTTGGATGACATAATCCATGTGGAGGATGAAGAGGCCTTTGACATGGCAAGGCGCCTCACCACCGAGGAGGGCATTTTCTCCGGGATGAGCTGTGGCGCGGCCATGCATGTTGCGGCCGAGATGAGCAGGAAGAATGACAAACAGGTGATCGTTGTGCTGTTGCCGGATGGGGGGGAGAAGTACATCAGCACGGAGCTGTACAACTATTGAAAACAGGGGTTAAGGGTTCATCAGGGCCTGTCAATAATTTAGTGATATTAAAAAAAATATAGAGGGTCTTGGGTCTTTGCCAACAGAATGCTGGAGATGGTCTTTGCCTGTACATCGGGATAAAGGGACCTGGGGCTGAAACCGGCCATGCAACGACCAGTTCCGTTAACTTATCCAAACACCCTAGACCCTTATTAACAATAACCAAGCTAGACCCTAGCCCCTAGACCCAAACATCCACTAATAAATTGACAGACAGATTCATCAGAAACGAATAAGTAGTAGCGCCATATGTAGCAAAACCGAATTTCATAGCCGGGGCGAAGCATCCATGGTTACCAGCATCTCGACGGAAACAGAATCCAGATTCGTTGGAAGGGAGAGGGAGCTCAACGACATCAAGCGGCTCGTCCAGGAAGCGACAGGCGGCAAGGGCCAGTTCCTCATAGTCAAAGGCGAGGCCGGCATAGG
>JAWOHM010000169.1:0-3941 GCA_046485165.1 Thermoplasmata archaeon
TGAACGCTCTGGGGGAACGCCCGACGATTTTCGAGAACGTGAAGGGGTTCGATTTCCCCGTGTTCGGGGGCATCACATCCTCCAGGGACATCATCGCGAAGGCGCTGGGCACCACCAAGGAGGGACTGCTGGCCAAGACCGTGGAGGCGCTCCGAAACCCTGTGCCGCCGCCCATGGTGGAGAAAGCGCCCTGCCAGGAAATTATCGTCAAGAATCCCGATTTGGACAATATCCCATTTCTCATGCACCTGCCCGGCGACGGCGGGCGTTACGCCAGCGCCACGGTGGCCATAATCAAGGACCCCGATACCGGCCGCAACGCATGCTATCACAGACTGATGCAGGTGGGGAAAAACCGCTGCACGGCCAGGCTGATACCGAAGCGCCAGACCCGGAACACCTACGACAAGGTGCCCGGAGAACTGGAGATGGCCGTGTGCATCGGGAATTCGGTTGCCGTGATGGTGGCCGCATCCCTGGGCCCCGAGCCGGGCGTTGACGAACTGGCAATCGCGAATGCCCTGGACCCCACACCGCTGGTGAAATGCGTCACCAAGGACCTGGAGGTGCCGGCGGATTCCGAATTCGTCCTGGAGGGCCGCCTGGTGAAACAGGTCGACAGGGAAGGCCCGTTCGTGGACCTTACCGAGACCAGGGACTTCGAAAGGCAGGAGCCGGTATTCGTAATCGATTGCATCACCCACAGGAAGGACGCGATGTACCAGGCGCTTCTGCCGGGGCGGATGGAGCACAAGATTCTCATGGGCATGCCCAAGGAGCCCACAATCTACGACGAGGTCAGCAAGGTGGTTGATTGCAGGAACGTCCTCATCACCATCGGCGGGGGGAGCTGGCTGCATTCCATTGTCCAGATTAAGAAGAGGAATCCGGATGACGGCAGGAAGGCCATAGCCGCGGCCTTCGAGGGCCACAAGAGCATGAAGCATGTCATCGTTGTCGATGATGATGTCGACATCTACGACCCGGTCGCAGTGGAATGGACGCTGGCGACGCGGTTCCAGGCCGGAAAGGACACCGTGATAATGGAGAAACAGCCGGGCTCCTCGCTGGACCCCAGCGGGGACCATTCTGGCAAGAAGACACTCACGGACAAGGTGGGCCTGGATGCCACGATGCCCGCCGGAGTGGACCCGGCAAAGTATGTGAAAGTCAAATACGGAGAGGTGAATCTGGATGATTACCGCAGGTGAAGGAAAGCACAAGGTGTGGCTCAAGAAACAGGAACTGGACAAAGGACTGGTCCTCATGCTGGGCGGCGGTGAGTCCTCCCATGTGGGGGGCGCTGCCTATGTGACCCCCGAGGGTGACGAGGATGTCATGGACGTGAAGGGGCACAGGGACATGGAAGTGCTCCTGCCAATCGCCAGGGCTGCCTGCAAGAAGTACGGCGTCCCGGTCATGGCGGTCGGCGGCATCCACATCGAGAACGCCACCGAACCGGACATCGACAAGGTGAAAGCCAACTGCGCGGAGCTGATCAAGTGCATCTGACCCGGGACGAAGAGCGGACGCTGGACGGCGAGAACGGCGAGGTGGCCCAGAGGTCGCTTCGATTGCTCGTCCGGCTCGGTGAGATTTACGGCGCGGACAGGATGATACCCGTGGGCTCGGTCCAGGTCGCGGGCGTTTCCTACAAGTCCATCGGCGACCCAGGGCTGGATTTCCTGGAGGACATCGCGGCCAAGGGCGCCAGGGTGAAGGTGCTCACATATCTCAACCCAGCGGGAATGGACATGGAGGACTGGAAGGAGATAGGCTTTCCCGAGGATTTCGCGAAGAACCAGATACGCGTGATGGAGGCATTCAGGAAGATGGGGATAGTTGTCACCGCGACCTGCACGCCGTACCTGGCAGGCAACCTTCCCAGGTTCAGGGAGAGCATAGCATGGTCCGAATCATCGGCCGTTTCATTCTCCAATTCGGTCATAGGCGCCAGGACCAACAGGGAGGGCGGACCGTCGGCACTGGCCGCTGCGATTTGCGGCGTCACTCCGAACTACGGATTGCACCTGGACGAGAAACGCGAGCCGGATATGGTCATCAAGGTGGATGCAGACCTGAAGGACAATGTCGATTACGGCGCGCTTGGCTATCATGTCGGGAAACTGGTGAAGAACAAGAATCCTTATTTCATCGGGTTGAAGAACCCGAACACGGACCAATTGAAAGCGCTGGGCGCTGCCATGGCCGCGTCCGGCGCGGTGGCGCTGTACCATGCCGAGGGCTGCACCCCGGAGGCAGGAGAATTCGATGTGTCTGACTTGGAGAGTATCCATGTGGGGGAGGATGAGCTGAAAGCCACATTCGAGAAGCTGAACACCGGCGAGTCTCCTGACATCATCATACTGGGCTGCCCCCATGCATCGCTCCGAGAGATTTCTGCCCTTGCCGATAAACTGGCAGGCAAGACCCTGAAGAAGCCTATATGGATATGCACGTCCAGGGTGATGAAGGAAGCCGCGGATCGCATGGGATTCACGGATATCATCGACAAGGCGGGCGGCCGCGTGGTGGCCGACACCTGCATGGTGGTATCGCCCATCGAGGACATGGGCTTCGGATGCACGGGCGTTAATTCCGGCAAGGCAGCGAACTACCTGCCCGGCTTCTGCAACCAGAAAGTGGTGTTCCAGAGCGTTGATGAACTGGTCCGGAGGTGCGTGCAATGAAAGGAAGGATGATAAGCCCGGGAAAGGCCAGGGCAGAAGCCATCGTTTCCAAGGAGCCAATCGGTTTCTACGGGGGCATCGACGCCAAGACCGGCATCGTCATAGAGAAGGGCCACGAGCTTGAGGGAAAATGCGTCACCGGCAAGGTGCTGGTCTTCCCATGCGGCAAGGGCTCCACTGTCGGCTCGTATGTGATATATGGGCTGGCCAAGAACGGCGTGGGGCCGGCGGCTATAATCAACAAAGAAACCGAGACCATCGTGGCAACGGGCGCGATACTCGCGGGCATACCTTGCGTTGACGGCATTGACATAGAACAGATAAGCACCGGCGACATGCTGGAAGTGGACGCGGACGCCGGGATTGTGGAGAAGGCGTGAGGCGGCCGGAAGACCTCTCTCTCGTTGCCGTTCCAGTCCCTTGCGGAAACCAGGATGTTGGTGTCCAGGACTATTCTCATTTCGCTTTCCCCCGGGATTTCCTGACTTCCTTTATCGCCTTCTCAAGGTCTTCCCGGGTTATTTCCTGCTCCTCGATGTCCTTCTGGATGCTCTCAAGCAATTCCAGCAACTCCTTCTTCCTGGCCTTCTTCTTCAATCTCCTCAGGACTATGTCGTCCCCGTCGCTTATCACCAGGAACCGGTCTGCGGGCTCGATGCCCATCAGTTCCCTTATCTCGGCCGGGATGACTATCTGGCCACTGCTCGATATCTTGGCTATTCCCAAACTCATGACATCACCAACACATACAAGGTTTTTTAGATATAAAATATTTTGTATTGATTTTGTGTGTATCCGGCATTATCAATGCAGGTTATCACCATCGTCATTCCTTCCATAAAGCATAAATCCGCGTCTGGATTATCCTGACGGGATAAGAATGCCGAACAGCATGATTCTCAAGGTGGAAAGGACGCACAACCAGTCAGACATAGGTCTCGGGAGGGTGCGCATAGACACGAAGACAAGAATGGCCCTCGGCCTGGATGTGGAGGATGTGGTCGAGATACTCGGCCCCAAGAAAACTGCGGCCAGGGTGTTCAAGCTTCTCACCGAAGATGAGGGGAAGGGGCTCATCCGGATGTGCAATATGCTCAGGCAGAGCGCGAGACTGTCCCCGGGCGACAAGGTGGAGGTTCGCAAGGTCACGCCCGCGACGGCTTCCAAGATTGTACTGGCACCCATGATATCGGAAGGTTCCAGAGTTCGGTTCGGAGAGGGTATCGAGGAGTTCATCAAGAGGGGGCTGGG
>JAWOHM010000170.1:0-6743 GCA_046485165.1 Thermoplasmata archaeon
CATCGCCGTCAGCCGGCCCTCGTCGATCGCAAACGGGCCGGCGCTGACCGTGCCCATTTTCACCTCGACGTGCAGGAGCACGCCGTCGGGGCCGGGACTGACGATCCAGCTGAATCCGCGGAGGGCCACCGGCGGCGGCTCCGTCCCCGGGTGGCCGGCGCGGTCCAGCGCCAGCAGCATCTCGGTGAGCAGCGTGCGCACGTCGTGATCGGTCCACGTCGCCGGATCGCCAGGCACCCCGGTGGTCGGCACGGTCTGCGCGTCGTTCTGTCCCCGCTGTGCTCCATAGAGTTCGAGAATCACAGGCCGCTCTACGACTGGTTCCTCATCGAGCTGGGCATCTACAAACCCAGGCAGATAGAGTTCGCCAGGATGAACGTTTCTTACACGATAATGAGCAAGAGGTACCTCAAGATGCTGGTGGAGGAAGGCCATGTGGCGGGATGGGACGACCCCAGGATGCCCACGATTGCCGGGATGCGGAGGCGCGGGTACCCGGCAACGGCCATCCAGGATTTCCTCAACCGGGCAGGCATCGCGAAGAAGGCCAACACCATCGCCTTCGAGCTTCTGGAGCATTGCGTCAGGGAGGAACTCAACAGGACAGCGCCCAGGCTGATGGGCGTGCTCAACCCGCTGAAGGTTGTGGTAGAGAATCTGCCAGAGGACCATTTTGAAGAGATGGACGCAGTCAACAACCCCGAAAACCCGGATGCTGGCACCCGTAAGGTCCCATACACCAGGGAACTGTACATCGAGCGCGAGGACTTCATGGAAGTGCCCGAGAAGAAATTCTTCCGCCTGGCACCGGGCAGAGAGGTGCGGCTGAGGTATGCATACCTGCTAACCTGCGATTCTGTTGTGAAAGATTCATCCGGCCAGATATCGGAGCTGAGATGCCATGTGGACCCGGCTTCCAGGGGCGGCAATGCCCCAGACGGCAGAAAGGTCAAGAGCACCATGCACTGGGTGTCGGCCGGCAAATCCGTTCCAGCCGAGGTCAGGCTGTACGACAAACTCTTCACCGTGGAAGATCCGTCAGGCAAGGAGGGGGACTTCAAGAATTACCTGAATCCAGACTCCCTCAAGGTGCTGAAGAACTGCCGCATAGAACCGGCCGCAGCAGGCCTGAAGCCCGGGGAAATGGTGCAATTGGAAAGAATGGGATACTTCTGCCTGGACACAGAATCGGAGGGGTTGGTGTTCAACCGGACCGTTGGGCTGAGGGATGCCTGGGTGAAGGCGCAGCAGAAGTCTTAGAACATCCCGGCGAACTGCAGTATATTGTCCAGCATCATCTGCACCCCGATGGACGCAATAAGAATCCCCATTATCCTCAATGTGGCCGTGATGCCCAGTTTTCCCATCTTTTCATAGATTATGTGGCTCTCTACAAGAAGGACATAGGTGATGCCGAGGGTGATGACGATTGCAAAAATGATGAACCCCCACTCAATTGGCCCGGACGCCTCCCCCATGTAAATCATGGTCGTTATCATGGCTCCGGGGCCGGACATCATGGGTATGCCAAGTGGAACAACTCCGACCAGGCCCTTATCTATGGCCTCCTGCCTTTCCTCGTCCGTGGATTTGAACTTCGACACTTGGCCCATGAGCATATCGTAGCCTATCTTTATCAACACTGCAGCGCCGACGAATTTCAGGGCGAGGAACTCGACATTGAAGACGTCGAACAGGAACCTGCCGAAGATGGCGAAGATAATCAGAACCCCGAGGCTCACTTTGATGGCATTCTTGATAACCAGTTTCTTCTGCTCCCGTGTATATCCGTCTGTGAGCACAATGAAAAAAGGCACCTTGCTGATGGGGTTAACGGTGATGAATATGGCCGCGAAGGCCGCGATCATCAGGGTGAGATTGAAGTTCATCGAAATCGAGAAAATTAACTGAGTATTTAAATTGAACTGCATAAACAAAGAAAATTGAACGATTAACATATGTTGAATGCGGCACTCAGCAATCATCTGCAAAGCATTCAACTATGGCGCGGAAACATTTTGTTGGCTGAATCCAGCGCCAAACACAAACAAAAAGCAAACAATTGGTGAATGCGATTGCTAAATTCATGCATTTTATAGCATTCGCCCTGGGTAGTCATTTGATAAACAATAATTCCCAAAGCGTTGGCCGGTAATCATCATTCTGCAAACGATGAGATTACCGGGGCACAAACTATTTCAATATGTGCATCATCTCCATAGATAGTGAGGGCAAGATTCCTTACATTGAATTTAGGGCATTACCATGGCAAACATAGTGGCGCTTGAGGAAATACTGGACGAGATAAAATCCTCCGGGGGCATCACCGACGCGATTCTTGTCTCAAGGAGCGGCATGCATCTCGCCGGAAAGGTGCCGAAGGGCGCCCATTCAGAAACTTTTGTGGCCATGTCCGCCATTATGCTCGGTGCGGCCGAGACGTCGACATCCGAGCTCAAGGAGAAATTGAAGATTGTCACTATCCTTCTGGAACATTCCAAAATTGCGATGGGAGCCGTGAGCCCGAAAGCGGTGCTGGTCCTGAAAGCGAGCCTGACTGATTCGGACGAGAAATTGATAGAGATACTCACAAAGATGGCCCCCAAATTCGAGAAAGCACTGGCGTGATTGCAGATTTTATTATTGTACATTTGTCAATTGCAGCTAATAAAATGCTGTCCTCAATTATCAATTTGCAAATTATCAGATTGCCAGATCGGAATAATCACATCTTCTTGAAGCCCCGCGCCATCCACTGGGTGACAGTCAGGGTGCGGTCCTTCAGCGTTCCGGGGAGGCCCCGGCTCTGCCCGCGGACCTTCGCTTTCCCTGCCCGTATCGCTTCCAGAACCTCATCCTCGGTCGAGGCATCAGGAATGGCTATGAAGGCCTTTCCCAGCATTCCCAATTCATGGGCGTCGCTTCCCGCGGTCATGGGGAGTTTCATGCTGGTGCACAGCTTTCCGGCCATTGCATTGTCCTTTCCGGTCGAATGCGAGTTCAGCACCTCGATGGCATCCGGTCTTACAGCCCTTGCAACATCAGTCCCCAGCCCTGACCAGCGCCTGTAGGGGTGCGGTATCACAGCCATGCCGCCCTGCGCCCGTATTCGCTCAACGGTTTCTTCGGGGCTCAGGTCCCTCGGGACTTCCTCCGCGATTCCCATGCCCAGGATGTGGCCTCCGGAACTGGATATCTCCATGCCTCTGATGACCAGCAACCCGAATTCGGACGCTATCTTCCTGGCCTTCGCATTGCCCTTCACGGTGTTGTGGTCAGTGATGCAAACCCCGCCCAGTCCGAGCTTCCTGGCCTGTCTCAGGATCTGCCTGGGCGATGCCTTTCCATCCGAGGAATAATCAGAATGCAGGTGCATGTCCAGCTTCATTTGATTTTCGCCCCGGGACCGACGCCCCTATCTGTGCCTATCGGCTTCCCGCCGACGGTCAGCGGATGATGCGCCCCGTCAGCCGAGACATATTCAGCGTTCCGGTCCTGGCCAATCTGCAGAAGGAACGTCGCGAAGTCATTGATGGTCATCTGAGCGGCCTGGGAAGTGTCGTCCACGCGGTCCCCCGGCTTCGCATCCCCGGGCGGCGCGAGAAGGCTGACCACATCTCCCTCGCTGGCTGCCAGAAGCATGCCCTCGGACATGACGCCCCTCAGTTTCGCGGGCTGGAGATTGCACACCACGATTATCTTCTTGCCCACGAACTCCTCCGGGGTGTAATGTTTCTTCAGGCCTGCGCAGAGCTGGCGATTCTCCCCGCCCAGGTCGATGGTCAGCACAAGCAGTTTATCGGCATTCGGATGGTCGTTTGCGGCCTTCACCTCCGCCACCCTGAGGTCCAATTTTTCTAATCCTGATATCATATTCTTTTCCACCTCCTTCGGTTCTTCGGTTTTTATCGGTTCTGCCTCGCCGGGCGGGTCCAGCCGTTTGAAGAGCGGCACCGGGGCTGCAAGCTCCGTTCCGATATTGGGGGGCAGCATTGCGTCCTCCCATTTTGCGTCCAGTACCTTCCCAGCTTCTCCAAGGGATTCCCAGAGCTTCTGTGAAGAGAACGGAATGTATGGCGCCAACATGACCGCCAGAGTTTTGGATATGGATATGGAAGTGAACAGCGTGTCCGCGCAGTCCTGCCTGGATTCCTTCAATTGCTTCCATGGCGCCCTCGAGTCGATGTACTGGTTGCCGAACCGCGCAAGTTCCATGGCTCTCTTGATGCCGTTCTTGAACTCGCATCGCTCAAGGTACTGGGCCACCTCATCCAGGGCTTTCTCCATCTCTGTCTTTGCTTCCGGCTGGAGTTTCCCGTCCGGGATGCTGCCGAAGTTCTTGTGGGTGAAGCTCAGCGCCCTGTGCACGAAGTTACCGTAGGTCGCCACAAGCTCGCTGTTGTTCCTGGTAACGAAATCCTCCCAGCTGAAGTCGGTGTCCCGGTTCTCCGGCATAATCACGGACATGTAATAGCGCATGGCATCGGCATCGTATTTGGCAACGATGTCCTTGATTGCAACCGAAACGCCCCTGGACTTCGAGAATTGCTGGCCCCCGAACCTCAGGTAGGCGTTCGCAGGCACATCATAGGGCAGGTTCATTCCCCATTCCAGACCGCTGACGACTGCCGGCCAGAATATCGTGTGAAAAGGCACATTGTCCTTTCCGAGGAAATAGTAATGCCGGCATTCCGGGTTCTTCCAGAAGCTCTCGAAACCCGCGCGGTCCAGTTCCCCGGTTTCCGGGTCGGTGTAATGTTTCACAGCCATGGTGTAATAGCCCATGAAAGCCTCGAACCAGACATATATCCGCTTGTCGTCATGGCCACTTAGCGGTATCTCGATGCCGTAGGTTGTGTCGCGTGTCACCGGCCGGTCCTTGAGCCCGTTCTCCAGGTACATCCTCGAGAAGTTGAGGACGTGAGTCCGCCAGTGCGCCTTGTCTGCCATCCATTTCTTCAGTGGCTCCTCGAAGGCGCTGAGCTTGAAGAAGAAATGATTGCGCTTGACGAACTCCGGGGTTGTGCCGCAGGTGATGCACCTCAGCCCGACGAGCATGTCCGGGTCCATGAGCTTGCCGCATTCCTCGCACTGGTCCCCCCTGGCCCTCTCGTAATGGCAGAACGGGCATTCCCCTTCCACGTACCGGTCTGGCAGGGTGCGGTCACACTTTGGGCAGTAGGGCAGTTCCATCTCCTTCTCGTAGAGATAGCCGTTCTCATGAAGCCGCAGGAACAGTTCCTGCACAGTCTTGATGTGGATGGGGTGGTCTGTGCTGTGGTATTCATCGAACTCAACCCCGAAATCGCTGAATGCTTTTGCGTTCATGAGATGGTATTTCTCGGCAAGTTCCTTCGGAGGTATGCCCTCCTTCTCCGCCTGCACAGTCACCGGGGTGCCATGCATGTCCGAGCCAGTCACCATGAGAACCTCATTTCCCCTCATCCGGTGGAACTTGCGAAATATGTCGGGCGGAAGATTGCAGCCCGCCATGTGGCCCACGTGAATCGGCCCGTTCGCGTATGGCCATGCGACACCGATGAATATCTTTGTCATGCGCGTCTCCAATATGCCGATAGGATTTAAATTTAATGAGGGCGGGTTGTTAGTTTGCAGTTAATTATTTATCGCACCAAGTCACTACCGTTGCCTGGAGTTAGGTTGGTATGGTTGGAACGGAAAATATCACGGATATGCGAAAATATTCTGCGGAGTTTCTGGGAACTCTGGCACTGGTGTTTTTTGGATGCGGGAGCGCGGTCATCGCAGGGGCTTACATAGGCTTCCTCGGGATTGCATTCGCCTTCGGAATGGTTCTGCTGGTGCTGGTCTACGCCATCGGCCCCATATCGGGCTGCCACGTGAACCCGGCCGTGACGGTGGCAATGCTGATAGCGAAGAGAATCTCTTCCAAGGACGCAATGGCCTATATCGGCATGCAATGCATCGGCGCGATAGCGGGCGCAGGCCTCCTGTTTGCTGTGGCATCCGGACTGCCCGCATACGATATCGCCTCGGACGGGCTGGGGCAGAACGGCTTCGCCGACTACAGCCTGGCTGCGGCTTTCATAGCCGAAGCATTCTTGACATTCTTCTTCGTCTATGCGATACTGGAGGTCACGGCCAAACATGCTCACAAGGGCTTTGAGGGCCTCGGAATCGGCTTCGCCCTCTTTCTGGTACACATAATCGGCATACCCATCACCGGAACATCTGTGAACCCGGCAAGGAGCCTGGGCCCCGCATTGCTTGTGGGCGGGACCGCCATCGAGCAACTGTGGCTTTTCTGGGCCGCACCCCTGGCCGGCGGGATACTGGCAGCGATTATCTGGATGTACATCACAGACCCGAAGGAGATGACGAAGAATCTGAAAATATAGGCCTCAGCGGAGCGCTTCCCTGGCGATGACCATGCGGTGCACCGGTAATCTTATCGTTTGCAAAATGATGATTACCGGCCAACGCTGAGAATCTGTTTGTTTGCAGATTGCCGATTCTAGGCGAATACTCTTCATTGCTGTAATTTAGTTTTCGTATTCACCACTTGTTTTCATAAAGAAGTGAGTCAGATGGCACTGATTGAACATGTCATCGCCCACATACCGCGATTTTTAAATCTGCGGATACGGGCGATTCCAAGCAATTCTAACGCGATGACTTATTCAATTAAGGGCTCCCCCAGCAATTCCATAATCTCAGCAATAAAGAATCAACCTGAATGAGTTCTTAGCAATGTGAAATCA
>JAWOHM010000028.1:0-5670 GCA_046485165.1 Thermoplasmata archaeon
GTGACGGATTCTGTCTCGTTGGCGATGTGGACCTTCGGGTCGATGGTTATCGGGTTGTTGTAGCCGGAGACCACTACCTTGTTGGTCATGGTCATGTTCTCGGTCATCTCGTATTTGGCCGGGTCCAGAGGTAGGATTATGTGGTTGACGTAGTCCAGGTACGCGGTGTCATATGTGGTGTTGAAGACCAGCTCGAAAATGTTGGAATCGAGGTTCAATACTTCCTCGTTGGGAACAAGCGTGTAGTCATAGGTGCTGTTGATGTAGATGGTGGCGTCAGCATTCACTGCTCCATCGGCTCCATCTATCATAACAGTATAACTTGTCGTATTGAGTTGGAAAAAGGTATTGTTCAGGGTCAGGAATTTCTTTGTGTCTCTTTGTTCCAGGCCCTTGTCCCTTAGGTAATCAGCCCATTCCTGCACTTCACCAGCATCGAGTATTCCATTGTTGATACCGAGTCCTACTGGGTCCATGCCGAATTTTCTGTCCATGTTCATTCTTAAGGATACATTGTCCACGGTTATGACGCTGTTCTTGGTAACGTGAATTGTGTTCCAATCTATGAATTCATATGTGATTTCCTCAATGTCCTTTCCGGACGGGATGAGTTCAATGTCTATTGACCTGTCAGATGTTATATCGAGTACATTTTCAACGACTGACTGGTATCCATCGGCTTCCACGAGCACCCAGAAATCGGAATCTTCGTGAACATTGAAGCTGAAGAATCCGTTGGCCGTGGTTGTAGCGGTCTGGTGATAGATGTGTTGCTGGTCATATATTGTGATCGTCGCATCTTTCAACGGCAATATCGTGTCAGAGGTGTAAACAAAACCGCTCAGGGTCCACTTGTTATCTATGGGCATCAATGTTATGTCTTGGTTGATTAGGTTGGTGCGTATGTTTTGTATAGTGGCGGTAAAATAGTTCTCAAACCGAACCTCAAGGACAAAGGAGTCATCAATGGTCTCTGGGGGATAGAAGCTCATATTGTAGCTTCCGTCGGGCTTGCTTGTTGTGCGGTTGACATATTGGCCGTCTGTGCTATGCAGGTAAATTATTGCATTCTCCCTGGTGTTATTGGTGGGCGTACCCAGTGTGTATATCGTGCCGGCTATCGAGAGTGTTTCGGACGGGGTCTCTGTGAGCGTGACATCCTTTTTAACGGCTTTGTCACTCGGCACGTTAATCCATTCCGGAACCGAGTTCTTGTAACCCCTCATTGTTGCCTGTATCTGAAAGTTCCCAGGGTAGGCGAGTATTTCATAATAGCCGACTTCGTCGCTGATGGTGGTAATCCATCTCTCGTCTCCGGGGGAGACAGATACGATGGCTCCTGAGAGTCTGACATCATCTTTGCCGAAAACCCTTCCCCATACTTTGATAGGCGTTTCAGTAAGGATTTTTTCCATCTCAACAGTGATGTTGTTCAACACTTTTTGGTTTTCAAGTAAGCCCGCATAATATCCACTTTTGTAGAAATGAAGGTTTACAGTATCATTGTTGGTGTAATGAGTGAATTCACCGTTTGAGTCCGTCGTCAATATTGCCCATGTATTCTTGTCTTCGATGTCATTCACATACACTTTTACATCCTTTATCGCTGTGGTTGTATCCTTCACAACTACCTTCCCTTTCAAAAGGTCTTGGGGTTGGAGCAAAGTAATGTTCGTGTCGGATATTCTGTCCTTGAATGAGTCATTCATGAAATGTCTTGTTCTGTTGTTATAGCCAATTTTGCTGAATATTATGGTGAAATTGTAGGCATTGTCCAGCCAGAATATCTTGGAAAAAGCACCGTTAGGGTCTGTTGTGACCGTCTGGTTGCTCTTGATGATGCCATTGTCATGGACAGAAATGAACACGGTCACACCAAGTACAGCTTTGTCGGTTTCATTGTTCAGTACCTTTCCTTTGATGGTGTATGCCTGTTCTGGTGTCTCGGCCTCGACTCCTGCCGGGAACAGTACGATACCTGTCGCTATCATTGCCATGACCATGAATATGGCCATCGTTTTTCCCATTACATCGCTTCGCATGTGTATCACTTTTCCATTTATGCTTCAGCTTCCCTCAAAATCAAGGGTCAGCGCCCACTTTGCAGTTGGGTTGTCGCAGCAAAGTAGTTCTTGTATATAATGTTGATGGTCTTGGGCAATTAATATTCTATTTCTGCATAATATCCATTACCGCCGCCAGGACCGAATTTGCGTCCCTTATTTTCATGGTTTCTCCGCCTTCCGATGGCCAGCATCCCTCCGGTTCCTGGGAGTCCGAGAGCATGTCCATCAATCTTGCCCTGAGAATGGATTTTTCATTCACATTTCCGTGATTCATGCAATCCAGGCACCATGCGATGCAAGACGCGTCCCAGTCCGCGATGTCCACGGTTTCAAGATATGCCAGGGCCCCGGAGAATACCTTCTTGTCATAATTTCCGTTCTTCCCGAACAATGACAGGGCTATCCATGTGGTGTGGTAGTATCCCTTGAACCTGCCGCTGGCTTCCTGTAGTTTCCTCAGAAAGTCATATGTTTCGGAGGGCACGTTCCTACCTGCCCTTAAGAGGATATCCGCGATGTCTGCGGTGAGCCATATGGTCGTGAGATAATCTCCGGGCATGTCCCAGAACTGCGGGTCAAGCGGCTTGATCTTCGGATTCTCCTCCCAGGTTCCGTTCTCTTGCCGCATTTTCAGGAGGTATTCGAAGCCGCGCGCCGCTGGTTCGGAATTTCCCAGACCCATCTCCATGAGCGTGTGCAATGCCATTGCCGTGTTGCTCAGGCAGCTGGGGAACCCCTTTCTGTCAGCGTACGGAAAGCCCCCGTCTGGATTCTGGACGGCAGAAAACCCATCCAAGACCTCTTTCGAATCGAACTTCTCGCCAAGGGTGTGGCTCAACCTGGCCTTCTCGAAATCCGTCCCGCATGCTCTCACGCATTCGATTGCCTTCTCCAGGTCCATCTACTTGAGCTCCCTAATCAGTTCCTCCGCCCTGTCTATTCGGACCTTCCTCTCCTGTATCAGTATGGGGACTATCTTATCAATTATCTCAGGGGTTGCCTTGAGGCCCATCTTCTCCGCGGCCATTGCCACTACGTTCCTGGCATGGAGTGACATATGCCCTCTCTGTATGCCCTCGGTGGCGAGTGCCTTCAATGCTGCGAGATTCTGAGCCAGCCCTACCGACGCGATGACGCCTCCGAGCTCGGCGGCGGTTTTCACTCCAAGAATCTTGACGCATGCCTTCGCGGTCGGATGGACAGCTGTTGCCCCGCCAATCAGCCCCACAGCCATTGGCAGTTCTATCTTTCCCAGGATGTCGCCGTTCTCGTTCTTCTCATAATGGGTGAGCGGTGTGTAACCCCCCATTTTCCAGGCCGCATAGGCATGGGCTCCCGCTTCGATTGCCCGAAAGTCATTGCCGGTGGCCAGAACAACTGCGTCTATCCCGTTCATTATCCCCTTGTTGTGGGTCGCCGCCCTGAATGGGTCGGCAGCGGCAAAAGCATAGGCCTCTATTATTCCGTTGACCACCTCCTCCCCGCCAAGCGCCTCTTTGGAAAACACCGCCTCGGACTTGGCAAGCCTGTGTATGGCCAGGTTGGAAATTATCCTGAGGTAGACCTTTCCGCCGGTGAGTTCCTCCAACTTCGGGGAAATTGCCTCGGCCATTGTGTTTACGGCATTTGCCCCCATGGCATCCAGGCAATTCACAAGCAGGTGATTGATCAACATGGTGCCCTGGCTTGTCTCAATGATGTTAATCTCAAGGTCCCTCGCCCCCCCGCCCAGCTTCACAAGCATGGGGTCCTTTGAATTGGCCAGTTCGAGCAATTCATCCCTGTGCTCCTGTATTGCCCATTTGGCCTTTTCGGCATCCTGAACATGGGTCAGCTGTATCTGGCCGATCATGATGGGGTCCGAGGAGGTCGCGGTGAATCCGCCCGATTCCCTGGCTATCTTCGCGGAATTAGAGGCCGCCGCTATGACCGAGGGCTCTTCCGTTGCCATGGGGACCAGGTAGTCCTTGCCGTTCACAAGGAAATTAGTGGCGATTCCCAATGTTACCGGCATGGCGCCGATGACATTCTCCACCATCCTGTCTGCTTTGGCCGGGTCCAGGGCTCCGGTGTTCGCAAGTGTCTTTATCTCTTCATCGGAAAGTCCGGAAAAATCCTGGACATGTTTCAGTCTCTCTTCGATGCTCATCTTGTAAAAGCCACTGATGCTTGATGTTTTCATGCATTCACCTTGTTTTCACGGTCTTGATGCATTTGCCGGATAAAACACTTGCCATTATCATGGATGAAATTCCGCATCGCATCGGCAAACTTTAAAAGCAAACAGCCCATCCCGTTCCATAGGCGTGATTCCATCGTTTTGAACACATGCTCCAAAGATGGGACACATTGGTGTTTGAATGAGTGCCAGTACCGGATTCGACAATGAAAAATACCTGCGGGAGCAGACCGAAGCCATCATGAAACGCGTCGGCGATGCCGAGCGAAAGCTATACCTGGAATTCGGCGGGAAGATAATATTCGATTATCACGCGTCACGAGTCCTTCCGGGTTTTGATCCGAACGTAAAGATGCAGCTTCTCCACAAGCTGAAGGACAATGCTGACATCATACTCTGCATCTATGCCGGGGACATCGAGCGCAGGAAGGTGAGGGCGGATTTCGGCATCACCTACGATGCGGACGCCATGAAGCTCATCGATGATCTCAGGGAATGGGGCATTGAAATAACCGGTGTGGTCATAACCCGATTCCAGGACCAACCCGCAGTCAATATATTCAAGAATAAGCTGGAGAGGCGAGACATCACGGTTTACACCCACACCCACACAAAGGGCTATCCAAGCAATGTCGACCTGATAGTCAGCGACGAAGGTTACGGCGCAAATGCGTACATCGAGACAAGCAAACCCCTGGTGATAGTCACGGGGCCGGGGCCGGGAAGCGGAAAGCTGGCGACCTGCCTGTCTCAGCTCTACCATGACTACAGAAACGGCATGAGTTCAGGATATTCCAAATTCGAGACTTTTCCGATATGGAACCTTCCCTTGAACCATCCCGTGAACGTTGCTTACGAGGCAGCCACCGCGGATATAGGCGATTTCAATATGATAGACCCGTATCACCTCAAGGCCTATGGCAAGGAAACAGTGAATTATAATAGGGATGTCGAGGTCTTTCCGGTGGTCAAGAGCATACTGGAAAAGATAATGGAGGCCGAATCGCCATACAAATCCCCCACCGACATGGGTGTCAACATGGCCGGTTTTGGAATTATTGACGATGACATCGTGAGGGAGGCTGCCAAGCAGGAGGTCATACGCAGGGCCTTCCGGTACAATTGCGAGTACATGAAAGGTTTTGTCAACAAGGCCACGGTTAAACTGTCCGAGCACCTTATGGAACAGCTTGGTGTGGGTTACGAGAACAGGAAGGTGGTGGTCCCTGCAAGAAATGCTGCTGAGGAGGCGAAGGCAAGGTCCGGCCCGTCATCCGAAACCTGCTCTGGGGCAGCGATAATGCTGAGGCTGGGCCGGCGGTCCGCTGGCCGATGCGCTGCTTCGTCGCTACGGTCGAATCGGGCCCCTGATGGGGCTGGCCGGCGCCCAGGTCGCTGTCGGAGGCCTCACCTACGGGATGATGT
>JAWOHM010000075.1:0-7054 GCA_046485165.1 Thermoplasmata archaeon
GCGTAGTAATTTCTCTCCTCGAACCCATTATTGTTGGCTACCCAACTGGCAGGCCATTTCTTGATGTGCGAGTTATAGGCCCTGACATAGTCATTGTAAAACATGCGCTCGGTTGAAATCTTGTTCTCTGTGTTGGTGAGTTCGACCATAAGATTGCTGACAAGGTAGATGGATTGCAGATCCGGATACTCTTCGTAAGTGACAATGATTGTGGCAAGCTGGCTGTCGAGTTGGTTGGATATGTTCACCTGCTCTTCGACCGTTGTGGCATTCATCCACTGGCTTCTCAATTCGATTATGCTCATCAGCGTTTCGGATTCAAATTGCTGATAGTTCTCAACTGTCGCCACCAAGGTTGGAATCAAATCGATTTTCCTCTGGTACTGGTTCTGGACCTGGGCCCACTGGCTGTCTATCTGCTCGTTCTCACTAACCAGGCTGTTGTATGTCATGACATAATACACGCCGACTCCCACGATGGAGAGCACAATCACGATTATCAGGATGATGCCAATCGCCTTCGCGCCGTCGGATGCCATGGGCGGGAATATTCCATTCCGGTATTTTAAATTATCAATGCATTACTAATTTATACACCTGGGGATATCCAAGCCCGCAACAAGGGCCCGTGGGGTAGCTTGGTATCCTTCCACCTTGGGGTGGTGGTGACTCCAGTTCAAATCTGGACGGGCTCATTCCGCTTTTTTATTGTTTTCAGTCATGAGCCCGTCAATTCAGATTTGAACTGGAGTCGGGCCTTGTGAGCGTTGGTTAGGCCCACGGCAGAAACATACCACTAAATCAGTCGCTGTGATTCTGTTATAGGTTCCGCAGGAACCGACCTTTAGCGTTGGGGAGCACTCATTTGCGGGACGTACATCCGAGCGCCATATTAATATAGTTAATCTGATATACAAGTTCGGCGATATTTATGTCAGATGCAAACACTGAGATGCTGCAAGAGCTGAAAGCGATCAGGGAACTGCTGACGCCCAAGCCGGATCCGGAGGGGCGCAAGGGATTCTTCGGCGAATTCCTTGATTTTGTAACAAAATACAAGATACTGGGATTGGCCGTGGCGTTCGTCATAGGCATGTACCTGGGCGAGGTCGTGAAGGGACTGGTCCAGGGACTTTTGATGCCTTTGATTAATGATATACTCACTCCCATGATGGGCGGGGACTCACTCGTGGGCCGTTTCGGCGACTACAAGCCAGGGCTGTTCGTCATGGCGTTGATAACCTTCATCATCGTCTGCGTCCTAGTCTTCGTCGTGATGAAGCTGGCCAAGAAGTTCAAGGTCGAATGAGGCAATGATGCAAATGCGCGGTGCCCTTGCGGGCGCCGCGCTCCCTTTCCATTATTCTCGGAACCTTTTTATTACTGCTTGACGGTATGCTGACGCATGAATGACCCTTCCAGTCAGGAGGATATCATCGCCAGGGGTGCCGAAGCCGTTCTCACAAAAGGGACCTGGCACGGCCGCCCCGTGATAATCAAGGAGAGGATAGCCAAAACATACAGGGTCGGGGAGCTGGATATCCGCCTGAGACTGTCCCGCACCCGCTCGGAGGCGCAGCTCATGGCGCAAGCCAGGGCTGCGGGCGTCCGCACCCCGCTGGTCTATGACATTGACCAGGCCAAGTGCGTCATTGTGATGGAATTCCTGGAGGGGCTCACAGCCAAGGCCGTGCTGCAGGAACTGCCCAACAGGGAACAGCTGGCAATGGAGATAGGCAGGAAGGTGTCGCTTCTCCACCGTTCCGACATCATTCACGGCGACCTGACCACTTCCAACATAATATTCCAGGGCCAGGAGCCATGCTTCATAGACTTCGGCCTGGGGGAGAGGAGCCAGGAGCTGGAGAGGAAGGGCGTTGACATGCACCTGCTCAAGGAGGCGCTGGGCAGCGCCCATTCCGAGCATGAAGGGCTTTTTCACGCAGTCGCATGCGGTTACGTGGAGGGATACCCGGAGGGAGAGAGGGTGCTGGCGCTTGTTGAGGAGATAGAAAGCAGGGGGCGGTACACATGAGGATGCTGTTCGAGACCGGGAACCCGGGCAAGCTGAAGGAGGTGAAGGCGCTGTTCGGTGCGCTGGGCCATGATGTCGAGCAGCTGCGGGACGAGTACCCGGAGATACAGGCCGATACGCTGGAGGAGGTTGTTGAGGCCGGGCTGAGATGGCTCTGGGAGCGGCATCATGTGCCGATAATCATTGACGATTCCGGGCTGTTCATCGACGCGCTCAAAGGGTTTCCCGGCGTGTATTCGGCTTACGTGTTCAAGACTGTCGGCTGCGCGGGAATCCTGAAACTAATGGACGGAGAGAGCAATCGAAAGGCAGAGTTCAGGTGCTGCGCGGGATATGTGGATGCCAACGGCGGCATCATCACCAGGTCCGGGGCCTGCGGAGGCAGATTGGGCCGCGAGATGCGGGGCAGCAGTGGCTTCGGCTACGACCCCATATTCGTGCCCGAGGGGATGGAGCAGACCTTTGCCGAGCTGGAGCTTGATGTGAAGAACGGGATATCCCACAGGGGCAGGGCCTTTGCATTGCTGGCTGATGCCTTGAAGGAGTGAGGCATGGACAGAGAGCAGCTCATGAGGCGGCTGGGGCTTTTCTTCCTGCCAATCATAACAAGCGCCATCTTCCTGCTGGCCTTCGGCGCCCTGTTGCCCGACGAGATGAACGCGATATTCGCATTCCTGCTGATAGGCTACTTCATGTCGCCCCTGGGAAGGGAGGTGCTCATTCCGATAACTGTGATAGCGCTGCTGGAGCTGCACGGCTCCGCCCACATGATGGCAGACATTACCCGGATAGTGGCATGTATAGTGTTCGTGGATGTGATGTGCTCCATATTCCTGCTCTGGAACCTGGATTTGCTGAAACGCATACCCAAAATCGGCGGCTGGATAGCCGGCATGGAGGAATTCGGCAAAAGGAAGCTGAGGAAGAGCCGCAAAAGGAGGTTCAGCATGTTCCTGGGCCTCACCGCATACATGGCCTCGCCGTTCTATGGCAGCCACGGCATCGCATCCACCATCATCGGGATGCTGTCGGGAATGAGAAAATTCAGGGTGTGGCTGGCTATCTGGATTGGCTCCCTGGCCGGCTCGCTCTCCATAGCCATCATCGCGTTCACGGTGGGCCAGCGCTTCCTCATAGACATATTCGACAATTCGGGCTGGAAGGCCATCAGCGTGCTGGTGGGCGTCGGAATATTCATGGCGCTGATAGGGAATTACTGGGTGCACAGGAAGAGAAAAAGGAATAGGGAAGAAAGCCCTGGATGAGGGCGCTGAACGGAGCGCGCCCTTTCATTATAGCATCAGAACTCATTGCGCTCTCGGGGAGCAGGCGGCGGAGCCGGATACTGAATGGCTTTCCCGCATGTCCTGCAGTACGCCCCTTCGAAGGCGCAGTGCCTGTGATATGTAGTCTGGCAATAGGGGCATCTGTAGAGGTCCTCGCCTATCTCGCCCGCACAGATGAAGCACAGCGTCTTTGTGGCCGGCCTCTCGGCCTGGGCAGATAGCATGAAACCGATTGTCAGGAATCCGAATACCAGAGTCATGCCTGTCCAGAGCATCGGGTCCAGCCAGATTGGGTAGCCGAGCGAGAGGCCGGTGACATCGATGGAATACAGGGTGCTGGACTCCGGAAATGTGGAGTTCCAGGAACCGTTCCACAGCCCGTACGGGACCTGGCCAACCGCAAGGCCGCCCATGTAGAAGGAGCCCAGAGGGTCGGCAACCATCCAGTACCCGGCGCCATCGCTGAAATAATGCATTTGGACCGGTGTCCGATAATACGCGCGGATGTCGGCAGCGGCATCATCAAGATCGCTCGAGTTCTTCCCAACATAGACCGCGGCAAAGGCATGGTCCCGCGTGAGATACACCCTTGCTGTGCCGCCGGCATTGTCAACCATGGCGGCCAGCAGCATGGCGAAATCCTCGCAATCCCCCGTCATCGCGGCTAGCGTCTCATCTGGGGAGAGCCAATGGTCTCCGCCATCCGGGTCCTCCGTGTAATTGATGTTGATGACGAGCCAGTCGAAGAGGGCGCATACCTTGCCCATGTCATAGCCCGCAGCCATTTCCGCTGTTGCTGCCCAGGTGGCATTCGCGACCGCCGGAGAAGAGAGGTCCATCAGTTCGTTGGTCTTGGCATAATATTTTCGCGGATTGTGCACGAAGGGATTGTCCCCCTGCTCTGCAAGTTCCATGACATCGATGGAATGCTCCGAGAAGGACAGCCAATCATTCCCGCCGCTGACCATCCTGTACCATTGGTTGTTCCGGAACTGGAGAAGGCGCATCCTCAGCTGGTATTCCTGGAGGCCGGTGCCGGGGGGACTGGGTACTGCCAGAGCCCCCACCTCGTATGCGTCCATGGAAGTGATGCGGCGATTCAGCACGATGGATGAGTTCGTTCCGGTCCCGACCCACTCGAAAAGCAGTTCCTCCAGGAATATCGCCCGGGTATCATTGTTTTTTATGATTATCCGAACGGAACCGCCGTACTCCGCAAAGATCTGGCCGATGAGTATTCTCACGGAGATGTCGGGCCTGGCAGATGTGTCCCCGGCGATGTTCGAAGGCATGGCTGGCAATGCTGGCGGGCTATAAGAATCGGGGGCTTGGAGCTCGGATTCCGTGAAGCCTGCAACCGCCGGCATGCTCAGGGAGGAATACGCGCCCATGACTATGGACAAGGCCATGAGGACCAGGAAGATGTTGGCGATATGCCTGCGGGACATGCAGCGGATAATAATGCCTTTGCAGATAATATTATTCCCTTATGCGAAAAGGGGCTCAGAAAAGTATTTTAATCCCATCCGCCCTAGATGCTGCTGAGGCGGCATGGCCACGTTTTCAAAAACTGGCCCGATGTTCCGGATGTGGCATTCCGGGGGTGATATGCTGTCTGCAGACCATGATGACGGAAAGAATCGAAGTTCACAAATCTATCAAACAGGCCAGCGTCAGCAAGGCCCCACGATCAGGCCGGCCATCGAATCGGATTTCGAGAGCATCATGGAGATAGAGAATTCCTGCTTCCCCGGAGAGCTGGCATATTCAAGGCAGCAGATGAGGTACCTGCTTTTTCAGGCCAACAGCGCCACGCTCGTGGAGGAGGCTGAGGGCCAGGTGAACGGCTATGTCACTGCCCTTTTCAGGGAGAATTCTAGCGTTGCCGGTATCGAGACAATCGGCGTTTCGCCCGGGCATCGCGGCCGGGGCACCGGGAGGCGCCTGCTTTCGGCCGCCGAGGAACATATGGCCGAGCGCGGAAAGGCCGTGTCCAGGCTGGAAGTGTCGGCAGGAAATCACGGAGCGGTGGCCATGTACCGCAAGGCCGGATATGAGGTCACCGAGGCGCTGCCCGGATATTACATCCATGACCACAATGGCACGAGGCAGGCCTACCGGATGGAGAAACCGATACGTCGCCAGATAGATTAAAATAGGCATCTGTTTATCGGTGGAATCATGCGCATAACCAGTGCCAGGGCCATACCCGTGGAGATAAGGCTGACAGAGCCGTTTGCCATAGCCAGCGAGACCGTGGACGCTGTCGAGAATGTCTTCTTCAGGCTGGAAACTGATAATGGCATAGTCGGATGGAGCTGCGGCGCACCTGACACAGTCACATCTGACACGGCCAAACAATCGGTGAAGGTCTTCGAGTCCACAATCAAGGGCATTCTGGAGGGCTGCGACCCGACAAGGATCAATCTTATCAATGACATCATCGACGAGAATGTCCATGGCAATACCTCGACGAAGGCCGGGGTCAACATGGCGCTGTACGACATCCTGGGAAAATCCGCAGGCATGCCGTTGTTCAGATTGCTGGGCGGATACAGGGACAGGATAGAGACATCGGTTACTATCGGCATCAATCCCACCGATGTCATGGTGGACAGGGCAAGGCACTGGGTATCGGAAGGGTTCAAGAGCCTGAAGCTGAAATGCGGCATCAACCCAGATGAGGATATCGACACGGTTCTGGCAGTGCGCGCCGCTGTCGGCCCCGGCATCAAGATAAGGCTGGACGCCAACGAGGGCTACAGCATCGAGGAGTCCATTCGCGTCATAAACACGCTGGAGAGCCAGGGCGCGGACCTGGAGTTCATGGAGCAGCCCACAAAGGCATTGTACCTGTACGCCCTGAAAGAGGTGACCGGCAAGTGCAATGTCCCGATAGTGGCGGACGAGACAGCCCTGACCATGAGGGACAGCCTGAAGCTCATCAGGATGGAAGTGGCGGACGTCGTCAATGTCAAGCTCATGAAGACAGGCGGCATCACGAATGCCATGAAGGTGAACACATTCGCGGAGCTGGCCGACATCCCTGTCATGCTGGGCTGCATGAACGAATC
This sequence comes from Thermoplasmata archaeon, assembly GCA_046485165.1. Classification (GTDB taxonomy): domain Archaea; phylum Thermoplasmatota; class Thermoplasmata; order SG8-5; family SG8-5; genus UBA147. The sequence continues at coordinate 6,396 of JAWOHM010000075.1, forward strand.
GATGGGTGCCATGGCCGGGGGCGTGCATTTCGCATGCGCCCATTCCAATGTGAAATATGCGGACCTGGATTCCATCCTGGACATCGCCAAGGATTATGCAAAGGGCGGCGCCAGGTACGAGGACGGTTTCGTCATTCCCTCGGAAAAGCCAGGCCTGGGCATAGAGGTGGAGCTCGAATGAAATTGGCCAGAAATATACTCTCCGGGGTTCCCAACTACACGCGGTTCCTCCAGGTCTGGGAGGTTGACCAGCAGGTGGAGAGGATTGGCGACCTTCCGGGCGTGGAGTCCAGGGTGATAGGCAGCAGCAGGATGGGGGAGCCGATTACCGCGCTGGAGATAGGAGACGGCCCCAGAACCGCGGTGATTATCGGAGTTCCCCACAGCGACGAGCCGCTGGGGAGCCTGGGCGCCATCTATTTCGCCAGATGGCTCGCGACCCATCCGGAGGAGGAGGGGGTGGGCTGGCGCTGGGTCATAGTGCCGGTGCTGGAGAGGGACGGGATGAGGCTCAACGAGGGCTGGTTCAACAGCTGATATTCTGGCTATATCGTGATTCAAGCACCGTTAGCGATTCGGTTGTGGACCGGCGATTGAGAAGTTCCAGCGTGCGGTTGAGTTCATCCAGTATAAACTGGTTCATATCCCGCGCGCGTTCC
>JAWOHM010000071.1:0-6599 GCA_046485165.1 Thermoplasmata archaeon
TGACAAGCAAAGCATTGCCAGGGTGCAAGGCAACATAGGCAATATATATTATAATCTCGGTGATTTCAAGAGGGCCGAGGAAAAGTTCAAGCTGAAGCTCCAAATGGCCAAGGAACTGGGCGACAAGAGGGCGATAAGCATAAGCCTCGGAAGCCTGGGCAACGTGTACAAGCAATATGGCGATTATCCATCCGCCGAGGAGGCGTACAGTAACGCGATAGAGATTGCGGAGGAGATGGGCCTGAAGCTTTACGTTGCGGATCATTCAGCAAACAAAGCGCGCCTGATGCTCCTTCTAGGAAGGCACAGCGAGGCCAGGGCCTTGGCGGAAAACGCGGTTCGCCTGGCAGAAGAGCTGAGCCGATCCGACATATCTCTCAGGTCAAGGATTTCCATTGCCGTTGCGGAAGGTTCGGAAAATCCCCGGGCCGCTGCAAAAATGCTCCTGGACCTGCTGGCGGCAGTGGGAGATAACAAAGAACATGCCGCTGAGGTGCATTATGAAATATATAAGTTGACCGGCGACAATCAACACAAAGAAGATGCTAAAGCACTTTACAATGACCTGTATGAAAATACCAGGAACTTCCTTTTCAAGCAAAAATTGGGGGATTTGGAAGCCCACTAAGATTCGAATGCTAGCCCTCAACTACACAATGTTAATCAGCACCAGTTCTCGTAGCTGAAATTGATGCCGAGCTTCTTGAGCTGGGCGTGGAGCTTCCTGCGCTTGTCAGCGTCATAGTCGCATGGGTAGATGATTATCTTCTCGTAGTCCATTTCCGTTCTGTCCTGCACTTTCAATCACCTCCACTAACTATATAACACTGTAACACATAAAGAATGTTGTAATACCATCATGTAACAAAAGGTGACATTATGCAGGAAAACGAAGCGAAAGGTAAAAAGTCCCTCGATGAAAGGATACTCAACGCCCTCATGGAGAACCCCACACGCAGCGACATGGAGATAGCCAGGGACCTGGGCACATACAGGCAGAAGGTCTGGAGGAAGAAGAAGCAGCTGGAGGAGGATAACATCATTTGGGGCTACACCGCGGTTCTGGACGAGAAGCGGCTCGGCCATGTCTCTTATATGGTTCTCATGAAGACCAAACCCATGACGGAAGGCCTGGTCAACACGCTTTTACAGCGCATAACCAGGGAGGAGCCGAGAAAGCAGGATGTGCGCCTGACCAATTTCTTCTATGTGAACGGCGAATACGACTTTGTGCTGCGGTTCTCCGCGCCGGACCACGCGACGGCCAGGCGGTACTATGACACTCTCCGGCTGCTGTATGACGAGCATCTCCTTGACAAGCCTGTGATGATAGACGTCAATATGTGCCTGGTATCCGAGGGGAAACGCAACCCGGACATCGAATCCCTGCACGACTTCATCCCCGTATCTAAGTGACGCTTCATTCCACGTATATTGCAGGCTTCCCCGGGGTTCCGGCGTTCCGCTTGCCCTTTGGGTCGTATGCTTCGCCGTCATCGGCGGAGAAGCACAGCACCTCGCACTTGAACTCCCGTGCCAGGAATTCACCGGCAGACCTCAGCGCCTCAATTTCTCGGTCTTGCGGCATCGCGCTGGTCCCGCCGGCCTTCTTGATGTCCTTCATCAGTTTCGAGGCAAAGGCGCTGATTTCCTTGGACCTGCTCTTCATCTCCGGGTCGGCCACAGCCCATTTCATCACCGCACCCATGTCCTTTTTCTCATTTGCCATCATGTCCTGGACCTGGAATTTCCACTTGGGGGCGGTGTAAAGGCAAATCTTCTTCGGGCTCATGCCGGTCATCTTCAATATGCCGGAAATATCCGCCTGGACGCTGACCATGAAATCCTCTGCAAGTTCCGCCCCGGCATTGCGGGCGAACGCCTCCGGGTCTGGGTATTCCGATGCCGAGACCATCCTTTCGTGGCCTGCCGCCTCCCACAGTTCCTCCGCCATGTGCGGCGTGAAAGGCGCCATCATGCCGATCCATGCATCGGCCGCCCTCTTTATCAAATCGGCATTGTCCCCCCCCCTCCGGAGGTACCACCTGAGGTCGTTGGCCATGTCGAAATAAACGATGTTGGCCGCGTCCCTGAGCCTGATGCCGTCCATCATGTTCCTTGCATTTAGCACGTGATTGTGCATCCGCGATTCCAGCCAGGCATCCATGGGTCCGGGGGTTCCGCCCCGCATGTCCAGCAGTTCGGAGGCAAAGTGCCAGGCCCTCTCCGCGCTCTTGCGGGAGTTGTTCACGTCTGCCGGGTCCCATTCCACGTCCACATGGGGGCTGGCTATATGGCAGTAATACAGCCGCAACCCGTCCACCGTGTAGGTGCTGGCCGCATCCGGTATGGGCTCAGCGCCGCCCTTCGACTTGCTCATCTTGCCGCTCTTTCCGATTATCCAGTAATTGACGAATATGCCCCTCGGGAGCATCTCCGGCAGTATGGCCGCATGGTTCATCAGGAACACAGGGAAGTGAACGGTCTGGTGCTCCTTCCCGCCCAGGTTGATGTCCAGGGGATACCAGTACTCGAAGTCCTTTCTGATGCCAGCAATCAATCCCGGGTCAATCCCGGAATCCTTCGAGGCCTCCTCCGGGCTGCCCCTGCCAAGAAAGATGCAATCGAAGAACGCGTCGTCCAGCTTTTCCGGGTCGATGCCGCCATTATTCACATGGTTGGACACCATGTAATAGGCCGAGTAAAGCGTGGAATCCGATATCGGCTCGACCGTCCACCGTTCGTCATACGGGAAAGGCGTGCCGAGCCAGTTGCCGAGCCTGGCGCAGGCCCGCTCCTTGAACCAGTCAAGGATGCCAGGCAAATTATCTTTGTACTCCTGGGGCAGGATGTTCATCTGGGCCACATGGGCCTTGGCAATGCCTGTGACCTCAGGATGCCCGTAGTCAATGAACCACTGGTCCGGAATCTGCTTCACGATTACCTTACCGCCGCACCGGCATACCACCGGCTCGGACAGGTCGTACATGACATCCGCGACCCCCATCTCCAGCATCATGGATTTGACCTCTTCTTTCGCCACCATTACAGGTTTCCCGGCGAACTGGCCGCAATTCTCCCGCATGCGGCCGGTGTGAAACCCGGCTTTGTAGATCTCTTTGGTCGCCTCCTCGAGCTTCGGGTCGTTCTGGCTCTCGATGCCCATCTTCCGGCATATCTCAGCGGCAGGGTTCAGCCCATAGCCCCGGGATTCGATGATGGGTATCGGCTCAATGGCCCTGACCATTTCCTGGTCAATGCCGAATTTGGCGCAACTTTCCGGGTCCCCTGCAAGGTCCCGAAGCGCAATCCAGTCATAGGGAGCATCCGATGGTACGCTCGTCACCAGCCCGGTGCCGTAATCCGGGTCAGTGAATTCTGAAGGGAGGACGGGAATCTGGCGCTCGATGATGGGCGCGAGCACGGTTCTGCCTATGAGCTCCTTTCCGCCCACTTCGCCGATTATCTCCACGGAATCCTTCTGGAAGCTGAGCTTCTCCGCGCCCTGGGGGCTGAGTATCCATGTTTCGCCGTTGACCCTGGCCCTGACGTATGTGACATCGGGATTGGCCCAGAAATTGGTCTGGCCGAAGACCGTCTCCGGCCTGAGTGTGGCGGCCACCAGGAACTCGTCGCCCATCCTGAATTTCAAGAGGGTCCATTCCAGCTTCTCGGCGTTGCCGCCTTTGGATATGTCCGTTTCCGAGGCGTCCACCGCGACCGGCCCGCATTCCATGCACGCGGTCCCGTAATACGGTTTCTGGATTAGCATGCCCCTCTCATGCAACTTCCTGAACTGCCACTGGATGAACTTCATGTACCCCGGGTCGATGGTGGTCATGAACCTTTTCCAATCGGCCAGGAACCCGAATTTCTTCCAGTATTCGTTGATATAGATGTTGCTGAAGAATTTCACCACATATTCCGGGTCCTTCAATCGTTCTATCTCGGCGTCCGGGCAGCCGTTGGCTTTCAGGAATTCGATATGCTCCCGGCTTCCCCTCTCTATCTTCCTGGCGAAAGTGATTGCAACATTTCCGGTCGCATGGGCGCCTACCGGGAAGAGCACGTTGAAACCCGCCATCCTCTTGTACCTGGTGATGACGTCGCTGTAAGTGTAGCCCCGCATATGCCCGACATGCAGGTACCCGGAGACACCTGGGTAGGCGAACATCAGGAAGAACTTTGGCTTTTCCGGCCCGGCATTCCCTTCCCAGATGCCGGAATCGAACCATCTCTCCTGCCATTTCCTCTCGAAAGTGTCCGGCCTGTACTCTTTCCTCATCCTGATTCCTCATTTCATGCTGGCTTCAAGTTCCTTTATGACACTGGCGAGGGACTCGGCCTGGATGGTCGCGCCAACGGATTCATAATAATTCTTTGCAATCTCGTAGTTGTCTATCGCCGCCCTGGTCTCGCCCATCTCCCCATAGGTCAGGGCAAGTTGATAATAGGTCGCGGCAAGGTCGAACGGAATGTCAAGCATCTCAAGGATGAGGATGCTCTTGTTTATGTTCTCCAGCGACATGCTCCAGTTCTTTCTCAACCTGTAGATTATGCCCAGGCACCTGAATACGCCGTTCATGCCGATCTTGTCATCCTGGCTCTCGCAGATGTTCAGGGCCTCCATGCAATAGGCCTCGGCCTTGTCCAGTTCGCCTATGTTGGCCAAAGCCTCCGCTGAATTGAACATTGCCCAGGCTATCATATTCCTGTTGCCAATCTTTTCGGATGCGATTCGGCATTTCTCCAGGGCGTCTATGGCCTTATCCCATTCCTTCGTGTGAAGGTAAGTGTCTCCGATGTTGTTGTAGGCTCTGGCCAGTTCGGAGTATTCGTCCAATTTTTCCAGTTCGAGGATGCTCTTGCTGTAATACTCGATGGACTTCTCGTACTGGCCCCAGTTGTTGTAAACGTTGCCCAGTTCGATGAAAGCCTTGGCCATGGAAGAGATGTCGCCGGCCCTCATGGAGTAACTGATGCTCTGGTTGTAATGCTCTATGGCGTCGTTGTTCTCTCCCCTCCTCCAATGCACATACCCCAGGCCTCTCTCGATATCGCCCATGCTGTGCAGGTCGCCCATGTTGCTCGCTATCTCGCCGGCTTTCATGTAATCTTCCTCGGCGTCCTTGTGGTTCCCGATGGACCGTTTCGAATGCCCCCTGGATATCAATGCTTTCAGTGTCAGGGCGTTGTCCCCTATCTTCTGGCCCAGCCTGTACGCCTCCTCGAAATACTTCACGGAAGTGTTCCACAATCCGATGCCGTAATACAGATTGCCAATCCGCATCGAGAGCTTCAGCTTTTCCGTGTCCCTGTCGAAGCCTTCGGCGGGCGAGAGCATGTCCATCGTCCTGAGGGCCGTGATGTAATAATCGACAGCCCTGTCAAATGCCAAGGCCTTGAATGCCTTGTCTCCGGCCATCATTGCATAGTCATAGGTTTTCTGGGTGTGCTTTCCCAGGTTGAAATGCCTGGCCAGGTCGAACGCCCAGTCCTGGAGCTTATCGGGGTACAGCCTTTCTATCACATCGCCCACGGTCTTGTGCATCAGGCGGACCCTGCTCTGGCTCATGCTGTCGTATATGACGCTCCTGATGAGCTTGTGGTCGAACCGGTACTCCTCTTCCTGGCTGTTGGCAACTTCCTGCACTATGTCTGCCATCATGAGGCGGTCAAGCGAATCCAGCAATTGCTCCTCGTTTATGCCGGTGACCTCCTTCAGAATGGCAAAAGAGAACACATCTCCAGCGACCGCAGCGAACCTGAGTATCTTCTTGTCCTCCTCTCCGAGCCTGGCAATGCGGTGGCTGATGACGTCCCTGATGGTGTTCGGAATCCGGATCTTGGTGATGTCCAGGCCACTGTCCCAGATATGGCCGTGCCTGAGGATGATGCCCTCGTCCATGAGCGACCTCAGCACCTCCTCGACGAAGAACGGATTGCCGGAGCTTTCCTCGTAGAGCTTGCTGGAGAACTGGGCAGGCATGTTCTTGATGTTCAGTATGCTCATCATCATCTCCCCGATCTCCGCGCTTGACATTCTTTCAAGGATTATCTGGGTGCTGGGAATGCCTTTCACAGCCTGGTCGAAGGTCTGATAGAATGGGAGCGGCTTTCCGTCGGAACCCACCTCATCGCGCCTGAACGCCGTGCAAATGAGAACGCGGGACTCGTCGATGTTCCTGGCAATGTATATCAGCATCTGGAGCGTCCCGGTGTCCGCCCATTGCAAGTCATCTATGAACAGGTACATCGGTTTGATGCCCGAGGCCCTTTTCACAACCTCAAGCACCTTCTCGAAAAGTTTGTCCCTCTCCGATTGCATATCTATGCGGGACACATCGGAATCCGGGGCCTGGGTGAGGGGTATGAGCCCCAGAGGGACTCCGCTCGCCGAGTTTGAAAAATCCGACCCGGTATCGTCCATCCCCATGAGCCCCAGGGGCACGTCATGCATTTCTTCACGGGAACCCCCTGCCAGCTTGCCTTCGAGCGCTTCCAGAAACGGTTGATAAGGCTCGCTCTGCCCAAGGGAAAGGCATCTTCCGGCAAGGAATTCGAAATCATTCTCCTGGGCGGCCTTTCCGGATTCCGCC
>JAWOHM010000081.1:0-9860 GCA_046485165.1 Thermoplasmata archaeon
AATGCGGTTATCAGCAATCAACAGCGGAGCATTCCTACCCGATTGCGAGCATTCTGTATTCAGAGGATTTCAGCGATTTCGAACAATTTGTAAACAATAGGTGAATGCGAGAACAAAATCCATGCGATAAAAAGCATTCGCCATGGGTAGTCATTTTACAAGCAATAATTCCCAAGCGTATGGCCGGTAATCGTCAATCTATAAACGATGAGATTACCGGTTGGCAATCGTCAATCTATAAACGATGAGATTACCGGAACTACATCGAGAATACCCATATCTCCTGCTCGTCGGGCAGGTCCTCGGAGGCCATCTCGACTTCATTGCCAACCTTCACCACAAGCTCCGGGTTTGCCTTGGCCAGGAATCCGTCCACAGGTGCGATGGACAGTGAGAGTCCGCCGATGCGGAAGTGCATGGGGACTATCACGCGGGGCTTGAGCAGGCCTATTACCTTCCAGGCCATGTCCGCGTCCAAAGTGAACGTTCCGCCGACAGGGATGAAAAGGACATCAACCTGGCCAATCTTGGAAACCTGGGATTCGTCAATCACGTGGCCCAGGTCCCCCATGTGGCAGAACCTCAGCCCTTCCAGCTCGAACCTGAATATGACGTTCTCTCCGCGCTTCTTCCCGCCCTCCTCATCATGATAGCTGGGTATCCCCACAATCGGGACGCCCTTGATATTGTGATTCCCGGATTTGGTGACCAGCTTCTTGTCCAAGCCCTGGACGACCCTCTCGCAGTTGTGGTCGAAGTGGTCATGGCTCATCATGACGATGTTGGCCGATACCACCGGAGGCCTGATGCCTATGGACTTGCCGTCATGCGGGTCCGTGACTATTGTTATCGCGCCCTCGCTGCCTATCTCGAAACAGGAATGTCCGTGCCATCTTATCAACATTTACATGCCCCCGCCCACCAGTATCGTCGAAAATGTATAAAACATTTACCTGTAGACACAGAAATACTTGAGCAGCCTGAACAGCTTCTCCCGGGTCTCCTCATCTATGCTGCCGTCCTTGACCTTGGACTCTATGAAATCCATGGCCGCGTCCTGGTCCATCTTGTCGGCCTTTGCGATTATGGACCCCTTCAACGTGCCAGTGATATTCTCGGGAAGGCCATCAAGTATCTTGTTCAGCTCGTACTTGAATTCGATGGTCCTGCGGAGGTTCAGGCGCCTCTTCTTTGGGGTCTGCACCTTCTTCTGGCGCCTCGTAGGGGCATGCCTGGGCCTGGGAGAATGGGCATTAGAAAACTCTATTCCCCCTTGAGCGCTCCTTCTCCTTGATGGACGCCTGGAGCATTTTCTCGGTGTCCATGCGGCATGCAACTTCCCTGTCCCTGGACAGTCTCATGAGTATGTGTGGCTGTTCCCTGTGGCGGACATATTCCTCGAAAGTGATGTGCGCCGCTGCCGTGCGGAATATCTCGAATGCCGCCGTGTCGGAATTCCCCGTGAACATGAGCCTGTTGTTTCCCAGGTCGAAGAAGCCGTCGCGCTTCATGAGGTCGCTTATGTTCCGCGCCATTTTTGCCTCTGATAGCCCGAACTCTGAAGCCAGGTCCTGGGCGGACACTGGCATGTCCGGGGTTTCGCGAAGCCGCCTGGCCAGGTTTTCAACAACGTCAGTCATATTCACACTCTTGTGGGCAATATCCCGATTCCGTATAAACCTTTGGTTATTTCGAATTCGCAATAATGTGCGCCGCGGCCTTCTCGCCCGAGAGAAGCATGCCGCCGAATATGGGGCCCATCCTCGGAGCGCCCATCACGGCATTCGCTGCCATGCCGATCACCACGAGGCCCGGAAAAACTTCCCTGGTGTTCTCCACTACGGTCTGTTCCCCGACCTCGGCCCACATGGAACGCTCGCCCTCGACATTCCCGCTCGGTGTGTCGAGCTTTCCGGCCTTTCTTCTGGCCACCGTGCAGACGCTGGCATCATGGCCTGTGCCGTCAACGACGAAATCCGCGCCAATGGTGAGTGGGTCCACATGCATCTTGGCAAGGTCCACGCCGGTCCAGTTTATCACCACGCCGCTTATCCTTTCATGGCGTATCATGACGTCCTCGACGGTAACTGCATTCCAGAGCTTTGCGCCGGCGTCTATTGCCCCTGCCAGAAGCTTGGCGACGCATTCGATGGAATCGGCGGTGAAATAGCCGTCGCCTGTATCTTCCAGCTTCACCCCGACCTCCTCGAGAAGGTGCTTGGATTCCGGCTGTATCACTATCACCGGATAATTCATGCCGCCGCCCCACATGCCGCCGCCCGGCGCAAGCTTCCTCTCGATGATGAGGACCTTCTTCCCGGCTTTGGCCAGTACTCTGGCGGCAGTCAATCCTGCAGGTCCCGCGCCCGCAATGACCACGTCGACCCGAGTCATGCCAAGGAATTCCCTGGAATAGCGTTCGAAAATCTTCCTGGTCACCTCGATGTCATCTATCATCCTCACACCTACTGGATCTTGCCACATCTGATGCATTTCAATCGTCCCGTGCCGGTTTCGGCCATGCGTCCGCCGCATGCGGCGCAATTCACTTCCGCTGCCGAAACCGGGGATTTGTCCTGGGCCGGAGGCGCACTCTTCGGGGTTGGGGGCGGATACTGGTACACCTGCTCGTGCCTTGTGGGTGGGTACGGCTCCTGCGGCGGAGGGGCGTACTTCGATTGCTGGGTCTGATATGTGTGTTGCTCTTCTTCACTGAGCATGCTGGTGACCACAACGCTGGTGCCCGCGACCCTGTCCATCCATTTCTGCTTGGGATCGCCTTCCGTGGTGAAGCCCACCAGCCAGTCAAGAAGAAAGAACAGCGCGTAGACCTTGGAAAGGTTCCGAATGGCTGCTTTTCCCGTATCCATGTCATCGTTCATGGCAATGACCCTGAGGCCCATTATCCTCTTGCCCAGGGTTGCAGCCCCGCCCGATGCCTCCATGATAAGGGAATAGATGAACAACATGACCCCGGAAAGGGGCGGCCAGACCATCACCCAGGGGTTGGGTATGGACCAGTTGAGGGGCAGTATTGCAAACTGCATCAGAATGGAACCGATCACATAGATAATGAAGCTGTCGATGAGGATAGCGACAAAACGCTTTAGCCAGTGCTCCTGAAGACTCCTATCGCTGCCGATAATGTTGAGAGCCGAGACCAATGCATCACATCCTTACGCAGTTAATGGCATATATCTATTTCAATGTTATGGGGAGGTAAAGAGAAAGTGCGCTTTCATTGAAAAGATAAAGAAAAAAGTGGCTTTGAGATATGTTGTTGTTATCTTGTTGGGAATCGCCAAACAGACTGCGGTACAGAATGATAGAATCGCTAGTTTGGCGACTGCGACGAACACTCTGAATGCAGAACGTGAGGATACGTGCTCGTCTTGGCCACCGAACAGACTTTAGATGTATAATCGATAGTATGTTAGCTGCCACGGACATAACCTGGAAAATGTGGCTCGGAGAGACAAAAAAGAAACAATGCGATTACGAGCAGGATTGGCCGAGGTTTCTATATCATCAATAATAATTATATTTTATCCAGTTTTTTCTTTGCCGAGGCCATCAAAACGAGGCACAGCCTCGTCAGACTTTATGGCTCACATAGTTCGCCAAAAAGACCCAGCGCAGCAATCGCTCAAAGAAAAAAGTGGCTTTGAGAAATGTTGTTATTATCTTGTTGGGAATCGCCAACAGACTTTGAATGTATAGTCAGTATTTTGTTAGCTGCCACGAACACAGCCTGGAAAATGTGGCTCGGAGAGACAAAAAAGAAACAATGCGAAAACGAGCAGGCTCACCCGAGGTTTCTATATTATCAATAATGAATTTATTTTATCCAGTTTTTTCTTTGCCGAGCGGTGTTATGACGAGGCACAGCCTCGTCTAACTTTATAGCTCGCAAGGCTCGCTAAAAAGAGCCAGCGCAGTTTTCGCTCAAAGAAAAAAGTGGCTGACAGCGTTCTGCGCTTTCCGTGGACTTTCGTACCACAGTACTACGCAGAACGCAGGTGGGCTTAACTTCTGGGTTCGGAATGAGACCAGGTGTGGCCCCACCGCTGTGACCGTCAAACCGATTCCAGGATAGACGTTTGGTATTTATAGCTTTCCGTGGCAGAAACGCTTATTTCACCATTCAAAACCGATGAAACTTTAATATTGCGCAAGGCTATCGAGAGGCAATGTTCGAGGCAATATCCAGGGCCGGTTGCGGGCGCACGGGCAGGCTTTCGGGCGATGGGTGGGAACTGCCCACACCCGCGATTCTGTATCTGGACACTGGCAGGTTTCCTGCGCCGCAGCATTCGGAGGCGACTGTCCGCCATGATGAAAATGGAATCCGGATAGCGGTCGGTGGTTCGGACAGATTCGCCCTGCGGGATTACTCGGGATTGCCGCATGCCTGGAAGCCCGCGGACAAACCGGACGTCCATGAAAAGGCCTGCATCATAAGGCCGGGAACAACGAGTGAAGAGATTGTCGCTTTGAGAGGCCAGATAGATTTATTCATTTTAGATAATTCAATTGAATTATATCAAAATGCAAAGATATTTATAGATTCCGTTGTAAGGATAAGGGAGGCTATCGGGTACCGGGCCGGACTCTATCTTCCCGGCGTCGCGCTGCCGAACAACATTGCATTGCTGGCATACATGGGCGTTGATGTCCTGGACTCCGCCAGGGCGGCGCTTCTCTCCGGCCGGGGCGTGTTCCTGACGCGGGACGGGCCGGCTCAGCCCGATGAATTCTGCGCCTGCAAGGCATGCTCCGGCAACGAGGGCATCCATCGGCACAATCTCATGTCCATGCATGCGGAGATGCTCCGGACAAGGTCGAAAATCGCCCATGGGAATATCAGAGAGCACGTGGAGTATCGCGTCAAGACCTCGCCGAAACTGGTGGAGATGCTCCGGCACCTGGACATGCACCATTTCGCATACCAGGAATCGAGATTTCCGGTCGTATCGGGCAATTTCGTGGCCACAACAAGACTTGCCCTTGGCCGCCCCGACATAGTCCGGTTCCGGAGGCGCATCATCGAGAGGTACAGGAAGCCGCCGACCCCGGACGTGCTGGTGCTGCTGCCCTGCTCTGCCAAGAAACCGTATTCCAGCTCCAAGAGCCATGGGTTCTTTTCCCGGGCCATCGCCGAGAGCGGCGCGGCTCCGAGGGTTCACGAGGTGATTGTCACTTCCCCGCTCGGCCTGGTGCCCAGGGAGCTGGAGCTGTTCTACCCGGCACAGCATTATGACATACCGGTCACCGGGCATTGGTTCGAGGACGAGAAGGCGATGATTAATAATCTTTTAAAAGAATATTTAAATATTAATAATTATACACACATAATAAACCACCTCGGTGAAGGCCTCCTTGATGATCTGGATGCTGAAAGCACGGTTCTGGGGTCGCCGGTTTCAAACGAATCGCTTCACAATCTCACAGCGGCACTGAGCCGGATATCGGGAACCGGGTCGGGCTGGAAGAACCGCGCCTCCGAGGAGATTGCATGCATGGCAGCGTTCCAGTTCGGCAGGGATGCCAGGAAAATATTCTCTGATTGCGCCATGGCGGGGAGGTTTCCCCAGGTCAGGGTGGTCAGGCAGAAGAAGCAATTGGCCACCATCTCGCAGGCCAACGGAATGCTGGTGCCCACGATAGACGGCGCCAGGCTGCTGGCGGAGAGGAAAATTCATACCGTGGCGATGGAGGATTTCGAGATGACCGGCAACCTGTTCGCGGTTGGCGTGGTGTCGGCCAGCCCGGAAATACGGGTGGGGGATGAGGTGGTCGTGGTGCGGAACGGCGACGCGGCCGCATCCGGGACCGCCAGGATGTCCGGGGAGGAGATGGTTCAATCGGACAGGGGCGAGGCCGTGAGGGTACGGCACAAAGCCCATTGAGAATACAAATCGTAATATATGTTGAAACTATACACATAATCAGCAGGCGAAACAATGGCAAAACAAGCTCCGGCCGAAGCCGACAGCGCAAGGCGCAGGATGGTCATCGAGAGCATAGTCGAGGGCCGCAAGATGGAGGCCTATGCCGAGCACCGCACAAAGGAGATGAACACATGCTGGATGTGCGGCGCCATCTGTTATCGAAAAACTCCGGGCAAGACCATCGGGAAACAGTGGATTTGCATCGATTGCCTGCGTCAGCTCAAGGAGACCCTGGACACACTGGAGCAATGGGAAGAGGAGCTGGCGATGGCCAAGGATGCGAGAAGGCAGCTGGACGGGGATCTGGGCGCCTAACTACTTGCGTTTTCCCTTTTTTGCAGCTTTCCCGTCCGCCAGAGCGGCCTGCGCCGCTGCCAACCGCGCCACCGGCACCCTGAAGGGCGAGCAGCTGACGTAATCCAGGCCCAGCTTGTGGCAGAATTTCACGGACTCGGGGTCGCCTCCATGCTCCCCGCAGATGCCCAGCTTTATCTTGGGCCTTGCGCTGCGGCCCTTGGCCACGGCTATTTCCATGAGCTGGCCGATGCCGGTGATGTCCAGGGTCGCGAAGGGGTTCCTCTTGAATATGTCGTTCTCGGTGTAGACCTGCAGGAAGCCACCCATGTCGTCGCGGCTGATGCCCAGGCCGGTCTGCGTGAGGTCGTTCGTTCCGAAGCTGAAGAACTCCGCCACCCCGGCTATCTCGTCAGCGGTGAGCGCACCCCTGGGAATCTCTATCATGGTCCCGACCAGGTAATCGAATTTGACTTTCTGTTCGGCCATGACCTCCTTTGCGACCCGGCGGACTATGTCCACCTGTAGCTCCAGCTCCTTCGCGAAACCGACTAGGGGAATCATGACCTCCGGCTTGACCTTGATCTTCTTCTTGGCAATCCTGGCGGCGGCCTCGAATATGGCCCTGGCCTGCATCTCGGTTATCTCGGGATAGGCTATGCCAAGACGGCAGCCGCGGTGGCCCAGCATCGGGTTGAACTCGTGAAGCTGCTCCACGCGCTGCTTTATCTTCTGCACCGGAATGCCGGTCTTCTTCGAGAGCGCCTTCTGCTGCTCGTCGGTATGGGGCAGGAACTCGTGCAGCGGCGGGTCAAGCAACCGGATGGTCGCCGGGTAGCCGTCCAGCGCGATGAAAATGCCCTCGAAATCGCTTCTCTGGTAAGGGAGTATCTTGGCCAGTGCCTTCCTGCGGTTCTTCTCGTTATCGGCCAGTATCATCTCGCGCATTGCGTCGATGCGGTCTCCCTCGAAGAACATGTGCTCGGTCCTGCAGAGCCCGATGCCCTGGGCGCCGAAAGCAACTGCATTGCGCGTCTGCTCCGGGTTGTCCGCGTTGGTGCGGACGTTCATCCTGGTCACCTGGGAACACCACTCCATGAGCTGCTGGAAGTACCTGAACTTCTCTGTCTTCCTGGCCGCCTTGTCGCCATGCAACAGGCCGGCGATTATCTCGGATGGCGCGGTCTTGATTGCGCCCGCGTACACTGTCCCGGCAGTTCCGTCGATGGAAAGGTATTCCCCTTCCTTGAAGGTCTTGCCTGACGCGGTGACAGTTTTCTTGCCATAATCGATGGCCAGCGCCCCTGCGCCGCAGATGCAGACCTTGCCCATCTGCCTGGCCACCAACGCCGCGTGGGATGATACCCCGCCCTTTGCGGTGAGTATGCCGTCGGCTGCTATCATGCCCCTGAGGTCCTCGGGGGATGTCTCGCTGCGCACAAGCAGGACCTTCTCGCCTTTCGCTGCCGCTGCTGCCGCCCTGTCGGCGTTCAGGCATATCTTGCCAGATGCCGCGCCGGGGCCTGCGGGCAGCCCGGTGGCGATGGCCTTGCTCTTCTTGACATCGGCCAGGTCGAATACCGGCGCCAGAAGCTGGTCCAGCTGGTCTGCGGGGTTCAGCATTATGGCGGTCTTCCAATCTATGAGCTTCTCTTCCTCCATATCCATGGAGAATTTCAATGCGGCCATTGCGGTGCGCTTGCCATTCCTGGTCTGGAGCATGTAGACCTTGCCATCCTCTATGGTGAATTCGAAGTCCTGTACATCCCTGAAATGCTTCTCTAGGATGTTGCGGATGCGGTCCAGTTCCTTGTAAGCCGGTGGCATGACCCTCTTCAAGTTGGCCACAGGCTCCGGGGTGCGCACGCCTGCGACCACATCCTCGCCCTGGGCGTTCATCAGGAACTCGCCGTAGAACTCCTTTGCGCCGTTGGCCGGGTTGCGGGTGAATGCGACCCCCGAACCGGACTTCTCGCCGGTGTTGCCGAACACCATGGTCTGGACATTGACGGCCGTGCCCCAGTCCGAGGGATAGCCATACTTGCGCCTGTAAACCACGGCGCGGTCATTCATCCAGGAATCGAAGACCGCTGCTATGGCCCCGTCAAGCTGGTCCCAGGGGTCCGTGGGAAATGCCTTCCCTGTGCGCTTCTTGATGAGCGCCTTGAAGAGCCGCACCAGCTCCTTGATGTCGGCGGCCGTGAGCTTCGTGTCCTCTATGTCCTTGCGGTACCGCGCCTGCTTGAGTTCGTGTATGACAGTTTCAAAAGGCTCATGATCCTCGCCCGGGAGCTTCTGGACCCCCATGACCACATCGCCATACATCTGGATGAACCTGCGGTAGCAGTCCCAGGCGAACCTCTCGTTCTTCGTGGCCTTTGCCAGTGCGGTGACAGTGTCATCGTTGAGTCCGAGATTCAGTATTGTATCCATCATTCCGGGCATGGACACCCTGGAACCGGAACGGACAGAGACCAGCAACGGGTTCTTCTGGTTGCCGAAACCCTTGCCTGTCTGCTTTTCCAGGTGCTTCATGGACGTTCTGACCTGGGCCATGAGGTCCTTCGGCAGCTTCCTGCCAGCCTTCATGTACAGGTTGCAGACCTCGGTGGTGATTATGAAACCGGGGGGCACGTTCAGCCCTATCCTGGTCATCTCGGCCAGGTTGGCACCCTTTCCGCCGAGCAGTTCCTTCATCTTTCCGTTCCCTTCTGCGAAGAGATACACGTGTTTTTCTGACATGGATATTCCTCTTTTTCCAGGGGAAATGATAAGTGGGATTAATAGGTTGGCACTAAGAAAATGGCAAATTGGCAGGTTGTGTTCCATGGGGATGTAACTCACTGTTAAGGCTCAGATATCAAGCACCATCTTGATATGTTCAATGTTGGCTTCCATGAATATTCCACCGGAGGAACGGAAACCCAGCTTTTCATAGAATTCCATTGCGCCAATTTGGACATTGGCGTAAACTGATTTTGCACCAGATTCCATGGCCTTCCCGAGAAGCCATCTCACTATTCCGGTGCCAAGGCCCTTGCCCCGGTGCTCCCTAAGTATAGCAACCCTGCCAAGCTTCATCCCGTCCGGCATCTGGACAAGGCGGCCTGTGCCGACAACGCGGCCGTCCAGAAGGCAGACCATGTGGATTGCGACCGCGTCATACTCATCCATCTCGATTTCCATTGGCACATTCTGCTCGCGGACGAATACCCGGAGCCTTATGGACCTGGCGCGGTCCATGTCTTCTGGGTTTTGCACCTCTCTGAGTTCCGCACTCACAGACTGCGGGAAGCCAATTCCCGTAATGAACTTTATGACTAGTTTCGGCGACCTCCCCCAAACATTCTTTATAAGATTCGCCTATAGGGATGTGTGTTCGTCAGCCACCAGATGATTGTTCCCGACACGATAGAGGAGAGGCATTACCAGACAGCGATAGCCGATTCGAGCATGAAACGCTCGACCCTGGTCGTCCTGCCCACCGGCCTGGGGAAGACCATAATCGCCGCCCTGGTCATTGCGGAAACGCTCAGGACCAAACCGGGCAAGATACTGTTCATGGCGCCGACCAAGCCCCTGGTGGAGCAGCATGCCAGGTTCATCAGGAAGCAC
>JAWOHM010000089.1:0-29701 GCA_046485165.1 Thermoplasmata archaeon
CCGAACTTCAGACAGTAACGTATTTAATGAATTATCTCATCGCTGAGAAAATACTGGAGGATGCACATGTCTTCGAATTATGAGACCATCATGGTCGAGGGCGAGGGAATTGTCACCCTGACATTGAACCGCCCGGAGGTTCACAACCCGTTCGACGAAAGGATGATAGCCGAGCTCACGCTGACCTTCACCAAGGCCACAAAAAGCAAGAATGCCAGGGTCATCATAATCACCGGCGCGGGCAAATCATTCTGTGCGGGCGCCGACCTCAACTGGATGAAACGCATGGGTGAATATTCCCGGGAAAAGAACGCCGAGGACGCAAAGAAGCTATCTGCCATGTTCCAGGCCCTGGAGGACATCGAGATACCGACCATTGCCAGGGTGAACGGGGCCGCGCTGGGCGGTGGCGCCGGGCTTGCCTGTGCCTGTGACTTTGCAATAGCCAGCGAGGATGCGAAGATAGGCTTCAGCGAGGTGAAGCTCGGGCTTCTGCCGGGCGTGATATCGCCCTATGTCATAGACCGCATCGGGGCCAAAAGGGCAACCCAGCTTTTCATGACCGGCGAGCGCCTGAAGGCCGACATGGCCAGGACATTGGGGCTGTTCGATGATGTGGCATCCCTGGGCGAACTCGATGGCGTTGTGGATTACCTTGTGAAGCAAATTATATCCGGCGGCCCGGAGGCCGTGAAGGCATGCAAGCGTTTGGCCAGGGCCGGCGCGAGGAAGGAAAGGCCCGAGTTCAAGAAGTACTGCATCACCGCCATAGCCGATGCCAGGGCATCCCCCGAGGGCAAGGAGGGCGTGTCCGCATTCCTTGAGAAGAGAGAGCCGAAATGGAGGTCCTGATATGGAGATAAAGAAGATACTGGTGGCCAACCGCGGCGAGATAGCGGTGCGCATAATGACAGCATGCCAGGAGATGGGCATAGGCACTGTTGCCGTTTATTCTGACGTGGACGCAAAGTCCCCCCATGTGGAAATGGCGGATGAGTCTTACCCGCTTGGGGACCCGACCCCTTCGGCAAGCTATCTGAACATAGAGAAGCTCATAGACATAGCAAAAAAGAGCGGTGCAGATGCTGTCCATCCCGGATACGGTTTCCTCTCCGAGAGGGCGGAGTTCGCCCAGGCATGCAAGGATGCCGGAATCAAGTTCATAGGCCCGACCCCGGAGGTCATACATGGCATGGGGGATAAAATCGAAGCGAAGCGCACAATGCGGAATGCCGGCGTGCCAGTCATTCCGGGATTCACCGGGGAGGAGAAGGAGACGCTTCGGGAAGCATGCCAGCGCATCGGATTTCCCGTTCTGATAAAAGCCTCAGCAGGCGGCGGTGGCAAGGGCATGAAGATTGTAAACAACATTGGGGAGCTTGATGAAGCCGTGGCTTCCGCAAGGAGGGAAGCTAAGTCCTCGTTCGGGTACGACGAGTTGCTCCTCGAGAAATATCTCCCGAAACCGAGGCATATCGAGTTCCAGATACTTGCGGACGAGCATGGCAAGATAATCCACCTGTTCGAGAGGGAATGCTCCATCCAGAGGCGGCACCAGAAGGTCGTGGAGGAAACCCCATCCATCGCGCTGGACGAGGAACTCAGGTCAAAGATGGGCCAGGTCGCCATACTCGCCGCCAAGACCATCGGCTACACCAACGCCGGCACTGTGGAGTTCATGCTGGATGCCGCCAAGAACTTCTATTTCCTGGAGATGAACACCCGCCTGCAGGTGGAGCATGCCATCACCGAGATGACCACCGGGATTGACATAGTCAAGTGGCAGATAAGGATAGCCATGGGCGAGCCATTGACTCTGGAACAGGACAAGATAACGCAGCGCGGCCATGCCATCGAGTGCCGCATTTACGCGGAAGACCCGGAGAAGAACTTCATGCCCAGCACCGGGACGCTGAAGACCGTGGAACTCCCCACCGGGATGAACATCCGGCATGACACCGGCATAGCTCAGGGCTACAAGATATCCCCGTACTACGACCCCATGCTGGCCAAGCTCATAGTATACGGCGAGGACCGGCGGGATGCTTCCAGAAAACTGGAATGGGCACTGTCCAATTACATCGCCCTCGGTGTAACCACAAATATACCTTTCCTGAGGGCGATTGTCCACCACCCATCATTCGTCAGCGGGGACATTGACACGCATTTCATAGAGAACCATTTCAGCAGCTGGGTGGTGTCCGAGACCCTGCCCCCGGAGGTTCTCATAGCCGCAGCGATAGATGACCTGAAGCATTCGGGCATTGCAGAGGCATCCGCAGAGGGCCAGGCCGAGCCGGAAGCGGCATCTCCGTGGACGACAGTTGGCAGATGGAGGATAGACGGTTGAGGTGATATGATGGAGCTACATTATGAGCATCAGGGAAAACAGTACCCGGTCAAGATAACCCGCCAGGGAGAGGCCTTCGAGGTGGGCATCGGCGACAAGACCTTCAAGGTGGAATCGAAGGAGATGAAGCCGGGATTCTTCACCATGACCATAAACGGCAAGGTGACTAAATGCAATATCGCCGCCGAGGGCAATCAACGGCACATATTCATCAACGGGGATGTGTACCGGTTCGACAGGGTCGAGGCGGGGGCCAGGCCGGCAAGTTTCGACAAACTCCCATCCAACATCACCTCGCCCATTTCTGGCAAGGTCACGGCCGTGAGCGCAGCCGGCAACGACATGGTGAAGGCTGGCCAGGTCCTGATAACCATCGAGGCCATGAAGATGGAATACCAGATCAAGGCGCCTTACGATGGAAAAGTCGAGAAGATAAATTTCAAGGTGGGCGACCAGGTGGACATCGGCGAACTGCTGGTCCAGATGGAAAAGAAGGAGGAATGAACCAATGGACATCATTGAGAGCAAGATAGACGTCAGCGGTGAAGAATTCAAGGAGAACAGGGAGCACTACCTCAAGCTCATAGCTAACCTGAAAGAGAAGATAGAATGGGCCAAAGCGGGCGGCGGCGCGGAGCAGGTGAAACTGCACAAGTCCCGCGGGAAGATGCTGGCCAGGGAGAGGATAGACGCGCTATGCGACCCGGACACGCCGTTCCTTGAGTTGAACCCGCTGGCTGCCGTGGGCATGTACGAGAGCCAGGCGCCATGCGCCAGCATAGTCACGGGCATAGGCGTCGTTCACGGCAGAGAGGTGATGATAATCGCAAACGACGCCACCGTGAAAGGCGGAACATATTACCCGATGACCGTGAAGAAGCATCTCCGGGCCCAGGAGATAGCCATGGAGAACAACCTGCCATGCGTTTATCTTGTTGATTCCGGCGGCGCGTTCCTGCCGCTCCAGGATGAGGTGTTCCCGGACCGTGAGCATTTCGGCAGAATATTCTACAACCAGGCGCGAATGTCTGCCATGATGATACCGCAGATAGCGCTGGTCATGGGCTCATGCACTGCCGGCGGCGCGTATGTCCCGGCAATGTCGGATGAGACAGTCATGGTCAAGGGCAATGCCACGATATTCCTGGGCGGTCCGCCGCTGGTGAAAGCGGCGACCGGGGAAGAGGTCAGCTCGGAAGACCTGGGCGGCGCGGATGTGCATTGCAGAAAATCCGGAGTCAGCGACCACTACTGCCTGAACGATGAGCAAGCCCTGCATGTCGGCAGGAATATTCTTGAGAATCTGAACCGCCAGCCCAAATCCCACATCAAGACCAGGAAACCCGAGGACCCGAAGTATCCGATTGAGGAGATTTACGGCATCATCCCGAAGGACTCGAAGCACCCATTCGAGGTCCGCGAGGTCATAGCCAGGGTTGTGGACGGCAGCAAATTCCACGAATTCAAGGAGCTGTACGGCCAGACGCTGGTCACGGGATTCGCACACATCATGGGATATCCGGTCGGCATACTGGCGAATAATGGTGTATTATTCTCGGAAAGCGCGCTCAAGGGCACGCACTTCATCGAGATGTGCTGCCAGCGGAAGATTCCATTGGTCTTTTTGCAGAACATCACCGGCTTCATGGTCGGTACGAAAGCAGAATCCGGGGGCATAGCCAAGGACGGCGCCAAGATGGTGACTGCGGTATCCAACGCCCAGGTGCCGAAATTCACAGTGCTCATAGGCGGAAGCTTCGGTGCCGGAAATTACGGCATGTGCGGCCGCGCCTACGGGCCGCGCCAGCTCTGGATGTGGCCCAACGCCAGGATAAGCGTCATGGGCGGCGAGCAGGCTGCGAATGTCTTATCCACAGTCAAGAAGGACCAGCTGTTCCGCAAGGGCGTGGAGATGACCCAGGAAGAGGTCGAGAATCTCAAAAAGCCCATCCTGGAGAAGTACGAGCAGGAAGGCAATCCGTATTATTCGTCCGCCAGGATATGGGATGACGGCATAATCGACCCGACGCAGACGCGGCTGGTGCTGGCCCTGGGCATATCGGCGGCGCTGAACGCGCCGATACCGGAGGCGGGGTTCTCGTTGTACAGGATGTAGCTGCGCGCCTATCCCGAGGCGCGCTTCTCCGCGTCCAGCACGTCCTTCGCGTCCGGCACGTACTTGAAGAACGCCACCAGCTTGTCGCATGCGTAGTCAGTGCAATGCCCGCAGTTCTTCACGCCCTTCGCCAGACCGCACAGCCGCATCTCGCACTCGGTGCAGTGATGGAATTTCTTTCCTGGTGTAGTACAGCCATCGCAGTTGATGGCATCCGGCTTGATGTCCGAATGGTACATCTCCGACCATTTGGCTGCGGTTTCCTTCCTAAGCTTCTCGTCATTCTTCTGGGTGGCTAGGTAGGCCGGGCAGTCGGTGCAGACGAGGCCGCAGAAACCGATGATCCTGTCCATTGTCTACCATTTCTCCCAGTATCTGCGCTCGGCCGACGGCGGCTTCTCGTCTCCTTTGTAATTTCCGCCCCAGGCGTTCAGCCCGGCCTTCTCATCCTCGTCAATCTTTTTCTGGAGCATATCCAGGAATGCGTCGCTTGTGAATCCGAGCGACCGCATCTTCTGCGGCGTCGGTATCCCGTTCTGGGTCCAGCCGCGCCTCATGTATACCGCGTCCGATAGTTTCTGGTACTGGTCAAGGCGGTATTCCTTGATTACCTCAAGCTTCTGGGTCGTGTTCATGGTGGCGACCTTGTGCGCATCCAGTCCGATATCGGAAACAAGTTGCTTGTCATACCTGTCCTTCCTGGACAGATACTCCATCTCCGTGACCGGCCCCAGCGCCCTGAAGGGCATGCGGTCGTCCTTGCGGGTTCCGCGGCCCATCCAGACGTTCATGGCGCGCTGGAAGTTGTAAACCTTCTCGCTCTGATCTATGAGGTCCTGGGGCTTAATCTCCCTGCCCAGGGTGGCGCTCATTATGTCCGCATAGTTCTGTACATGCTCCGGTATCTTGGCCGGTTCTTTTGAAGTCGCATTGCTCGGCGGGGTCACATCGTTCCATGGGAGCTTGCACAGGCCAACCAGGCCGAACCAGGTCCTCCAGATGGGGAAGTAGTGCAGCGCCTCGGCTTTGTCCGCGAAAGTCGGAATCTGCTTGTTCACCATGTCCATGAATATGAGCCATGCCTCGTCATGCTGCGGCCCCTTGTTGGTGAGCCCGTACCCGCCCTGTTGGGCAAGGGATTCCTTGCATACGTATTCGGACACTTCCAGCCCCTTCTGTTCCATGCCGCAGTTCTCGATGATGTAGGGATCGCCCCAGCCCTTCTCGATGAGCCAGTCCTTGGTCTTTCGTATTCCCTTGGAGGCAACCTGGACGAACTCGTCCTTCTCCCCTCTGGCGATGCGGTGCATGAATTCCATGATGGCTTCGGCGTTGCCCCACTGGAGCTCCAGGCCGCCGCAGCGTTCCTTGTTGAGTATGCCATACTCATACATCTCCATGTAATATGCCATGCCAGTGCCGAAGGAGATGGTATCCAGGCCGTAGCAGTCGCAGTAGAAGTTCCACTCTATGACCCAGTCCGGGTCCCACATTCCCATGTTGGCGCATGCGCCTGCATTCTCGTATTCAGGCCCGTCCACGGAGAATTTCATTCCCCTGTAGGGGCCGGTCATGACCTGGAATCCGTCGACCACTTTGGCGCATGCCATGGTGCAGCCGTACCAGCATCCGTCGGGAATGACCTGCGTGAATCGCTTGTAGAAGTGCGGCGAGTGCAGGTTGGCTGCCTTGGGATGGGAGCCGAACCGATAATTCTCCACCGGCAGCAGGTCGTACGCGTCCATGACCTCCACAATGTTCCCGGTTCCAACGACGCGCATGTTGCACTGGTCCTTGTCCAGGTCCCGCATCTCTCTGTGGTGCTTCAGGCCTGTCGCTGCAACCTTGTCAGGATTGGCGGGGTTGTTGGACAGTCCATCAAAATGCTCCACCCTGGCGACAAGAGCCTTCAGCTTCTTGTCCCGGAACACGGTACCCAGCCCGCCGCGGCCGTGCTGTTTCAGCCTGGCCACTTTTCTGCGCGGGTCGTAGAAGGATATGTTGAGTATGCCCCAGAAGCTGGTCTCGGCGCCCTTTCCCGCGGAAACGACTGCCACCTTCTGCCTTGCCGCCTCTGTGTCCTCTGCGGCATAGAGATAAGTCATCTGCTCAGCCACCAGGTGGGCGTTCACATCCTCGAACGGGGTGGTTTCGATAGTCACTTTTCCCTCTTTGCCGTCAATGACAACAGCGACTTCTTCCTTGGCCTTGCCCTGTATCTCGATGGCATCGAAACCTGAGAACTTCATGTATGGCGCGAAATAGCCGCCGGCATTGGAGTCGCAGGGCATGTTGGTGAGGGGCGAAATAGTCACGGCCAGGCACTTTCCCATTCCGGAGTACTGGGTGGTCCCACAGAGCGGTCCCGCAGCCATGACCAGCTCGTTCTCCTCGCTGTTCCAGCGGGTGGTGGGCTTGATTGCGTCCCTGAGAAGCTTCAGGTCGAAGCCCTTGCCGCCCGTGAACATTCTCTTCATTTCATCATCTACTGGCTTTTCCTTAATCTCGTTGGTTGAGAGGTTCACATATAGCGTTCGGCCGGCGTATCCGCGGACCACCGGGCGCTTCTCGTACTTGTATTCGGCCAGCACCTTGTGGCCTTTCCTGAACTTATCCAGGTCCCACTTGTGGACGGTGTTTCCGGTCTCGAAGCCATCGGCCGTTTTCAGCGTGATGGGCTTGAATTCGCAGTCTACTGTTTGCTCCGGTCCGTTCATTTGCACACCCTCCCGTGTTTTGCATACACTTCCTCGCGTATCTCATCGAGGTCCACTTCCTTCAGTTCCAGCGCGCCTTCGGGACACGCTCTCACGCATGCGCCGCAGGCGATGCACTTGAACGGAACGATGACTTCGGGCGCCTTCCTCATGACCCCTCTGGGGCAGAAACCCACGCAGGCCTGGCAGCCCACGCATTTCTTCTTGTCTATTACTACAGTTCCATTGGTCATTCGCCTGATTGCCTGGGCTGGGCACATGTCGATGCAAAGGCCGCACATGTTGCAGTCCGTCATCTGGAATCCCGCGTCAGTCTTGATAATCCGGATGGCTGACCATTCCCCACCCTTGTCGTTCTTGTGGTGGACATTGGAACATGCCTTCATGCACTCTCCGCAGCCCTTGCATTTCTCCGGGTGAAACACGATGATCTTGGCCATGCCCTCACCTCAGATATAGAAGAACGCGAACACCAGCACCCAGCAGAAGGTTGATATTCCGGCGGCCGCGATGTAGTAATGCTCTTTCCTTATTGTCGTCACATTGACGTACAATTGCTTTGCCAGAACCGCCAACGGGGTCGATATTCCTCCGAAGACCGCGGCGAAGAACCCGCTCCCGAATATCAGGGGCAGGACGCTGATGAAGTTGGAGATGCTGAATGTCCCGGCCGTCAGTATGGGGGTGAATATCTGGGTGAACATGTAGCCGGTCACATAAATGGTGAAGCCGGCGATGACACCGACGAGCGCCAGCGTCTTTGCGCTCCTCATGTTGGATGAGCGGTTGATGTTGAACACCGGGCGGTTGAATATGAGTTCGAATACGAGACCTTCTGCCATTATGGCCAGCGCCGAGCATATGACGCATGTGCCGACAGGCGCCCAGAACCTGAGCGTGCCTGCGACTATGGCCATCCCCAACTGCATCCACATGGCGTTGTACAACCGCCTGGTCAGCAGCATAAGGCCAAGCCCTATGAAAGCGCCCAGGAATGCGCCCGCCGGGAATCCCGCGGGGGCGAACTCTCCGAGCAGGCACTCAGTCATTCCCCAGAGGGAACCGAACAGGACTATCCCTGCCAAAACTCTGTACTTGTCCATCTTTTCCATCTAAATCACCTCTATCGATGCCAGGTCCCTGACCCAGAAGCTCTGGGTCTGATTGGGAAACATGCTTCTGTGCTCCAAGGTCAGGTAACCGTTCTGAATGTCATTCCATGTAACGTCTTTCTGATAGCCGTCAAGGCCGTTGAATCTGTATCCATGCGCCTCCGGGTTCTGCACGCCGGAATCGAGAATGAGCGCTTCCAGGCTTATTCCCCTGTACTGCTGGTCATCCGCTTCGAAGTCCTTCACCTCAAAATCCGAGAAAACCGAATCCCAATCGTACTCGATGCCGTTGACCGCCAGGATATCTGAATCGCCCTTCGGAACCTGGGTGTAAGCGTACGCGCTGAAAGATAGAATCAGTATGGCGGCCGCAATGGCGCCCAGCATAAGGTTCAGCCGCTTCGGGTCCGTCATGCCTGCTCGATAATATCCTGATTACATAAATCTTTGCCACTATTCTCAGTAACAATGCAGATAAATGGGTGGCCCGAATCATTCAATGTTCTCGGGAACATCCTTCTCTATCACGAATGCGCCCACATAGTCACAATCCCTGCAATGATACTTGTACCCAGTCACAAGCCCGGCTTCGTAATACAGCGACGCGCTGCCGCACTGGGGGCAGGTGAGAACCGTCTTGGGCCTTTTCATATTCTGAGCATTGCCAATGGGCTATTAAGCCTTTCCCATAGTAAAAGATAGATTAATCTACAATCAATACATTTCAAGCATCTATGTTCCTCATAATAACATCCGCCGAGGACATTGCCAGCATGAACATCCGCGACAAATTGCTGGGCATGGCGGACTGGAAGGAATCCGGCACCTTCGAAGGCTCGCCCGTTCTCAGGAACGGCAATTATGATATGATTCTCATAAAGGAGATACACCTGAGCCGGGAGTTATTGGATAGGGATGTGGAGAATGCGCTTGGCAGAAAGTATGATTGCCTCATATTCGCATCCCGCCACCGCTCGGAATCCGGCCTGCGCACCCTCACGGTCCACGCCCTGGGCAATTACGGGAAGGCGGATTTCGGCGGCCGGCCTGGGAAACTGGTACCCACGAACCCCAAGTTGATGACAAAGGCCCTGCTGCTCCTGAAAAAGTATGGCTCGGGATTGGATTTCGGCATTTCATTCGAGACCACGCATCACGGCCCCTTCCTGGAAACCCCAACATTCTTCATCGAGATAGGCAGCGGCCCGGACGCATGGCCAGAGCCGGAGCCTGCAAAGGCGATTGCCCGCGTCATACTGGAATTGGACAAGGATCACATCACAGATGATGATGCAATCGCCATCGGTTTCGGGGGCGGCCATTACGCCCCCAGGCACAGCGACGTGGTCTCGCGTATGAGGATATCCATGGGGCACATGATTCCCGATCATGCAATACCCAACCTCGACGCCGCCATGCTGGACCAGATGCTCGAAAGGACGCCGGGCGCAACGGTCGCCTACTTCCACAAAAAGGCCGTGAAGCAGCCTCGAAAAGGGGAATTGCTCGAGATGCTGGCGCAGAGGGGCATCAAGTCGGTGAAGTCTCTGGACCTGGTGCCCAGGTGAAACTGCATTTCAAGCGAAAATTATAATACCCGACTTTGTAATGGGGTGTTCTCCTTGGGGGGAATTCACGATGCTAAAAGAATGCAGAACACACGGATACTTCAGAAGCGAGGAATGCCCGATATGCGGCGAGCAGGGGCGTTTCCTCATGAACGAAGAGGAGCTGGACAAGCTCGGCAGGACCATGGCTGGAGTGCTGCGCCACTTCCCGGAGCGCTATAACCTGAAAATGGACAAACACGGCTGGGTGGACCTCGAGGAATTCATCAACGAGGTCAGGAGAAAGCAGAGGCGCTTCAGGTGGCTGAAGCCGCATCACATCCTGGCCATAATCGACACGGACCCCAAGGGCCGGTACCAGTTCAGGGACGGGATGATCCGCGCGACATACGCCCACTCCGTGGACGTTGACCTTGACCTGCCGACAAGAGGCACCCCGGACTTCCTCTACTACCCCACGACCAAGGAGGAGAAGGATGTTCTCCTCGAGACCGGGTTGATGCCATCGGACAGGAAGCTGGTACACCTGAGCAGAACCGTTGAAGCGGCAATAATCGCCGGAAAGGTCCGGGACCCGGAACCGCTGATATTCGAGGTCAATACAAAGGCGATGACCGAGGCCGAAATGGTGATAAAGAAGGCCGGCAACACCGTCTTTGTTGTGGAGTCTGTCCCGCCGGAATACCTCCGACTCATGGAACCGGAAGAGGTTCCAGTCATAGATGACGAGCCGGGCGGAAAGAAGCCCAAAGAGGAAAAACCGGCACAAGTGTTTTAACCGGCATGCCAATCCGCAACCAGGTGGAACCATGAAGGAATATGACATCATAGCCATAGGCAGCGGCTCCAGCATGAACATCATACCTGCCATGCTGAGCAAGGACCCGAAGCTCAGGGCGGCGGTCATTGACAAGGACGACCCCGGCGGCATTTGCCTCACCCGGGGCTGCATCCCCACAAAGATGCTGGTGCATCCCGCGGAAATCGTCCGCATCATCCAGGATGCAGGGAAATTCGGCATTGACGCGCCTATAAAGAAGATAGATTTCCAGAGGGTAATGGCCAGGATGCGGGAGCACGTGAAGCCCCAGATAGAGGGCATACGCAAAGGCCTGGGCAGTTCCCAGAATCTTGATTATTACCCCGTTGCCGCGGAATTCGTGGGGCCATATACCTTGAAGGTAGGCGGGGAGACCATCAAATCCAAGCTAATGCTGCTTTGCCTGGGCTCTGAGGTGGCCATACCGCCCATACCCGGCCTTGAGAAGGCCAAGTACCACACCAGCGACACGATTCTGGACATCAATAAATTGCCCGAATCGCTGGCCATCATCGGCGGCGGCTATGTCGCTGCGGAGTACGGCCATTTCTTTTCAGCAATGGGCTCCAAGGTCACGATAATTGGAAGGAATTCGCAATTCCTGCCCAACGAGGAGCCGGAGATTTCCGACTTTGCCCTAAAGCAGATGTCGAAGCACATGAGGATACTGACGAACCAGGAAGTGATCGAGGCCCAATCCGGCATGCTGGGCAAGAAGTCGGTGATAGCCAGGGACAGAAAAACCGGCAAGGCCGTATCCATACCCGCCGACGAGATACTGGTAGCCACCGGCCGGGCTCCAAACACCGGCATCCTGCACCCCGAGAGGTCCGGAGTCGAGGTGGATGCGAAGGGATGGATAAAGGTCAACGAGCGCATGGAGACGACACAGCCCGGCATCTACGCATTCGGCGATGCTACCGGAAAACACCTGTTCAAGCATGTGGCCAACTACGAATCCATTGTCGTCTATTACAACGCCATACTGAAACGGCCCATGGCCGCGGATTACCATGCGGTCCCGCATGCGATTTTCACCCATCCCGAGATTGCGGGCGTGGGCATGACCCAGGCCCAGGCGGTAAAGGCATTGGGAGAAGATAACATCCTCATGGGATTCTACAAGTTCCAGGACACCGCCAAGGGCATGGCCATGGATGCGGATGGCTTCGTGAAGGTCATAGTGCAGGCCGATAACCGCAAGATACTGGGCGCCCACATCATCGGCCCGGATGCATCCATCCTCATCCAGGAGATAATCAATCTCATGTACACGAAGTCGGGCAGCATCCTTCCGCTCAACGACGCCATGCACATACACCCCGCATTGCCCGAGGTTGTGGAGCGGGCCTGCCAGCGGCTAATGTCTGTTGCCCAGTACGAGCATATGCAGATGCATGAGCGGGGCGAGGCGCATGAGGAACCCCATCACCATTGAGGGCCGGGTTCACAATATCCCAGCGAATAGCTCCGCTATCTCGGTGAGGAATATCTCATCCTCCTCCGAGAAAGGCGCCAGGGTGTGGGAGTCTATATCCAGCTCCCCCAGGATGGTCTCATCCTTGAGGATGGGCACCACAATCTCCGACTGCACCTTCGGGCTGCAGGAGAGGTAGTTAGTCACCTCGCATACGTTCTGAACCACGAATATCTTCTTGGTCTCGGCGCTCTGGCCGCAAATTCCTTCCCCAAATTGAATGTTAACGTGCTCCGTGGGGTCGCCCACAAAAGGGCCGAGGACCAGTTCCCTCTCCTTGTTCGGGTTGACCGTGTAGAACCCGACCCAGTCATAGTAGTTGACTTCGTCGGCCAGAAGCTGGCAGATGCGCGCCATCTTGTCTCTGTCTGCTCCATCGCCCCGCATAATCTCCCCCACTCTGCCCATTAGCCTTTCGAACAGCTCCCTCTTATCCTTTGACTCCATCATCTTATTTCCTCCAGTTCCTGCCAGGACTTGAGCGCCCTTCGTATGTGCGGCATGGTTATCGAGCCTCCCACGATCAACCCAACGTCCATTATCTCGATGACCTCGGCCTCGGTAACCCCCAACGCGTGGCACTGCACCAGATGATAGTTTATGCAGTCGTCGCATCTCAGCACCAGGGAGGCCACAAGACCAAGCATCTCCTTCTCTTTCGCGGGCAGGGCTCCGTCCTCATAGACCTTCGTGTCCAGATTGAGGAACCTCTTCATGCTGGTATCGGCCTTGGATTTCATAAGTTCCAAGAATTTCTCCCGTTCCTTTATAAAATCACGAATTTTTGACATAATATCAGCGCTCGGGAATTGCCTCCTTCTTTATAAGTTAAATCCCCGCACCATATTTTCACGGCCGGAATCAGGCCTTCTGATCCCCCGGGTGCTCAGCCTCCCTTCTCGTATGTATTGCATCGAGTGCAATCTGCGCTGCCCTTCTGACATCCGCATCAGAATCCTCAAGTGCTGCTTTGTTTAGCGGGGCTATTGACGATTCATAGTATTTCCCCCGCTGCTCCGCAATCAAGGCGAGGGTATTGGCTGCGTTCAATCTAAACGCGGGGTTGGTGTGAGAGAGTGCAGTGTTGAATTGCGCTATGATTGTTGAAAAATCGCAGAAACCAAATCGATTAAGTGTGAGAATAACCTTCTGAGCGTTATTCCTGACTTCGAAAACCGTTTCCTCAACCATTAAACGAGTGCTCATTTCTATTAATTCCGTTGCAGGGACGTCAGTATGCTGCTTATTGCACCCCAGCCAAACCACGATTGTTTCCAATGCCTCTGCCCGAATCTTCGTTGCCTCATCAAATTGGGCAACCTCAATCAATTTCGAGAGGTGGGAAACGGGAAATCTTCCACCCGAGAGGGCGTAATTGTAAAAGACCCGTTCCCTCACCCGCATATCGGGATCATCAAGAAATTCCACCAATCTTTCTCGGGGTGTAGCATAAAGTTGGGCGCACATGCGCTCGTAGGCAATGTCTTCCGTGGCTTTTTCATTCACATTGCCAGCGCCACATGCCAGGCACCTCCATGATGATTTTCCATCGTTATATTGATTGGTAATCTTGCCGCATCGCATACATGGAATTGAGCACGATTTGAAAAGGACATCGTTATCCATTTCACTGTTCAAATAATTATGGCAGACCTTGCATATCAAAACAAGGTTATCAAAATGACGAGAATATCCGAAAGATTCCCTATCTTCTACTTTATAAACAAATTCATTATCCATTTGGCATGATTGGCAGAATAGCTTGAATGTCGTCACAGTCGCTGGCTCTCGCGCAAATGCGCAGTAGCCGTGGCCATCATCTTCCTTGCACACCCATATGTTATTCTCATTCAGGTACCTGCAAGGATACCCATCATACAACCCACACCAATTCTGGATTGTTGGTACTTTTTCTCCTTTGAATACCATGTAAAGGATATTGATTTTAGACTTTAATAGTTTTCCAATGCCCCTTCCTGAACCGCCAGGCGATAATCAAGGCCCTGACATTGTACTCCACCACGAAGGCTATCCATGCCCCGAGTATGCCGAGGCCCAGGGTGAATCCCAGGATGATGGCGATGGGCAGCCGCACCGCGAACATTCCTATGGCGGAAACGTTCAACGGCCAGCGTGTGTCTCCGGCGCCCCGCAGTGCCCCTGACAGGGTGAAGTGAATGCCTATGGCGGGCATGGCCAAGGCCTGCAAGCGCATCCAGAGCGCCGCATACTCTATGGTCTCGGCATCATCCACGAAAAGAGCAGACAGTTGTTTTGCGAAGACGAACATGACCGCCCCAATGCCGCACATGACCAGCATGGCCAGTTTCGTGGATTCCCACCCGCTGTGCTCCGCAACATCCGGCTTGCGTGCCCCGAGATATTGGCCCACAAGGGCGGTCGCTGCCATGGCGAAGCCCATCCCCGGCATGAACGCGAGGCTCTGAATCCTGGCGCCAATCTGATGGCCCGCCAGGGCTGCCGAGCCGAAATAGACAATGATGGCCGTGTAGAACAGGAACCCGGTCTGGAGAACGGCCTGCTCAGCAGCGGCCGGCGTGCCGATTTTCATGATCTTTCGCACCACGCCTTTCACGAAACGTTTCCCTGCCGCTGGCATGTTGAGGGCAAGCTTTCTGGCGAGAAGCAGGTAGATGTAGGCCACAGCCCCGACCGCGAACCCGATGCTCGTTGCAATGGCCGCGCCTTTCACACCCATGGCCGGGAATCCGAAATGACCGAATATGAGAACATAATTGAGGAATATGTTCACTACGTTCGTTATGGCAGCGATAATCATCGGGGTCTTCATGTCGCCAGCGCCCCTCAATGCTGCGCCCATTATGAACGTGAAGAAACTGAACACCGTCCCCAGGAACACGTATTTCACATAAACCTCGGCCAGGCTTTGCACTTCCGGCCCCGCTCCGAATAATTCGACAGCATAACCCCCAAAGAACCACCCCAGCAATGTCAGGATGACAGAGAGGATGATGCCTATGATGATGCTCTGCTCCATTACGCGCTCAGCCCTGGCCTTCTGCTGGGCGCCCGTATATCTGGCTACCAGCGCGATGGTTCCGGCGCTCACCGCCATCATCAATGCATGCGTGAGAAACACGACCTGGCTCCCCAGGCCCTGGCCCGCGATGGAATCCCTTCCTATCTCTCCCCCGATGTTCCCCAGCATCAGTGTATCGATAGTGACAGTCAGGGACTGCATGAGGTTCGTGATGATGACCGGCCAGGTGAATGCGATTATCTCCCGCCGCCTGGAGTCATTTCCATTTCTTGTGCCGAACCCGAACATTCGCATGCTCATGCACATATTAATGGCGATATATAAACGTATGCACGGATGCGCAAGTGTGCAAAAGTATATATATGGACATCAGCTTTGGAATCTACATGGTTGACGAGATAAGGGTCATAGACGACCCCGCAGTCATAAAGCTGGTAACCGACGAGACACGCAGGTCAATACTGGAATTGCTCAGGGTGAATCACTTGACCGTTGCCCAGCTCACCAGCATTCTGGAGAAGGACCAGTCCACGGTTTACAGGCATGTCGAGAAGCTCCTGAAGGCCGGTTTGATCGAGCAGACGGGGGAGAGGAAGGAGCATCACATACCGGAGAAGGTATACGGCCGCACCGCGAAGATATTCTTCCTGGCGCCGGGAGTTGACGCAGTCCCCGGAAAGGATGCGCTCCTGAAGCACTGGGAGCAATCCACCGAAAAGGTCGCCAGGCTCCTCAGGCAGGTGGGCTATGAGGACATAGACGAGGATGCGCTGAGGGACGCATTCCTGGAGATAGAGAAGACAGTGTCCCTGAAAATCAGAAATCTGAAACCGGATGACAGCCTGAATTTCTACACCATCTGGAAATTGCAGACCGCAATAATCATGCTGGAGATGCGGAAGAATCCCAACCTCAGAAGCAAGATAGAAAAATTCACCAAAATTTGATTGGTTCACTGGGCTGGCTGGAGGCCGAGTTCGACCTTCTTGCGCTGGACCATGGCAACACATTCCTGCTTCGTCAGAACGCCGGATTTGAATCCATGATTGAGCCATTTCTTGTATGCAATCAATTCATCTTCGGCCTTCTTCAGCTTGCTGCCGGTAAGCGGCTTCCAGGACCGGTCCGCGCCACCCTGCGGTTTTTGCTTCGGCGGTTGTTCGATGGCGGGTTTTGCAGCGGTTTCGGCAGGTTTCGATGGCTGGGCGGGCGCTGGCTTCATGACCGGTGGCGGCGGCGCCGGTTTCGGCGGTGGCGGTTGAGCGGTGATAGGCTCAGACTTGGGCGCCTCAGTTATTGGTGGCTCCGGCTGTGCCTGTTGCCGCTCATCTGGCTCGGGCTCCTCTTTCTTGCCGAACGATGAGAACAGGCCTTTGCTTTTCTCTTTCTTCCTTTTGCCGCGCGCCTCGATCTTTTCGAGGTCTGCGTACATGTCTCTTACCGACAACCTTTCCCTCTTGGGGCAGTAATATATCTACTCCATTATAAATTTATTGGCCTCTAGCAGCCATTCGGACGAACCGCAGATGGTAATTTATTATACCGATTCCCGATACCCGGAGCCATGGCCCCGTCCATCTATCTGCAGAAAGACCTGACAGAATTGAAAAGAAAACTCTTGGGCGATGTCATCGTCAACTCCGGTTTTCTCTGGAGAGTGTTCCAAAAAGGCGATGATTACAGAATCTACGCCACCGAGGATTTGGGGGCCATGGTGGCCATACAGGCAACCAGGGACCATATGATATTCGCCGGCAACTGGTCTGGCCTTGAGATTCCGGAGAAACTGCTGCCAGGGAAGGGCGTGTTCGTCTCCGCAAGCCCAACCAAGGCAATCGATATTCTGAAAAGGCATTATGAATTGGCCGGGGAGTGGCCATGCTGGCATTTTCTCGCGCCGCCGAGTTTCGGCCCCGGACCCTGGGACGGCATCGGCCCCATTAAAATAGAAGAGGTGGCTGCCATAGCCAGGAACTGGGCTCTGAGCGACGACCCCGAGAAGGAGATGGCATTCCGCGTCGAGAGGTTCGACAGCGCATGCATCCGGGTGGATGGGAAGCCCGTGTCATGGTGCGGACTGCATTTCGAGATACCCGGCGTGGGAAACATGGGGTTCGCCCACACGCTGGAAGCACACAGGCGCAAGGGATACGCGGCCATGGTGACCAAGGCGCTGGTGAACCGCCTTGCGTCAAGGGGTTGCAGGGCAACTGTGCATGTCATAAAGGACAATTCGGCCAGCGCAGCATTGTGCAGTTCCATGGGCTTCAGCATCGTTGGCGAGCAGACCTGGGCTGACTTCAAGGCGCGAGATTGACGATTTTAGATTTGGTGATTGTAGATTTTAGATTTACGAAGGATTAACGGCGTAACGTGTTCTCAGCACAAATCTAAAATCTACAATCGTAAATACTCCGAAACCAATATATACTGACCCCTCTTTCTGCGGATGCTCTTTCGAGCCAATGACTGATGAATTGCCCCACTGGCGGGCGATGAAGGAGGAATTGAAATGGCAAAACCGATGTATGTAAGATTTGAGATGGACAAGGAACTCGTGGACAAGGCCTATCAGCTTGTGGAACTGTCAAGGGACACAGGGAAGCTGAGGAAAGGCACCAACGAGGTGACAAAGCTCGTGGAAAGGGGGACGACCAAGTTCGTTATCATAGCCGAGGACGTGCAACCTGAAGAGATACTTGCGCACATGCCGCTGCTCTGCGACGATAAGAATGTCCCGTATGCCTATGTGCCAAGCAAGCAGGAGCTGGGCGTGGCATGCGGATTGGAGAAGCCCACTTCCTCGGTCGCAATCATGGACGCCGGCAAGGGAAAGCCCCTCATGGAGGAGCTCGCCGGAAAGGTCTCTTCATTGAAGAAGTGATTTTGCAAGGGTGATTGAAATGATGAACGACAGCATACCGGCCGAGGTGGTCGAGGTCGTCGGCAGGACCGGCATGACCGGGGAAGCCGCTCAAGTCAAGGTCAGGGTACTGGATGGCAGGGACAAGGGCCGCATCATAACCAGGAACGTCATAGGGCCGGTTCAGCTCGGGGACATTCTCATGCTCAGGGAAACGCAGAGAGAGGCCCGCAAGCTCGGCATGAGGTAAGTGGTATCATGGTCGAAAAAAGGAACTGCTCTTTCTGCGGACATGCCATCGAACCCGGCACCGGCAAGATGTACATCAAGAAGGACGGAACAGTCTTCAATTTCTGCAGCAACAAGTGCAAGAAGAACAACATCGGCCTTGGCCGCGTGTCCCGAAGGACGCGCTGGACAACGAGGTACGGCGAGCTGAAGGCCAGCACCCTCAGCAGGGAGAAGGGCCCGGAAGAGGAGCCAGAGGAAAAGCCCGAGGAAGAGAAGCCGAAGGCCAAGCCCAAGAAGGCGCCGGCAAAGAAAGCCGCGCCCAAGAAGAAAGAGCCCGCCGAAAAATCAGAGTGATCCGATGGAGCGCACTTTCGTCATGGTCAAGCCTGACGGCGTCCAGCGCGGCATAGCCGGCCAGGTCATATCGCGTTTTGAGGCAAAAGGCCTGAAGCTTGTTGCGGCCAAACTAATGACAATCGACATGGAACTTGCCGCGAAGCATTACGGCGAGCATGTCGGCAAGCCGTTCTATGAAAAATTGGTGAACTTCATCACATCGGGACCTGTCCTGGCAATGGTCTGGGAGGGCGAGGACGCCATCTCGGTTGTGAGAACCATGGTGGGCAAGACCAACCCCAAGGAAGCCGGCCCGGGAACAATCCGGGGGGATTACGGCATGACCACCGGGCGCAACATCATCCACGCCAGCGACTCGCCCGCAAGCGCCGAACGAGAAATAGGCCTATTCTTTAGCAAATCCGACATACAGGATTACAAGCGCATCGACGAGGTCTGGCTGTACGAATAGCCTATCTCAATCCCCTCACAACCATCTTATCCACATATTCCGAGCATGTTTCAGCCATGTCCGCGATTGTTTCATTATCATATGGCTTGATGTCCCGAAGTTTCTCATCCAGCGCATGGTATGGAACGAACTGCTGCAGCACGTATATCCCGCCGCCAAGGAACTTCGCGATTTCAACAATATCTTCTTTGCTATGGATGCTCGGCACAACAGTAGTCCGGAACTCATGCTCGACACAGGATTTCCTGATGATGTCGATGGATTTTTTTATATTCTTGATATCGGCCCTCACGCCCGCAGCCGTGGAATGCCTCTCATCAAGCGGTGCCTTGAAGTCCATGGCGATATAATCAATCAATTTCCTGTCCAGCAATTCCTTCAGCTTTTCAGGAAAAGAGCCGTTGGTGTCCAGCTTCACCAATTTGCCCATGGCCTTGACCTTCCCCACCCATTCCTTTATATCGGGTTCCAGAAGCGGCTCGCCCCCTGTGAAGCAGACGCCATCGAGAAAATCCCCATGCTCGTCGAAAATGGCTTTTATGTCCTCCCAGGTTTTTTCCGGGTACCTCTTCGGATTGGCCATCAGCTCCCAGTTGTGGCAGAACGGGCATTTGAAATTGCAGTTGGGGGTGTAGAGGACCATGACAACTTTACCGTCCCAGTCCAGGAATGAGGCCTCGATGATGCCGCGTATCATGCGGCAACCGAGACCCGGAAACGATTAAAACCTGTCGCTACCGCACTATCCTGGTCCCGGCCTCTCCCTTCATGGCCTCAACCAGGTTCTCGTAGCTTGCGATTATCGCCCTTCGGCCGCCGTTCTCGATGAATTGTATTGCCGCGTCTATCTTCGGCCCCATGGAGCCGGGCGGGAACTGCCCGTCCTTCAGATGCTTCCTCGCCTCCTTGACGGTGAGAATGTCCAGGTCAACCTGGTCCGGCTTTCCGAAGTTGATTGAGACCTTGTCCACCGCGGTTAAGATGATCAATTCGTCCAGGTCCAGCTGCTGGGCGAGTTTCGAGGATGCGTAATCCTTGTCGATTACGGCTTCAACGCCGTCCAGGGTGCCGTCCTCCAGCTGTATCACCGGTAATCCGCCGCCCCCGCAGGCTATGACAATCTTGCCCTTCGACAGCAGGTCGCCGATGGTGTCCTTCTCCACGATCCTCAGCGGCTTCGGGGAGGGGACGACCCGGCGCCAGCCCCTGCCCGAATCTTCGACAACAGCCCACTTCTCGGTCTTGGCAATCTCCTCAATCTCCTCTTTCGAGAAGAACTGGCCTATGGGCTTTGTTGGATTCTTGAATGACGGGTCATCGTCATCAACGACGACCTGGGTGATGATGGTGACCGTGTCCTTCCTCACAACCTTGGATTTTTTCACTGTATTCTGCATGGTCTGCTGCAGCATGTAGCCCATGCTGCCCACCGTCTCCGCGACGCACACGCCCAACGGGTAAGGCGGAATTATTTTCCTGGCATGCTCATGCCGCCTGATGGAATCTCCCACCTGCGGCCCGTTGCCATGTGTGATGATGATGTCATAGCCCATCTCGACAACTTTGATGAGCTTGGCGCAAGTTTCCCGCGCGTTGGCGAACTGCTGGTAGATATTTCCGTCATCATCCTTCTTCGTGAGCGCGTTGCCGCCAACCGCTATAATCGCTGTCTTCATGAATAGCCCCCCTTGAGAGAAAGTAGAAAAACAGCATGGGATATTTAATGGTTGGCTGTTTTTTAGGGTCTAGGGTCTAGGGTCTGGGGGGCTGCGATTAATTCATACGCGGCCAGAGTCTCAAAAAAGATTCTTTTTTCCGCGATTTTCCGGATTGAAAAATATTGACTGGCCTTCCCTAGCACCCCAGCCTCGCTCTCAGACGAGGTCAGCAGGTAAATCTTTCCATCTGGCTCAAGATGTTCCGGGGCCGCCTCCAGGAACCTGGCAGAGACCTCATGGCCATTCTCCCCGCCGACCAACGGCCATTTCTCCGCATCGGAAAGTCCCCCGGTATCTTGAACGGAAAGATAAGGGGGATTGAATATTATGACATCGAATTTTCCCTTCACCTTGGCAAATAAATCAGAATGGATGAGGTCAATGTCCAGGGCGTTTATCGCAGCGTTCATCCTTGCATTCTCTATGGCATCTATGGAAATGTCCGTGGCCTTCACCCGGCACCCCGCTTTGGCGCAGTGCAGCGCGATGATTCCTGTGCCGCACCCCATCTCCAGGGCGCGCTGGCCCTCGCGAATTTCAACGGCCGAGAGGAGGAGGTAAGTGTCCTCGGCGGGGGCGTAGACATTTGGGCAGGCCTCAATCTCTAATTTCGGGTCAAACTTCATTGGCAGTGCATCGCAATTTCCTATTAACGTGTTCTCTCCGTTAGGTTTAAATGAAAACGAGGGTTGAGGACATCCAATGCTCGAATACACCCCGATCCCCGCAATCATCATCGCCTCCTTGGCCTACGCCTGGTGGCGGAAAGCGTACCTCACCCAGGTCATTGTGATTGCCAACTTCTTCATCTTCCTGTATATGTTCGTGCTGGATTATTCCGGCAGCCCGTATTTCATGGAGATGGTGGACGCATTCACGTTCATGCCTTCCAGGTTCGGCCGATTGGAATATTTGCCTGGCTTCTTTACTTCCATGTTCATGCATGTGCATCCTTTTCACCTAATCGGCAACGTGCTGATACTCTACCTCATAGGGCTGCCCCTGGAGGAGCGCATCGGGTCCCGGAACTGGTTTGCCATATACCTGGCCAGCGGCATTGCCGCGACGCTGCTGTTCTTCCTGTTCCACATGTCTTCCGGCAGCTACCTCCTGGGCGCATCGGGGGCGATATACGGCATTGGCGGCGCACTCCTGATACTCTACCCGAAAGACAGGATTCCGATGTTCCTGGGGCCGTTCTTCAGCACCCGCGCTCCCGTTTGGGCGGCAGTGGGCATAATGTTCGTCATGGAGACCATACTGGTAGCCATGGCTGTGGATGACGGTACTGCGCACATCGCCCACATCGGCGGGATAGTGTGCGGCATCCTGCTGGCCCCGGCAATAGTCAAGAAAGCAGTGGAGAAGAGAAAGGCGGGGCTGGATTTCGAGATGCTGCGCAGGATGGTGGTGAAGCCGGAAGATTCTGCACTGCTGGACAAGATAGAGAATGAGACAGAGGAGGATGTCAGGAAGGCCTGGCTGGAGTTCTTTCTGAAAGAGGCTGCCAGATGCCCGAAATGCCGAAGGCGGCTTGGGGAGGGTTACGAGAAATCCGGAGAGGTTCCCGGGGCGCAGGGAAAGAAGATAGAATGCGAATGCGGCCAGTCATACGACATCTGGAAGTGACATCATGTACATAGGCGTTGATGACACTGATTCCACGGAAGGCATGTGCACGACATATCTGGCCACCGAATTGATTCGGGAATTCTCGGATTTTGATTTGCTTGGATTCCCGCGGCTGGTCCGCCTGAATCCCAATGTCCCTTGGAAGACCAGGGGCAACGCGGCAATATGCATCCGCCTGGGCGAGGGAAAGGGCGAGCCCAAGGCCATAGGCAGGATTGCCGGCGGGGACATTCTCTGTTATGACAATGGAAACCCATCAGAGCCGTCCAAAGAAGTTTTCCGGAGGGCGAAGGACCTGATTGAAAGATTGGCCAGGTTCGAGGACCCCAAGACAAACCCGGGCCTTGTCATATCCTCCCACAAGCCCCATGCCGGCCTGTACTGGAAAGCTGTGCGACAAGTGGTCACGTTGGGCCCCCACCTGGAAGCCGCGAACCCGCAATTCTGCCATGGCTGGAAGAATCGGCGCGGGCTGATAGGGGCGGTCTCGGCAATGGCCTGGCACCCCCATGACCGAACATACGAGCTTATCGCCTACCGGGAGCCAGGCAGGTGGGGCACCCCCAGGGAAGTGAATGCGGCCAGCGTCATGATGATGGACATGAAGTTCCCGGGCACGTTCAACAATTACGATTACGAATTGGAGCACGTGGCATTCGCGCCTGCCTCCCCCTGCCCCATACTGTACGGCATCCGGGGCGACGGCTATGATTACCTGCCTGCGGCCATGAAGGTTGTGAATTCTGAAAAAATCGACCGCTGGCTCATCTTCCTGACCAACCAGGGCACGGATGACCACATCATCCCGGCCAGCGTGTCTAACCTACACCCATACACCTCCGTGAAGGTCCGCGCCAGGGTGGCGGCCATGCCCCGGATGATAGAGGGCGGCCACCTGATATTCCCCATAACCAACGGGCGGGCAACAGTGGATTGCACCATCTACGAGCCGGCCAAGGATTTCAGGCATGTCGGGGAACAACTGCGCCCGGGGGATGCCATCACCGTGATGGGCGCGGTCAGGGAATCACCCCCAACCATCAATGTTGAAAAGCTCCTGGTGGAGGAACTGGCCCCCACTGTGGTGAAAGTCGCCAACCCGCTCTGCAAGAAATGCAACAAACGCATGAAGTCCGTGGGCAAGGGCCAGGGCTATAAGTGCCAGAAATGCGGGGCCAAGGCAAGAGATGCGGAATATGAGCCTGAGCAGAGGATGCTGGAGCCGGGATGGTACGAGCCTCCGGTGGGGGCCAGAAGGCATCTGTCCAAACCCATCAAAAGGTTTTAGATATTGCCGGCACACTTCCGCCCTGAGCCTCAGTTTCCCCTACCCTTGCATGTCTGCGCTGGCTGTCCCCTGCCTGTTCGTCACGCTTAGAAGATAAAATCCCCATTCATCTAACTTTCAGGCGGTGGTGGATATTGCTGTGGAGGATACTGATTTGGTGGCGATTGTTGATATTCTGTATTTGTTTGTTCTTGCGCTTGTGTTCTGAATCCTTGGTGCTTCTGTTTTTCCTTATGTTTAGCTATTGCAATTGTCGCAACCGTTACAGATATGACTATAACGATTATTACTATTAAATTTAAATCTAACTTTCCCGTGTCTGCTTCCCATTTTGTTGGATCAAACGGATAAGCATCTGAATTATCACCAATGCCATCCTTATCTGAGTCTATAGTTTCAGATGGATCATTTGGAAATGCATCTGAGTTGTCACCGACGCCATCATTATCAGAATCCTTCCATTCTGTCGAATCAAATGGAAAAATGTCTGAATTATCACCCACACCATCTTTATCCGAATCTACCCATTCATCTGCATTATCGGGAAATGCATCAGGGTTATTACCAAGAGGGTTATCGCCATAACCATCGCCATCTCTATCTGCCCATTGGGTTGAGTCATTGGGGAATGTATCATCTGAATCTTGAACTCCATCGCCATCCTTATCGCTTTCAACTGTAAAATCGGTTTTGGTGTCTGATGTCCAACTTGCAGACATTTTGAAAGAGCCAAGATCGAGAGCATCATAGTAATACCAATAATTTGTTGCTATATCATATGAATGGGTGCCTGTTTGAAGATCATTCGGAACTCCAAAAAGTATGTTAAACAGAGCGGATTCTCCATTTGTCAATATTTTAACATCTTCGCCACTCATGCCAATATATGAATACGTGTCCTCTGGGTACCAATCCAAATGAATACCAATCCATGTAATCTCCACTTGATTTGAACCAGTATAGGTTATAACAATTGTAACATTCACCGTTT
Source organism: Thermoplasmata archaeon (assembly GCA_046485165.1). Classification (GTDB taxonomy): domain Archaea; phylum Thermoplasmatota; class Thermoplasmata; order SG8-5; family SG8-5; genus UBA147. The sequence goes on from JAWOHM010000089.1 coordinate 24,714, forward strand.
CCCCTAATTCTGCGGGGTTTGGGTTAAATGAGGTAATTGTAGAAAAACTTTCATCAGCACTTACGTTCGTTGGGATGGCAATAGCTATGCATGTTACAATCAATAATAATGCAAGCCCAAAATGTATTGGCATTCTCATATTATCATCTTCCCTCATCTTCTCTTTCGCCTTCCAACTAATGCAATTATCCCTACACTGATGAACACAGCAGAGATAATTATCGGAAAATCAAACCCAGGAAGCCCACCACTATCATCATCGTCGCTGTAGTCTGGCGCTGGGTCCGGGTCTGGAGTTGGGTCGGGTGTCTTTGAGATATACACTTGATAAGTTATATCTTTCGTAGAGGTTGATCCCCAATCAGTTAAAAAACCCGGGTCCGCAGCCTCAATAGTTAAAGTTGCCACATGTTGAGTATTCGTAGTAATGCCATCTGGTACATGTACACTCCAGCTAAATGATTGACTATTGCCACTACCTATTACTACAGGAACATTGGTGTTAGCGTAAGCATATCCTTCTGTTTGCCAATCAAAACCCAACCACATATTCTCTACTTTCATAGAGTCTGAACCAGTATTTGTGAGTTCAACACTGAAAGTATACGTAGTATCTTGGTAAATTGTTGTAGGTTTTGTTAGTGTTGCGTTTGCACTCCATGCCTGAACTGGCATTGATGCAAGTATTACTATTGTCACTATGCTAACCACTCCGATACTCAAACCCCTCGTTATCACGCTTAACACCTCATATTTCATCTTGTTTTTAAAATGATATGATTTTGAACTATATCAAAGTTTCTGTGTTTCTTGGTTTCGTGGGATTATTTTAAACCCGAAACCCTTATTCGTAGAAAGCATGACACAGATTGGTCATGCGAAGGTTAGTGGCAAACTACAGATAACAATTCCTAAAAAAGTACAAGAAGAACTTGGTGGAGTGGAAAATGGCCAGTATATCATATTTTATAAAGAAGGCAAGAGTGTTTATATTCGCAAGGGTAGGGTAAATCCTATAGAATAAAAACTCTTTAACACACATTTAAGTCTTTTCTTTCGGGTTACTACGCATTTAATACGTGCCCCCAACCTACCAGACGTTCGTCCCCAAGTCCCCAACCCGGTTCAGGAAACCGGGTCACGATATCGCCGAATTAAAATTCGGCTTAGTCGCAATTCACGCAGTGGATTGCGAGAGGGCTGGGTTCTGCCTCGTCAGGGCATGGTGAGGTTGAATGGGTGCCGCGGCCATGGGGCCGGGTTGTACTCCGATTTAAACACCCCCCTGCCCTGACAGGCAGGGCCCCCAAAGGATGATGACGTTAATCGGTCAACAGGCCTGGCTCGCCCAGTCAGGCCCACAACCCCGCCCTCACAGGCGGGGCATGATGGGGTTGGCCGGTGCCGGGGCCATGTGGCCGGGAAGGGGTGATGGCAGGTTCGTCTTAGCTGGTGACCCATGAAAATCTACGCCACTTCCACGATGAACCTGTGCTTGTTGATGGGGATTATCTCCACGAAATCTTCTTCTTCCAGGCCGTAGAACCTCTGCAGGTCCTTCGGAATCCTGAGAACCAGGGCGTTGCCGCTGACACCCAGCTTCCGCTTTATCTTCAATACGTCAGTCTTCTTGCGCAGGGCCTTTATCTGGTCCGAGTCCATGAGGGTCTCGCCGCACTTGTCGCACTTGAAGACCTCGGTCTCGGCGAACAGGCCGCTGCCTTCCAGTACCTCGACCTTGTCTTTGGTTCTTTCAAGGGTTCCGTCGCACTTGTAGCATCTCATCTTCTTCGCCATAGGCTCACTTTCCTTTTTGTTTTCTCTTTCTCAGATGGTTGGATACTATCAGATAGTAATCCTCGCAGTCCACATACACGACCACCAGGGCCTCATAGATGGGATCATGCAGGGATTTCTCGACGACTATCTTGGGGCCGCCTTCCGTATCCGCGCTTTCCCGTTTCTCGCCGGACAGCAGGCATTCCTTAACGCCTTCCTCGGTCAAGTCCCTGGTCAGCAGCTTGCTCCATGCGGTATTTGTCCACAGCACCTTTTTTGCAAGCTTCCCATCCAGCCAATCCTCGTATTCTGACATTTCCGACCTGTAAGTGATATTAACTTACAAATATTAAATGGTTTGCACAATTACTGGAGATTCAAAGCAATTTCCCCGGCAACCTCCGCCCTGAGCTTCAGTTCCCTGGCGGCTCCCTGAAGTGCCTGGATGCCCAACAAGCGTTCACAAAAGATTGAGAGAATAGCCATCTGTGCTAGAGTTTGCACATCAGGGCGCCATGGGGATGTGGGTGGGGCGATGCTATAGCCCCGGGGCCGGGTTGTACTCCGATTTAAACACCCCCCTGCCCTGACAGGCAGGGCCCCCAAAGGATGATGACGTTAATCGGTCAACAGACCTGGCTCGCCCAGCCAGGCCCACAACCCCGCCCTCACAGGCGGGGCATGATGGGGTTGAATGGGTGCCGGAGTCATGGGCCGGGAAGAATGGTGAATGGAACCTGGCCCGTTTTGACTGATGGTGCATGTACGCCTTCTCATGGTATACCACGCATCCCCTATTCCATGGATATGACATTGACAATCTCAGTCAAGAAATCCCCTCTCCGCCGGGCCTTGTAAATTTCATTCTCAAAGTATAGCCATTTTCCCCCAACCTTCTGGAAATCGAAGTCATATTCAACCTCCATCAGCACCAGGTATTCCGGCACCATGGGCTTGATCCCCCCCGGCTTTTTCTCTGTCCCCGCCAGCATCCCTTTCACAATCTTCTGGGTGAGCTTCCCCCTTGCCACATCGACCATGGCTGATAGCATCCGCCTCACAACCTCCCAAAGGAATCGCTGGCCCCTGATGTCGATGATTATGAAATTTCCCATCTTCATTATATCAACGGAATCGATGGTCAGAACGGTGTTTTCCCTGCCAGTATCTTTCTTGGAGAATAGTCTGAAGTCATGCTTCCCGATGAACGGCTTCGCGGCTTTCCTCAACTTTTCCACGGGCGGCGCGTCCTTCGCGGCCAGGAAATAGCGGTAATGCCGTTGCCTGGCATGGCGGGGGTTGAAGTCATCCGGGACTCTGGCGATGCCGTGGAATACTATGCCATCCAGTTTTGAGTTGAGCGCGTCGGGAAGCGCCTTGCAGGAGAAATCGGTGTCAACAGCCAGCACGTTTCCCGCGGCGCTGACGCCCCGGTCGGTGCGGCTGGCGCTCCGGAAATTCGCGGAGCGCGCGTCCTCAATGACGCCCAGGCCTTTCATAGCCATGATTATTTCGCCTTCGACAGTGGTTTTCCCGGGCTGCCTGGCATACCCCCCGAACCTCGGGCCGTCGTAAGCGAACTTCAGCGCATAACGCATGTGCCCGCCAAGGACTCATATTTATAAATCTGATTGCATGGGGTATCCGATGCCTGAATTCACAGTCATACTGGTGGAACCCAAGTTCGCAGGGAACATAGGCTCGGTGGCAAGGGCCATGAGCAACTTCGGCCTGGACAAACTTGTGCTGGTCAATCCATGCGAGCTTGGGGACGATGCTTTCAGGTACGCAAAGCATGGTAGGTTCGTCCTGGACGCTGCCAAGACAGTGAAAACCCTGGATAAGGCGCTCAAGGGCATGGACATAGTTGTCGGAACCACGGGTCAGCCGACCGACAATGAGAAAAAATTCCTGCGCGAGCCCATAACCCCGAGGCAGCTGCTGGAACATTTATCCGGCAAGGCTGGAAAAGTAGGAATATTATTCGGCAGGGAGGATTACGGCCTTTACAACGAGGAGTTGAAGAACTGCGACATACTGGTCACCATCCCGACGCACGAGATAAACCCCATAATGAACCTCTCCCATGCCTGCACCGTGATATTTTACGAACTCTTCAGCGCAGGGAAGAAACCGGCCAGGAAGAAGCTGGCCGCCTCCAAGGAGAAGGCCGTGATGAACAAGCTGTTCTCCGAGTTGCTGGATGAGATAAGCTACCCGCAGCACAAGAAAGCGAAAACCCGCGTGATGTTCCGCAAGATCATGGCGAGGGCCGGGCTATCGACTACCGAATTTCACATACTGGCAGGCGTTTTCAGCCGGGCATCCAAGTCCATTCAGCGGCTGAGGGAAAAGGTGCGTTAGGCATCCTTATTGAATCAGCTTGCCCCCGTTCTTCATGACCAACGGGTTGAAAGTCGCGAAATCCGCCTGATGGATGAACACCGTTTCGATGACCTGGGGCGCTCCCTCGCCTTCCTTGGCGTGGCAGGCTATGGTGTTTGCCACTTCATCCGAGAATCCCGCCATCTTGGCCATGACCGTGCCGGATATGGGATGCCGAAGGCAGGCGCCGGTCTTGGATTTTTTGTACCCGCCCTTGCCGTCGGGCGTTGTCTCCAGGAGCTTGCCGACATCGTGCAGCAGCCCGCCCACAATCAAGCGGTCCATGTCTATCTTGTAGGGCAGTTTCCTGTAAGTGTCCATCTGCGCTTTGGCCAGTCCCATGGCGCCCTCAGTTACCGCTATGGTGTGCTCGATGAAATTCACGCCGTGGCAATCGGTGAGCAGCGTGAAGGGCATCTTCTCCAGTTCCTTGAGATTTTTCCAGCCGCCGTCCTTGCAACCATTCACCCAGACCTTCACGGCCATCTGGCGCATCTTCCTGTCCTTTATCTGCTTCAGCAGGTGGCCGAATATCTTATCGATGTCCTTCTCGGTAATCATGTCATCTACCTTCCTATGCCCATGGATTTGTCAGTTTTCTGCTGGCTCTTTCTCCCATCTTTTTCCAGCCCGCACAGCGCCCGGATGCAATCCACGTTCTCCGGGACAACATCGGATTCCTGGTGTATGGCCTGAGAATAGTAGAGCATGTCCCCGACAACGTTCACGCCGTCCTTCCATACCGCTATCTCATAGAGGTCGGCGCGGTCCCTGCCCATGTCCCTGGCAATCTCCATGACCTGGGCTGTGGATTTCACGCCGTC
>JAWOHM010000139.1:0-25785 GCA_046485165.1 Thermoplasmata archaeon
CGTCTCCAAAGAGCCCTGACCCAGGCCATACATCACGCCGTTGCGCCAGGTGAGTCGAAATCCTCCGCGGGGAAAGAGGTAGCGGTAGCCCATCCAGCGTCCGAACTCTTCGATCAGGCTGGTGGTCAGTGCTAGAGCCATCATCCACCAAAAGGCTGCTCCGCTCGACTGCAGGCGGGCCGAAACCACGGCATCCAGATAGACGCTGACGGGCAGCCAGGTGAACAGTTGGAACACCGCGAACACCAATGCGCCGTAGACAAAGATCTGCCACGAGACCCGCGTGCGGCGCCGGTAATAGATAGCCAGCGCGAAGGGAAAGCCGACCTGCACGAGCAGAGATATAATGAACGCGATAATAGTGCCAAAGCGCAAGATGCCCCCCCAATCTTCGTGATACGGCCCGTGGCCGTCCAAAGCGGCCACGGGCGACCCAGGGCATTCCTATGCCCCGAGCTTTATGACCCCATTATACGTGGGCAGCCTGCCAAGACAAGGCGCCGCCTACCCGCCTTGCCCCGGCAACCCTATAGCACACGAGCGGATCTTGCTGTCGGACTTGACAACAACAAAAGGGCAGAGTATATAGGCGTCCTAGATAGTTGATAGCCGGCTGCGGCTCTATTGGCCGACTAGAGCCGCAGACAGGCGAAAGGAGGACGGAGCGCTTCGGCCTCGTTAGATTTTACTGATTTCATTACAATTTGGAAAGGAATGGAAAAGTGTGAGATTATCATGGTTGATCAACCCATCCGGAAAGAAGACGGATTGTCCATCCACAGGATGCTTGACCACATATCCGGCCGCACTCAGGGCGTCAAGGTGCCATCTCACGGTGTTTCCCGAAAGCCCGAGATCCGAGGCAATCTTCAGAACGCTCACGCACGGCGTCATTGTGAGCAGGGAGAATATGTCGCGCCTGTGCTGGTTCCGGAATATATGCCTGCCGCGTTTCTCTGTGCCAGCAACGGAAGGCTCTTTGATGGCGCTTGCAAGCGCCTTACCTATTCCATCGGTCATCCTTGCCTCTTCCTCGGTATGATAAAGGGCTGCGATTTAAAATTCTTTTGGATGCTCGTAAGCATTCGGTGAAATGAAGGGGGAGACGATTGTAGATTTAGGGATTGTAGATTTAACGGTGTCTGGCCGTCATTAATGGCCAGGCACAACGTGTCGTGGCAATGTATTGACATAAATCTAAAATCTAAGATCTAAAATCCCTATGGCTTCAGAAGAGTGAACTCTTACGGATGCTCATTCATCCTTGTACTCGGCGATTATCTCCTTCATCAGGGTCTCAAGCTTTATCTCGGAGAAATCATCGTCCCTGAGGTCTTCAAGGACCTCTGTCAGCCTGCTGTACACCCTTGCCGGGATGTTGCCCCTGTTCGTTTTCAGTATCTCGCCCAGTTCGTCCGGGACCTTTCTCGAGGGCATCAGGCTGGAATTGTCCGGATCCACCACGACGCCCAGGCCCTTGACTATGGTGTAGCGATGCTCCGTCTTGCTGTGCCTGCTGCTCCTGCATTTCATTATCTTCAACCGCCTCTGCAGGCCCAGTTCAGGGTCATGGATGCTCTTGAGATGGATGACGCAATCCGCAAGGTACATCGGGATGACTGTCTCATTCCCGGAAAGGTCCCCGGCCATGCCATGCTCCTCCAGGGTGGCAAGGACAGTCCCGACCTTGCGCGTCTCCTTGAGCATGAACCCTATCAGCTCGCGCTGCTCATACCTGTCATTGGTGGACCACATCACCGGCGTCAGCGGGTCGATCGAGATGCGCGCATCGGCGCCCTTCCAGTCAGCCACGAAACTGGGCAGCTCTTTCTTGATGAAGGCGGAAAATTCATGCCCCGAGGCGTCTATGAAAACCAATTTTTCCTCATCAATGTAGTCCACAATCTTCCTCCACCCCATCTGGATGGCTTCCTTGATTATCTGCTCTTTGTTCTCATCCAGGCTGACGAATATCCCTTCCTGGCCCATCTCCAGCCCCCTGCGGATGAACTGGGTCGCGAGCGTGGTCTTTCCAGCGCCCGAGCACCCGATCACAACGGTGGCGGAATTCTCGTTGATGCCGCCGTCCAGCAATGAGTTGAGTCCGTAAATCCCGCTCTTGATCTTTTTCATGGGCTACCTACCAGCCCCTCTCCTGGAGCCGCTTCTCAGCCGGTATGTCGTCGATGTTGATGCCGGGCATGGCATCTCCCAGCCCTTTCGAGACTTCCGTGACTATCGCAGGGTCATCGAAATGGGCCACGGCCTCGGTGATGGCCTTTGCCCGCCTTGCCGGATCGCTGGACTTGAAGATGCCGGAGCCAACAAAAACGCCGTCTGAGCCGGATTGCATCATGAGCACAGCGTCAGCCGGCGTCGCAATGCCGCCGGCCGCGAAGTTGACCACGGGCAGGCGCTGCATGTCCCCGATTTCAATGAGTATCTCTTTGATTTTTACCTCCCATTGCCCAAGTGTCTGGCCCCCGAAGATGACGGCATCCTCGGCAGTGTCCGCAGCGCACCACGGAGCCCTGACCAGCCGCTCCAGCTTCCCGAACGGTGCCGCATAGGTCTTGACAACGCCGTTCAACTCTTCTTCCGATACTGTCTTGAGCTTTGCAATCATGCCCTGGATGAGCCTCTGGTGCCTTGTCGCCTCTATCACATTGCCTGTGCCGGCTTCTCCCTTGGTCCGTATCATGGCCGCGCCCTCCGCAATCCTGCGCACGGCTTCGCCCAGGTGGGTGGCGCCGCAGACGAAAGGAACAGTGAAATCCGCTTTGTTGACATGGAAGAACGGGTCTGCAGGAGTGAGGACTTCGGATTCGTCAATCATGTCCACGCCCATGTGCTCTAGAAGCCTGGCCTCTGCGAAATGGCCGATACGGCACTTCGCCATGACAGGGATGGACACAGATTCCTGAATCTCCTGGATCTTCACGGGGTCGGCCATTCGCGCCACGCCCCCGTCCCTTCTGATATCGGCCGGGACCCTTTCCAGGGCCATGACAGCAACAGCGCCAGCTTCCTCGGCGATGATGGCCTGCTCCTTGTTGGTCACGTCCATGACCACGCCGCCCTTCTGCATCTTGGCGAAACCCCTTTTCAGGAGCTCGGTCCCGAACCTCAATTTCTCTATTTCCAAATCAATCGGCAATTGCTCACCTATTCCGTATGAACGAGTCTGGATATTTAAGTTTTCTGCCGGGAAATCCTTCTTTTGTTCCTCCGGACATAATCCGGCCTGGACATCTCGTAGAACGGCCCGCCCATCAGGTACCCGCCCATCATGGCAAGCAACACAAGGAAACACTCGGTGTAAGGGAGGTCAAGCTCTGTCTCTATGACATACAGCCCCATGATGAGCACACCGGTTGACACGATGGTTCCCACGGCCATGGCCGGCCTTCCGGCGAATTTTGGGTATGGCACATCCGATACCATGATGACAGCAAGCCCGATGGTGGCGATGATGACCGCATACGGCTCATAGGAGATGGCGAACGGGTTGAAAGCCAGATTTCCCCAGAGCAGGCAGAGGACAATCGCGATCATGGCCGCGGCCGGTGTCGGAAGCCCCCTGAAACCGGAACTGCGGAAATCCTTGCCCGCGAACCTGGCCAGCCTCAGCAAGCCGAAGCCAACGAACAGGACGCTGCCCGTGACCGCAAAGGCATTGGGAAGCGAGTGCCAGGCGCTTCCGAGTGATTTGTCGTAATAATTGCTGTATATCAACATCCCGGGCGCCAGGCAGAACGACACCGCGTCGGAGATGGAATCCAGGAATCTGCCAAAGTCATGCTTCTTCCTGAATCTCCTGGCGGCTATGCCGTCCATGCCGTCCACTATCACGGCCACGAATATCAGCAGCCCGGCGAAGACATGGCGGCCGTCCAGTATGTACGTGATGGCCAGCATGCCCAGGAGCCCGTTCAACAATGTGAGCAGGTCCGCGGAAGTAATCTTACCAAGCCAGCGCATCCCTCACCTCCGCGATGGTGGTAACGCCAGCAACGGTTTTCTGGCCTTTCTCCACCTTGCAGATGACCCTGTCATTCGGCAGCCAGACATTCACCCTGGAGCCGAACCGTATCATCCCGATGCGATGGCCGCGTTTCACTACATTGCTCCGGCGCACATACGGGCAGACCCGCCATGCGAAAACGCCGGATATCATGTCTATTCTCATCCGCCCGACATCGGTCATGAAGAGTATGGTCGCCCTGGCATTGCGCTCGGACCTTTTCAGGAAAGCCGGCCACATGCCGCCGGCCTTTCTCGTGACCTTAAGTGTTTTGCCGCCCAGGGGGGCGCGGTTCACATGCACGTTGTGGAGATTCATGAATACCGAGATGATGAGCCAGTCGCCGTCTGTCCGTATCCAGTCCACAACGCCGTCGGCCGCGGATACAATCCCCAGGCCCACCTTTCTGTCTGGGTCCCGGAAGAACATCAGCAGTATGCAGAAGAATACTATCAGCACCGTCGCCAGAGCCCAGATGCCCAGGTAGAACATGAAAGCGGCCGCTACCAGCGGTGCGATGAGTATGCCGGCAGAACCGCGGGCGAACATGATACCGGGATTTGGGTTCTGGTATTTACGTTAATCTGTTGAATATCCCAGGGATGCTGCAACGCGAAAGATGAACGAAACGAAATCATGCCAGAGCTGCGTAATGTGTTTCGCCCCGCTCGCGAGATGCGGGGGCGAGTACCTGTCACCCCGCGCTTACACGCGGGGCTTGGCAGAATGGAATTGCAGATTGTTCCAGAATGATCGGTCATTCGCACTTGATACAATAATTAATCAAAACCCCGCCCTCATAGGCGGGGCATGCTGCTGGGATTACGCTCCTATAAGAAATCATCCAGCGTCAATTCTTTATCGGTCTTTTTTACCTTGGGCTCTTCCTTTTTTCTGGGCTTGGCAGGTCCTTCCCCGTAGCTGAACAGGGAGCTCTGCTGGGTGCCGGTGAGCAGTTCCTGCACATCCCACCCGAATGTGTCTGTGACGCGCGCCAGGGTCATGGCCACGCGGCGGGCGTAGTACTCGTAATCCGGCGTTTTCTCGAATTTCCTGCCGCTGACGAACGGTTCAACTTCAATGGGCGTCTTCCTCCCATCCGTAACGACCCAGCTGACCTTCATTCCCGGCGTGAACTCGTAACCCATCTCCTGCAATTTTCTGGCTGTCTGCACAGTGGTCTGGTTGCCCGGGTCCTTGTACGAGCTTTCCGTCTTGCATGTCCTGGATATGACCAGGTCCTCCGGGTTCACATCCCCCCTCGCGATGGACTGGACAGTTTCCCGGGCCAGCGATATGGCGCCTTCCGTATCGTGGTCGAGAATCCTCTCGAACACCCTCATCAGGGAGTCGCTCTGGGCGTTGAAGGCGTCCGTGCGCCTGGTCTCGTACCCGCGCACAATCATCGACTCTTCCGGCCAGACCACGTTGCCCACGTATCTCTTCTTCGCGCCGTGGCTGAACAGTGGGTTGATGATTTTCTCGAATTCCAGGGTGGCGCCCTCCTTGGAATAGCGCTTGGCAATGGTTTTGCCCAGCTCCAGTGCCTCTTCGAGCGTGTTGCCGGGGGATTGGAAGAAGACCGAATCCGTGTCTCCGTATATCACCTTCACACCCTCCGATTCAAGCTGCGTGATTATGCTCTTGGTGTTCTCCCTGGCAAATGCCGTGATGCTGGCCCCTATCTTTGGATTGGTGAATCTGTAGAAGGAGCTGGCGAAGACGCCGTAGACCGCATTCATCAGGACCTTGATGGCCTCCTGCAAACCGTTGTAGTACTGCCTCTCCTCGGCTTTCTTCGCCGCCTTCATCCTCGCCTTTGTGTCATCCCTCTGTTTCATCAGGCGCTCCAGCACCTGCGGCAGAAGACCGAGGCGCGTTTCCTTGTCCAGGTAGCGGACTCCCGGCTCCGGGCTGATGATGGTCCCGTCCTTGCTCAGCGTGGTGAAACAGATGTTCTTGGCGATTATGAGGCTGGGATACATGCTCTTGAAATCCAGGACGCCGACCCAATCGTAGAGCCCCGGCTCGATTGTATGGACATAGCCTCCCTCTATCTGCTCCTCCTTGCCGAAGCCCCCGGTGAGGGGAACAGCGATATTATTCCTGTCTGCCTCTCTTATCAGGACCGAGTCAATCAGCGTGGAGGTGCGGCCGTTCAGCACGTCGTCCAGCGGCAATTTGGAAACAGTTGCCAGGTCCATGTTCTTCTCCAGGACCGCGATGTGCAGCAATATCTTCAGGGCCAGTTCCGCATCCTTCACGCAGTATCTCACGACCTTGTCCCTGTCCGCGGCCCATTCCTTGTCAATGAGCGTCGGGTTGACATCATCCTTCTGCTCTCCCAGGACGAGCTTGGACACGGCGTTCAGCGTCTCCTGTTTCGGGCGAAGCTCCCTTTTTGCATTCCACCAGGCATCCGCGATGATGCGCCCGTGAACGCGCCAGAATCTCTTGCTCACATCCCTCAGCTCGGTCCCGTCCCTGCCCATGGGCAACGCGGGAATCCTGTGGTGCATCGCCCTCTCCAGTATGAGAGGTATGTCATACCCGTCTATGTTGTAGCCAGTGATGACGTCCGGGTCATGCTTCTTGATGAGGGCGGCAAAATCGTTTATCATTGTCCGCTCATCCCCGACCAGGCTTTCGTGGATGATATCTCCGCCCTGAGTTATGGCGCAGCATATTGTCAGAATCTCGTTGGTCTTGATGCTGTTCTCCAGGTCGAAGCTCAGGACCTTCAGCTTTGGCTTGAAAGGCTCGATGTTCTCGAACTTGCTGGCCTCAACCACCACTTCTGTGGTGTACTTGTCCATGTCCAGCTTCTTGCCGGTGACCCTGACGCATCCGCTCAGGTCCATGTCGTACATGAACCTGTGGCCGAACGGTATGTCGGCAGCCAGGACCTGGCAGTGGCTGGCGTATGCCTTGCGAAAATCCGGCACCATCCAGGGATATTTTATTGTGACCTTCTTGCACGCTCTGTCGCGCCCATCGTGGAACAGGGTCGCATCTTCCACGGAGACCACGTTGTCGCTTGCCTTCAGCTCGGAAACAATTCCCGAGGGCGGCGTCACCAGGTAGAAGTAAGGCTTGAATCCCCTGCATCTGACCGTTATGGACTTGTCTTTGTCGGTGCGGCCGAAAATCTCGATGACCACATCGTCCTCTTTCGAATAGGAAACTGTCAGGATGCGAACGTTCCAGCTTGCCATGTCACTCCCCCCGGTTTCGCAGCAGGCCGGTCCCGGGCCTTTCATGGCAGGATAAGTGCATTCGGCTCATCTCATCTCCTCGCCACGATGGTTATTACATCGTCCTTCCTCAGCACGTAATCATGGCCCACGATGCGCTTGGTCCTGGCATCTATGGCCCTGATGAAATTGTCCCCCAGGTCCGTGTGCACCCTGTATGCAAGCTCTCTAGCGTTGGAGCCGCCGGGCATGAGGTGGCAGTCAGGCAGGACAAGCCCCTCCTTGTTGGTGAGCTTGTTCTCGTCCTCCACCGGGTAAACGGGAATCAAACCCAGCATGTCGTATATCGCGGTCTCGAGGCATTTCTGGATGCCTGTGCCGCCGAACTTCTGAAGAAACTGCGCTATCTTTCCCAGCGCCTTCTTCTGGGCTTCATTGAGCTTGGATGGGTCTTTGACAGTGAACGAGTCGGAGCCGGGAATGTAATCCACCAATCCGGCTTTGGACGCCTTTCTCAGGGCCAGCTCATACTCCGCCGAGGTCGGGACCACGGTGAGCGGCAGGGCCTTCAGCGCCCCCAGGTTCTCTTCCGGGGCCTGGTCGCACTTGTTGGCCGCGATGAGCATAGGTTTTCCAGAGCGCCGTATCTCGGCGCAGAGGTTCAGCAGCTCATCGTCGCTCCAGTTCGAGGGCTGCGGGTCTAGGTTCGCCTTCCTCATGGCGGCCGAAATCTGCGCCTCGGTGATGGCCAGCCCGGTGAATTTCTCATGCAGCACCCTGTCAATCTTCTTGCCGTCCATGGACATCTGGCGCACAATCTTGCTCCAGTCCTTGTGGAGCAGGGAGAAGAACCAGTGGTCTATCTCGCTCTCCAGGAACGTGACATCCTCCAGGGGGTTGTGCATGCCCACGTCGCAGGGAGTGCCGTCAGCCAGGGTTGAGCCGCTGACATCGACTATGTGGATGAGCGCGCTGGCCTGCCGCAGGTCGTCCAGGAACTTGTTGCCGAGGCCCTTGCCCTGCCATGCATCGGGAACCAGGCCGGCCACATCTATGAGCTCGACCGGGATCATGCGGACGCCGGATTCGCAGGGCGCATTGTTGGGATTGCACTGGACGCCGAACTCCGCATGCGGGCATTTTCCCCTGACATGGCCCACGCCGACATTGGCCTTGACCGTGGTGAAAGGGTAATTGGCAATCTCTGCCGGCGCCATGGTGGCGGCGCTGAAAAAGGTCGATTTGCCGACATTTGGCTTCCCGACGATTCCTACGTCCATATATTGCCCCCAAACAGAATCGTCGCCCCACGGGCAATCGCTTTCAGATTGCCTTCAGTGAAGCCCGTGATGCCTACTATCCCTACATCCAATATTGCGCCTCCCAACCTTGATAGGCAATACCATAATAAAATGTTGGCCGCGTCATTGCCTGAATGGCCTTGTCCAGTATCTCAGGGCCAGCATCAGGGCGATGATGCCCAGGGGTATGGAGAACGCCATGCTGGAGATGAAAGGGTCGGAAGACAGCATCCAGTTGATGTCTCTTCCGAGATAATGGGGCCACAGGAGCGGGTTGTACGGGTGCGTGAATGTGTCTATGAGCACATGGCTCAGTGTGCCGATGAGCGCCGAGCCCAGCGCCCAGGCAAGGTTAGTGGGCGGCCTGGTGACGTCCACGCCCGCGAAGATATGCCACCGTTCCCTCGAACGCCGTTTGACCCAGCGGCCGATCGGCGGCACTACGAAGAACACGATGAACATGACTATCAGCAGGTCTATGGTAACCGCTCCCAGTATTGAATGGAGCAGCCCCCTGGCCCGTTCCCCCTCCGCGTTCAGCAGCATCAGGGGTATTACTTCCAGGTCGGGAACCATCGCCCCGAAGCTCAGGCTCATGAAATGCAGATTCCTGCGATTGAGCAGCCATACCGGCCAGGCGAAGCCCAGGTGCAGCGGCGTCAGAGGCATACCCAGTCAAAACTCCTCGGCAAGCATAAAACTTTGCACAAGTTCTCCCCGGGTATTTGAAAATGTTTTATAAAGAGTCGCCCATCACGGTTTGGCGATTTCACATGGTCAACCTGCCTAGCGGACGCATACTGAGCACGCTTTTCGGCGGCGAGGGAGCACTCGAGAGCGCACTCGCAACCCTGAACCAGGACAAACTCGACGGGCTGGTCAAGACCAGTTTCACAAGGGACGGGAAAGCCTCTCTGGGCCACATAGTCACCAGGAAGGGCGCCCCTTACATGGCCATCCATGAGAGCGGGCAGACAGTCTATGGCGAATCCGCGATATATGAGGCGGCCAGGGATTCGATGAACGAGGATTGCATAGTCGAGGTCCGCTCATACTCATACAAATCCTCGTCGATTTCCGCCAGCCATGTGGCAGAGCCATATCTGGAAGGCATGCTCGGAGAAATCGACCTGGGGTCCATCATGCGCGTGGTCAGGGACGAGGAGAAGTCCAGGATAGAGCGCGCGAGGCAGGAGGCCAGCGAGAAGCGGATGAGGGAGCAGGTGCTGAGAAAGGCGGATGACGACCTCTCAGCCAGGTCAATGGAACTCGACAAAGCCAAGCAGGAGGCGTCATCCAGAACCGATGACATAGACCGCATGAAGTCCGAACTCGATGCGCTCAGAAGCGGCAGCGTGGCATTGTTGAAGCACCTCACTTCTGACAAGAAAGGCCTCACCGAAGAGGATGTGATCGAGCTTGCGGAACGCAAGGTGGAGGGGATGAAGCTCCAGGCCTTGAAGGAGGAGCAGGAGAACCGCGCCCGGATATTGGATGAGAAGGAGCGCAGCCTCAGGAAAAAGGAGATGGTGCTGGCCAAGGAGGAAGAGGTCATGCGCGCCCGCGAGACGGACATGGAGCAGAAGGAGAAGCGCCTGGCCAGGGAGAGGGCGGAGCTGGAATCCATCTGGGCGGACATATCCAACGACACGGCGCGACAGAACGCCGCCAGGGCCGACCTGGAGGCAAAACTTGACGATTATGTGAGAAAGGAAGCCCTGCTTCTGAAAACTGAGGACCGATTGCAGAAGGCAGAGAAGGACCTGGAGAAGCGCGAGACCGCTGCCGTTCAGTTGGTCAGGGAGGCGGAGGATTCGAGGGCATACCTTGCAAAACAGGAGAAGCACCTGGAGGAACTTGAGACAAAGCTGAACTCCGAGATCAAGAGCGCCGCCCATGAGAGGAAGCGGCTGGACTCGCTCGCAAAGGACCTGGACGCCCAGACCGTGAAGCTCAGCGACAGGGAGAAGGAGCTTGCCAGGCAGGCAGAGAAGCTCGCGCAGGATTCAGCGGGCATGGCGGAGAAGCGTGAAGCCATCTCCGAGGAGTCGAGGAAGCTCGCGCAGGAGAGGTCGGATTTCGAGAATGACAAGAAAACGCTCGACAAGATGAACCAGCAGCTGGCCGCAATGGAAAACGCCCTGAAGGAGGAGAAGAAATCCCTGCGCAACATGTCCAGGGAGCTGGAGAAGAAGGAGCGGGACATCTCGGCGGACGAGGAGCGCCTGAAGGCGGACATGGCCAAGCTCTCTGATATGGAGAAGGCCGTGAAAGGCGCCAATACGGAGATGGCCAGGGAGAAGAAGTCGCTCCAGCGCGAGCAGGAGAAGCTCTCCGACCAGTTCAGGGAGATGGAGGTCCTGGCCGCGGAGGCGGAGAAGAAGCTGGAAGCCATTGCAGTGCGCGACAAGGAACTGGAGGACCGCGAATCCGCCCTTGACAAGAAACAATCCGAGTTGGATGCCGGCAAGAAAGAGCTGGAAAAGGACAGGCAGCGCCTGGAGAAAGAAAAGGCCAACCACGAGAAGGAACTGGACGCCGAAAAGGCCAAGTTTGCCAAGGAAGAGGACAAGCTCGCGAAGCGCGAGGCGGAGCTGAAGGACCGCCACACCGAGCTGGACAGGCACCGGTCCGCCCTGGAGGCATTGAAACTGGACCTGGACAAGCAGGAGAAGGAGCTGGAGGAGCGCGACGAATCCCTCCATGACAGGCAATCGAACATCGACAGAGAGGAGAAGGTGCTGGCCGACAGGCAGAAGGCATTCGAGCGCGACGTCGCGAAGCGCGAGAAGGACCAGGAGAAGCGGGAGCAGTCCATCCACAAGAATGCCGAGAAGGTCCTGGAGCAGCGCAACGCCCTGAAGGAGCATGAGGCCAAGGTCCACCAGGAGATGGAATCCCTGAAGGCCGAGATGGCCAAGCTCATGAAGGGCCGCGAGGAGCTGGATAAGGAGGACAAGAACCTCCGGGACCACGAGAAGATTCTGCTGGCCAAGGAAGAGAAGCTCAAAGCTTACGAGTGGAAACTCGACAAGAAGGCCGAGGAGATGCGCGAGGAAATTCTCGCGGAATTCCAGTCAAAGGTGGATGAGCTGGAGGAGCGCGAAGCCGCGCTGGCTGAGAAGGAGGACAGATGGAGGAAGCGGCAGGACGAGGTCTCGAAGCTGAAGGAACGCCTAAAAGATTTATAGAAGGAAACTGCACAACAATAAAGCATAATTAGAAGTTAATGCATACATCATTCTTGGTGCTCATATAGTTAAGGAAGAGACGTTCTCTGTAAAATTGCACAGCATAATCAGAAAAAGGTATCCTCTGGCTATTGGTGTACTACTGTCGTTGCACCTTTTATTCATTTATTTGTCAGCGAGTATTCCTCAAATTTCTCAATTGCCAGATATCATCATATTATTGCTATTTCTCTTTCCTTATTTTCTTATTCCGTTTGTATTGTTAATTATTTTGCGTCAAAATAGATATTCATCCTTGTTGTTACTGGCAGCAACCATTACAAACGGAATTCAAATTATCGTTCTAACAAGGACAGAACCATGGAGCGGGGGCATCATTACTTTTTTATTTTGCTATATCTTTTTACCAATTGGGTTGGCTTTTCTCTGGGGCGCAATACTCCTCCATCGTATAGAAAATAAAAAACATATTCGCATCAGTTTCGTGCTTATTGCTGCACCCCCACTCTTGATTTTAGTTTATATATTTTATGCCGGGGCAATCCTAAATGAAAGGGATTTAGATTATCTGTTATATATGGAAATCTTAGTAGCATATACCCTTTTTGCCTCGGTCATAGCGGACCTAGGCGGGTATTCTCGGGAATATGTCAAAGATTTTTTTAAAGCCTTGGCTAGGGGGATACGGACCAATAAGAAATTTATCGATTTCAAATTCATCACAATTTTTAGGCTGCTGTTCTGCGCGCTGGCCATAATGGCATTTCTGATGCCCTGGACATATAGCACCCCACCGGATTCCGGGATGGGAGGTATGTTCATATGGCCACCTCAGGACACCGGCATCACCAATAGTGGTTATGATTACATGGTCGGTTGTTCTCCGGTCAAGGAACTTAATCTTTTTATTCAAATGCCATATCTCATTTGCATACCAATTTTACTAATCATTTCCGCAGCACTGCTGTTCTTCAACAATAAAAAACACCGATTATGTTCCACAGCATTGATGATGTTCTCTCCCATTCCGATAATATTTTGGTACTTGGAGATAGATTCGTTGATTTTGCTCCCGCACCGCAACTACTTTTTCCTGACATATGGTCTTGCAGTCTATATCATTCTAGTAATCGTGAATATAATAATCGATGTGATAACGTTGAAATTTTCAGATATCCAATAAAAAAATCACTATGATGTATCGAGCCCAAGCACAATCAACGTAATCTCATTCCGGGACCCGAACCTCATCGGTGGCACCCCGGTAATCTCATCGTTTGCAGATTGCCGATTACCGGCAGACGTGTTGAGTCTCTTTGATTACAAAATGATGACTCAGGGCGAACGCTCTTTATTGCTGGCATTTAGTTGTCGCATTCACCAATTGTTTCCTTATCGCTTGTTTTAAGGTGCTAGATTAAACTCCCCGTCTTGACAGACGAGGTTTCTTGTCTATAAATGCTCAAGTGTCTGGCATAAGCGCACTCGTTTCAAAATTAATACAAAACCCTGCCCTCACAGGCAGGGCATGCTGCAAATAAATGTATTGCATTATTATTGAGTGTTCTCGCGCCATGGTCGAATGCGCCGCTATTGTTTGTCGGGAGTTGCATTCAACGAGCGCAGTAAATCTACAATCCAAAATTCCAGAAAAAAGCAATCATCCAAGCTCAATCAACGTAATCTCATTCCGGGACCCGAACCTCATCGGGGGCCCCCAGGTCGCGGTTCCGGGCGACACGTACAGCATGATGCCATCCTGCCTGAAAAGGCCCTTGAAGTATTTCGAGAACATTCTGCCCAGGAAGTTGAACGGGAATATCTGACCGGCATGGTAGTGGCCCGAGAGGATGATGCTTCCGGGGGGCAGGTCCAGGAACTGGGGGACATGGGCCATGGCTATCACCGGCACATCGAATTTCCTGTCGAGTTTCCTGGTGCCCAGCATGCCCTGCCCTCGCACATAGTCCAGGCCGAACACCGAGAACCCGTCCATTTTTACCTCTTCGTCCCTGAGTATCTCGATGTTCTTCGGCAGTGCTGCGCGTATCTCGTCCATGCCCTCGTAGAATTCGTGATTGCCGGGGGCCATCAGCGTTCTGGGCTCCAGCTTGCCGAAGTTGCCCAATTTGCTGCTGCCCGGCGGGACCGCGCCGGAAACCACATCCCCGGTTATGAGGACCAGGTCGGGTTTCAGCGAATTCACCGTGTCCACCACCCTCTTCAGGTACCGGCGGCCGTGGACCGCGCCTATGTGGACATCGGTTATCTGCACCACCCTTAGCTTCTTCACGAACGGCAATCTCAGGGTCTTCACGCGCAGCATCTGGGAGTTCACGAAGGATGCGATGCTCATCACGGCGACCAGGAAGACGATGGCCACCCCGGCAGCCAGGGCATCAACTTCGAATATCAGGTTCACGATTTCGAATAGCAGCAGGAAGAAAAGGGCGCCGAATTCCACGCCGTAGACAGTGGTGACGGCAACGAACAGGCCCCGGGTGCCCCTTCCCGATGATGTCCTGAAAAGGATTCCGGCCAGCAGGAGCGTGGTGAGCGCGAAGGCATACAATACAGAAATGAAAATATTATTCAATCCCAGCAATCCGCTCAGCCTGTCGAATATGTAGAAGTTGCCGATGGTGACGAGCGCATAGGCCAATACGAATGCCGGGACAAGGCGCCAAGCGTTTCTGTCCATGGGGGGTGATGCGTTCAGGCGTATAAAAATCCGGCCACGCCCTCTTTTCTGTTGGAATATTTGATAATCCGAGGCAAGCCATATATACATAAAGCCGGTTTAAACTTCGGACACGATTATGTCAAGACCACATCAGTCCGCAAGATGCAGGCCAGCCATTGCATTGGTTTGCATGGCCTTGCTGCTGCTGACATTACTCCCGGGCGAAAGGATTATTCCGCCAGGACTCACAGAGCCGACATACGGTCAGCCATCTTCCGGCGCATCCGACATCATGGGCAATGTCTTCACCGAGAACCTTGGGCAGGTGGATGACCCGGAAGTGTTGTTCTATTCCCAGTCCGGAAGCGTGGCGTTCACGGCGGATTCGGTTCTATTCTACACCCAGGCGGAAAATGCCAGCACCGGGGGTGCAGCGTTCCCGGGGAAAGACATCGGCACGGAGCCATTGCTCGACGGTCTCCCAAATAATGACGAGGATACGGAAGGGCGTGCCGTGCAACTGTCTTTCGTCGGGGCCAACAGGGTGATGCCGGTGGGCCGCGCCCCTGCCGGATGGCGCTCCAACTATTTCATGGGGAATGACCCCAGCCTATGGCGCACAGGGGCCGCGAACTACCAAGAGGTGTTCTATGGTAATCTCTGGGAAGGCATTGACATGGTCTATTACATGGGTGCTGGCGGCATCAAGTACGATTTGATGGTCCATCCTCACGCTGACCCGGCCCGGATAAAGCTGAAGGTCCGGGGCCAGGAAAGCCTTTCAATCTCGGAAGGCGGGGCATTGCGAATGGGCACCGGCTTGGGCGCCGGCGGGGACATCTTCGACACCGGCCTGAAGGTGTTCCAGGCCGGCGATGAACACAGAACACTGAATGCGGAATATGTCCTGGACAGCGACGACACCTACTCGTTCCGGATAGATGGCCGTGACCCTTCCAGGGGCATGATAATCGACCCGCTGATTTGCTCTACGTTCCTGGGAGGCTCCGACCTCGATTACGGAACAGCCATTGCCGCGGACTCGGAAGGTTGCGTTTATGTTGCGGGGCACACATCTTCATTGGAGTTCCCCACAACGCCAGGCGCTTTCTGGGCGCAACATCACGGCCAGAGTTATGACGCTTTCGTTGCGAAGCTGAGCCAGTCCGGGGATTCTCTGGTATATTCGACTTTCATAGGCGATGTCGGCAGGGACTATGCCACGTCCATTGCCGTTGATGGCCAGGGCCAAGCCCATCTCACCGGGTACACGGGCTCCTTCTACTTTCCCACGACGCCGGGCGCCTTTGCCAGGACATACAATGGCGACACCTTCGATGCGTTTGTCACAAAGCTGGCCCCATCCGGCGACTCTCTGGTATATTCCACGTTCCTGGGAGGGAAGAGCGTGGAGATGGCCCAGGGCATAGCCGTCGATGCCAACGGATATGCATATGTCACAGGCCACACCTGGTCCACGAATTACCCGACGACATTGGGCGCGTTCAATCGGGTGCTGAACGGCGCGCTGCCGGGCAGTTGCGACGCCTTCGTGACCAAACTCACGCCTTCCGGCGACGCCCTGGTCTATTCCTCATTTCTGGGCGGCAACAATTATGATTACGGCAACGGAATCGCAGTGGACGCCAAGGGGCAGGCCCATGTCACTGGCTACACGCGCTCGGAAGGCTTCCCCACAACCGCCGGGGCCTTCTGCCGGGCCCTGGACGGGGGCATTGACGCTTTTGTTTCAAAATTCAGCCAGGCAGGGAACATGTTGATGTACTCCACATTGCTCGGGGGCGATGGGGGTGACTCCGGGCAAGCCATTGCGCTGAGCAGCTGGGGAGATGCTTATGTCACCGGCTATACAATGTCAGAGGATTTTCCAACCACGCCAAATGCATTCAGCGGCGATCACAGCGGTTGGATTGACGTTTTCATCACGCGGCTTACGCCCTATGGAGATTCACTGGTGTATTCGACATATCTGGGGGGCATTGACGGAGATTTCGGCTATGGCATCGCGGTGGACCGCAAGGGTTGCGCACATGTCACGGGTGTTACAGTTTCTTCCGATTTTCCAACCACCGAGGGTGCAGTATGCGGGGCGTATGGCGGCAGCGGCGACGCCTTCGTGGCAAGAATATCCCCCGACGGCACCGGCCTATATCACTCGACGTATTTGGGCGGCAGCGGCGCCGATACGGGCATGGCCCTGGCAATCGACGCGAACGGGTTCACGGTAGTGGCCGGCGACAGCGCCTCCCCGGACTTCCCCATCACCCCGGGGGCGTTTGACACCATATTCAACGGCCAGGCAGATGTGTTCATCGCCAAACTGGATCTCTCCGACCCGGTGGCGAATGCCGGCCCGGACCAGAGCATAAGCGAAGGCTCGATAGCATATTTTGACGGCTCCGGTTCCATCGACAATCATGGCATTGTGAATTATACCTGGTCCTTCCACAACGGCACAGGGAATGTGACCATGTTCGACAAGAGGCCTTCACACCCCTTCCCGATTCCCGGCGTCTACCCCGTGACATTGACGGTCACGGATTCCACGGGCAATGTGGGCATTGACGCCATGATCCTGGGGGTGCTTGACATCACGCTGCCTTTTGTAGATGCCGGGCCAGACCAGAGCGTGGACGAGGGCACCACAGTGACACTCGACGGCTCCGCCAGCACCGACAATGTGGGCATCGTGAACCACACCTGGTCCTTCGAGTACGGCAACGCCCCCATCCTGCTGTACGGGGCAAACCAGACCTTCGCATTCAGAATTCCCGGGCATTACCGGGTGGCCCTGGCTGTCGCGGATGCGGCAGGCAACACAGCCAAGGACACCATGAACGTGACAGTGAGGGACATAACCCCACCAAGGGCAAACGCGGGCCGTGACAGGCCCGTCCGCAAGGATACCAGTTTCACGTTCAACGGTTCCGCCAGCACCGACAACGTGGGCATAACCGGCTACACCTGGACGTTCAACGATGGCACCGGGGACGTGACGCTTCACGGTTCCACGCCGTCCCATCTTTTCGTGGCAGTGGGCATTTACCCTGTCATCCTGAACGTCACCGATGCGGTCGGCCTCTGGAGCACTGACACCATGGTCCTGAGCGTCCTGGAAATAGTGGACCCGGTGGCCAGTGCTGGACCCGACCAAGTAGTGAACGAGATGGCCCCCATGAGATTCGACGGTTCCGCCTGCACGGACAATGTGGGGGTGGCGAGATGGGCATGGTCTTTCAATGACGGCGTGAATGCTGTCACCCTCTACGGCGTTTCGCCATCCTGGACATTCACAGTTCCGGGAACCTACCCTGTCACGCTGAACGCTTCGGACGCCGCAGGTAATTGGGACACCGATTCCATGACTGTCACGGTCCTGGATGCCATCGCACCGACGCCTGTTCCCGGCCCCAACCAGATAATCTCCCCCGGTACTTCCGTGACCTTGGACGGCTCCGGCTCCGCGGACAGCTCCGGAACGATATCTCACATATGGTCGTTCACACATAACGGCACGGCCCATGAACTGGCCGGCCCGGTGCAGAATTTCACATTTTGGACCCCGGGG
The DNA here is from genome assembly GCA_046485165.1 of Thermoplasmata archaeon. Classification (GTDB taxonomy): domain Archaea; phylum Thermoplasmatota; class Thermoplasmata; order SG8-5; family SG8-5; genus UBA147. The sequence goes on from JAWOHM010000139.1 coordinate 17,983, forward strand.
GCTTACACTGTGACGCTGACAGTCACCGATGCCGCCGGCAACACGGCCTCCAAGGACATGTCCGTGACGGTGCTCCAGGTGGGCGCTCCCGGGCCAGCGTCGCCAGATAATTTCTGGATAATCGCGATGATATTGACGGCAATAATTCTGCTGGTGGCTTTCCTGCTGCGGTTCGGAAAACGGAAGGGGGATGAAAGATGAGGGCCAGGGTAATTTTCATATTCTTAGTCATCATCCTGGCATCATGCCTGGTGCCCGGGCCCGGGCAGGAATCGGAGATGGCAGCCACACCACCCGTGCCAATCAGCCAGGGCATTCCGCACGCGGTCATCAACGATGCCCTCGCCCAGCCATTCACGGAGAACATGGGTCAGATAGAGGATGCCGGATTGCTCTTCTACTCCCAGGCCGGCGGTGTGGCCTTCACCTCGGATTCTGTGCTTCTGCATTCGGAGCAGGAGACCCCCGGCGGGTTGCACAATGTCGTGCGCCTCACATTCATTGGTGCCAACGATATCGCGCCAACCGGCCACGAACCGACACAGTGGAGATCGAACCATTTTCTGGGCAGTGACCGGGCGAACTGGCATACCGGGGTCGCCAATTATCGCGCTGTGGTTTACCGGAATCTCTGGAACGGCATAGACCTGATGTGCCGCGGGGCCGGCGGCGGCGTGAAATACGACTTCGTGTTGCATCCCGGCGCTGACCACAACGACATCAAGGTGGGGGTGGAAGGGCACGAATCATTGTCTCTGGGGGATGGCGGTTCACTGGTGATAGGCACAGGCCTGGGCCCCGGGACCGAGATTATCGACTCCGGGCTGGACGTGTTCTATGCTGATGACCCATCTGAAAAACTCCATGCGGATTTCGTCCTGCTGGACCGTGAGACATACTCGTTCTCCATCCGGGACAGGGACATGGCCAGGGCCACCGTGATCGACCCGGTGGTGTACTCGACCTACCTGGGCGGCTCAGGCATGGACAGCGCCACCTCTGTGGCAGTGGATTCCAAAGGCTGCGCCTATGTCACCGGCCACACAGATTCTGTGAGATTCACCACCGGGGCCGGGACATTCCGCGCAGATCCGGACAATGACCAGGATGTATTCGTGTTCAAGCTGGCCCAGGATGGGTCATCGATAATCTACGCCGCATTCATGGGCGGCAAGGACTACGATGCCGGCCATGCCATAGCCGTCGATGCCGGGGGCTGCGCGCATGTCACCGGCGTGACATTCTCCGAGGATTTTTCAGTGACGGAAGGCGCGATAGACAGGACATACGGCGGAGTGGGCGACGCATTCGTCTCGAAGCTGAGCCAGTCCGGAGATTCATTGGCATATTCAACATATCTGGGAGGGAGGCATGACGATGTCGGCAATGGCATAGCCCTGGACCGGAGCGGCCGCGCCCATGTCGCCGGCCATACCTGGTCCTCGGATTTTCCAGCTACCCAGGGCGCATACAGAAACACCTCCAGCGGCGACGTGGATGCGTTCGTCACCAAGCTGAGCGACACGGGCGACTACATGGTGTACTCCACGTATCTCGGGGGGCCTGGCTCTGACCGGGCGGCCTCCATAGCCCTCGACCAGGAAGGCAATGCGTATGTCACCGGCACAGCATCCACCGGGTTTCCTGCCACGGTCGGTGCGCTCAATCTCACCGGCGGGGGCATTAATGTGTTTGTCACGAAATTCGGCGGCTCTGGCAACGCGCTCGCGTACTCGGCCGTCTTCGGCGGCAGCGGCACTGACCTTGCCGGCGGCATTGCGGTGGACAGCCAGGGTTGTGCGCATGTTGTCGGAGACACGGATTCAGGGGATTACCCTGCCGCAGGCATTCGCAGATATGGCAGGGACATATTCGTGTCCAAGCTGGACCTGTCCGGAGATTCTTTCCTGTATTCCTCATACATAGGCGGCTCCCGGGACGATTGCGCCGGCGGGATATCCATCGATTCTGATGGCAGGGCGTTCGTGACCGGCCACACAGATTCGGCGGACTTCCCGACAACAACCGGTGCGCTTTTCAGGCAACCAGGCGGCGGCCTTGACGGATTCGTCTCGATGCTTGACAGCTCCGGGTCGGTCGGTTACTCGTCTTATCTCGGCGGCTCTGCGGATGACAGTTGCCTCGCCGTCTCGGTGTCAGCGACAGGGTGCGCATTCGTTGCTGGCGATACCCAGTCATCGGATTTTCCCACAGTCCCCATGGCGCCCTGGCCATCCATCAGCGGCGGCTCGGACGGGTTCCTGGCCAAGATGGACATCACCGCGCCCGTTGCCGAGGCCGGCCTGGATCGGATGGTGAACGAAAGCACCGTGGTCGAATTGAATGGAACTGCAAGCGCCGACAACGAGGCCATAGTGAACTCCACATGGACATTCAACGACGGCCTGGCCGATGTGACGCTGCACGGTTTATCCCAGGCCCACAAATTCGCCGTGCCCGGCGAATACAATGTATCCCTGAAGGTCATGGATGCGGTTGGCAACATCGACACCGACTCTATGAGATTGACCGTGTTGCTGTATCCGCTGCCCATTGCTGATGCCGGCCAGGACATTGTGGTGGAGGAGAATGCCGCGGCGCTGCTGAACGGTTCGGCCAGCAGGGACAACACCGGGATATCGGGCCATGTCTGGACATTCCACGATGGCATGAACGAAGCCTCAACCAGCGGCCCCACGCCGACCTGGCTTTTCAACTCGCCCGGAGCCTACAGCGTGACTCTGAACGTCACGGATGAGGATGGGAACTGGGATGCGGACACGCTGAATGTCACGGTTCTCGATGTCACGCCCCCCGAGGCTGTGCTGACACCCGCCATTGCGGCGGCCGTCGGGATTCCAGTGAACCTTGATGGCTCTGGCTCAGTTGATGCGGTGGGCGTAGTAAATTACACATGGACTTTCACCCACAACAACACCGAGATGTCGCTGTACGGCCCCAACCAATCATTTGTGTTCTGGGGTGCGGGAGAGCACGCGGTCGTGCTGACGGTCAGCGACGCTGCTGGCAATCAGGCCTCCAATTCGATGCTGGTCACCGTCACCGGCTCGGGCGACAAGGGCGGCATCGGGGCGATGGGGTATTTCAGCATATTCCTTCTCACAATCTCCATAATCCTTCTTTTTACCTCAATATTGCGTTATCGGAAAAGGAACAGGCCCGGCAATCCGGGCCGCTCGGAGGTGGAGGATGAATAGGCACCCCGGCGGGAAATGGAACCGCCATGCGCATGCCCGGGCTGCAATCGCTGCCCTGCTGGTGCTGTCAGCCATCCTCTCCGGCATGCAGGCAGCGGCATCCCAGACCGGGGATGAACCAGTCATACTGAGATGCGCCATCAGGCCATCCTTCGAAACCAATCCGCTGATAGCGGACTCGGGAAGCTGGAAGGTCCTGGGCCTGATATACGAGAGCCCCGTGGAAAGAAATCCCGACACCGGGGCGCTCATACCATACATCGCTGTGGGCTCGGCCAACGAGTCTGTGAACCGGGCCAACATATCCTGGGGCGACTGTGTCGTGGGGGATTTCGGGTACTGCCCCAGCGAGACATGGGCGGATTCCACTAAACCCGAGATAGTCATATTCTACGATTTCGAGGGCGTGAGGTGGCATGACGGCGTGCAGATGTCCATACGCGACATCATCTTCTCTTTCCATGTCCGCGCGGCATACCAGAGCAATGAACTGGGGCATCCGCTCAAGGACCGGGGCGGGATATTCTCCAGCAATTATTCCGAGACGCATTGGCTGCATATCGAGAAGGTGTGGGAGAGCCTGGACGGTACCCGGGCTGCCCTGAGGTTCGTTCTGCAGAAGCCGCTCTACAGCGTTTTCGAGCATTATCTGGAACAATATATCCTTCCCTATCATGCGTGGGGCAGCGAAGGCCTCGGCCAGTTCGTGGAGAACGCCCAGATATGGTGCGACCCGGGATACAACCGTTCGCAGCCCAATTCATGGAAGCACTGGATGGCAGAGCGCCAGGTCAACCCCATGCCCCTGGGCAGCGGGAAATTCTCCTGGGGCGGCTCCGATGAACACACAATCACGCTCAAACGCTGGGCAGGCCATTTCTACAGGTCCGGGTTCAAGTACTTCTCTCGGGAGAACAGGATACCGATGCCTTCGCTCGACGGCATCCAGTTGATTAAATACACATCCGAGACAAGCGCGGTGCTCGACCTGGAATCGGACAGGATTGACCTCATTGCATGGAATGTCGAGACCTCAGCCATTGCCCAATTCTCCAACGACCCGGATGTCGCGGCGCGCTCGTTGAGGGGCACGGAGATGAGATACCTGTCATTCAACATGGGCCGCGCCTCCTTCGGCTATGTCCAGGACAATACCCACCTGTCTCCTGTCACCAGGGATGCCGGCAAACCCATCCGGAGGGCGGTGGCGCATTGCATAGATTCCGGCAGCATCGATGCGCAGGTCACCGTGACGGATGCGAGCGCCAGCTCGCTCGGCACATTCGTGAGATGGGCCAACATATCGGCGCCCAGCTATTCCTTCGACCCGCCCGAGGCCATCAACATCCTCAGGAAGACCGGGTATGTTCTGACAAACGCCTCCCTGCCACCGGGCGACGGGAACTGGTGGCTGAACCCGGATGGCAGCCAGATAGGCTCAGGGCCGGGCGGCATGATAGAGATGCTGATGGCCAATTCAGAAGATGACCCCATGACTTACCGGATTGCCTCCATGATTGCCGCCCAGATGCGGGAAATCGGCATCAATGCCGAGATAGTTTCATCGGATATTGCCATCCTGGAGCAGCGCATACTCCAGAGCGATTTCGACATGTGCATACTGGGTCGGGGGCTGTCTGCAATCCACCGCAACCGGCCGGAGAATTACCTCTACAGCGCTTTCCATTCGGTGAACACCTATGGCAGCTCGAACCCAATCAGCTACCGGAACAGCACGTTCGACAGGAAGGTCGAGCTGGCTATGGCCGCCCCCGCCCTGGAGCTCGAAACACGATTCGTGCGGGACGCCCTGGCCTCCCTGGCCTTCGATGTGCCGTCCCTCGACCTCTATTATCCGTTCAATGTCGAACTGTACAGGGCGGACAATTTCCTGGGATTCGCGGACGATGGGTCGGGCAGCCTCCTGAACCCCCTGTCGATGTCCAGCATAAGGAGGGAGGACAGGCAGGCTCTGGCTGCCAACTTCATGAACGTGCCGCTGACAATGCGGGCCAATGAGACATTCCAATTGCGCATCAGGGTGGCGGACCAGAACGGCGACCCGGTCCCAAGCGCCCTGGTATCCCTCGAAACCACATCCGGCAATCTCTCGGCACTGTCAGGCATGACAGACGCGCGGGGCATATTCTCTGCGAACTTCACTGCGCCGCCAGTCCCAGAAAATTATCGGAACGGCACCGCCCTGATGCTGAACATAGTCTCGGCATCGAAGAACGGGTACCGGGACGCACCGGGCCGCCAGGCCCTCATCACAGTGTTCCCGGAAGGCGCGATGCTGCTGTCCGTCCGGGCCGCAGTTCTCCAGAACGTGGTCACAGCCAGGGATTTCTCCGGCTCCGTGGGATTCACGTATGTGGACATAATGGTGACTGATGCGAAGAACCTCCCGGTGGCGGATGCATCCGTCATCATCGAGGTGGAAGGCGCCGCCATGGCCCCGGAGTTCAGGGCCGGCCTGACAGATGATGACGGGTACCTGCGGCTCAAGCTCACTGCGCGGGACACCGACACCGTCCAGGAATGCGCCGTCAACATCACCGCCTCCAAGGTCGCCCATGTCAGCGGCGCGGCCCGGGTCTCGGTGACAGTGATGCCGTACTGGGAACCGGCCGTAGTGGTGCAGCCGGGCGATTCGGATGGCTGGGCGTGGGCGGCGGTTCCGGCGTTGATAGTGATGGCATGCGCGGTGTATCTGTGGCGGAGGAAGAAATGATGGGGCGATTTTTGATTGTAGATTTTAGTGATAAAGGCCGGGAACCCCCTGGTTTTTAAGCCAGGGATGAAAGGCCTTTACACGAATACAAGCAAAAGATAGGCCGCCATGCATCGTGTGTTTTCTAGCATATGAAATCAAAGCTCTCGGGCTTTGATAAATAGATGCATGGCCTTGTGGGTAAACTTCCAGCCCCGAATCATGCTAGCGATACCATCAAGCGTCAACGCCAGCCACTTTAGGGGCTGGTAGTTTACATTTACGATTTTGTAATTATCAAATGTAAAATTCTTGCCAAGAGTTCATCGACAAACAACTGTACAACCTATTAAATTCGATAGCCAGATTTGTTGCAATAAGTTTAATTAACAAACGCTATTTATGCATTGTGTGGCTTAAAAGGGCAATCATTGTTTGCGTCACAATCGCGATTCTGCAATCCGGAATTCAAACGGGCATCGGCCAGGAGGGGGCCGAGGAGATTGACATTTTGCGATGCGCCATAAAAGAGGCCCCATCCACCAACATGTTGAACCCCTTCGGGGAAGAGATGGGTGGCCGCAGGATTCTCAATCTTGTTTACGATTCGGCCACAAAATACCATCCAGACACCGGCAACCTCATGCCATACATAGCAGTGGGTTCGGCCAACACATCTGGCAAGGCCGAAACTTGGGATGATTGCACTATAGGCAATTTCGGTTACAGCCCCAAAGAGGTTTGGAAAGAGAGTGGAAAGCCGGAGATTATCATATTCTATGATTTTGAAGGCGTGCACTGGCATGACGATGTACAAATGAACACGCGGGACATAATGTTCTCATTCCATGCCCATGCCATGTCCCAATATCCCTGGCTGGGCCATCCCCTGAAGGACCGGGCCGGAAAACGAAGCAGCAATTACTCGGACACGCACTGGCTGCACATCTATGAAACATGGACTTCTGGTGACGGCCAGAGGGCAGCATTGAGGTTTGTGTTGCAGGAACCCACTTTCAGCGTTTTTGATTACTATCTCTCACTTCCTCTGCTCCCATACCACATCTGGGGCGGCCGGGCGGCCAGGCAGAGTGTCGACAATGCGCTGATATGGTGCGATGCGGATTACAGTGCCAAGAACACGACATCCTGGCAACCGTCGATTGCCAAGTCCTGGGCCAACACCCACCCCGTAGGGAGCGGTCCGTTCATGTGGGGCGACGCGAGTGGCGATAGCGTCACATTGCTCAAGTGGGAAAATCATTTCTATAGGCCCGGATACAAATACGAGCATTATGGCATCACTGCATCCCAGCCGAGTATAGGCGGAATATCATTTTTCATCTATCGAAACGAGGAAATGGCCATATTGGATTTGGAAAGAGATGAGCTCGATTACATTGCATGGGGCCTGCCCCCATCGGAAATCGGCCGATTTATTGACTCTCCGAAGCTCGGGATGAGTTATCTGAAGGGTGCCGCGCCAGTTTTTATGGCTTACAACATGGAGGGCAAGTCATTTGGGTACGGGCGCAATGCATGGCAACAATTAACGGACAAAGATGTGGGCAAACCTCTCCGGAGAGCCATAGCCCACTGCGTGGACCCAGTCACAATTAATTTCCTGACGAACTATATTGTGGATGGGGCCCCTCTCGGCACATTCAGCGAATGGGCCAACACATCTTCGCCGCAATATGTGTTCGACCCGGGTGAGGCAATAAGCATTCTCAAGAAGTCCGGATATTTGCTGGACGACCCATATCAGCCCCCAGGCAACGGCAACTGGTGGCATAACCCGGACGGCAGCTTTATCGGCAGCAGCTTTGACGGAACAATTGAATTGCTCATTTTGGAACAAGATCAGAATCA
>JAWOHM010000162.1:0-12938 GCA_046485165.1 Thermoplasmata archaeon
ATTCACAATGACATACAATCGGTTGCAGACCTGAACCCATGGCTGGACCAGCAGGCCGCCGAGCAGAGGGCAAAATTGAACAAGGCCAGGGAGCTCATACTGGAACTCTACAAAGAGGTTGACATCAGCAGGGAGGAGAGGCTCTCGGATTACATGCGCCAGCTCTCCGAGGTCATGGCCTTCGAGAAGGAAGGGATCGAAGAGGTCACCGGCGAGATGGAGCTTCAGATGGAAACCGCCCTTGAGGAGATGGAATCAAGGCTCGCGGAGCTTGAGAAAGCGATTGAGGCTGTTCGCAGGGAATCGGGCGCTGTTGGGAAGGTTGGCGCCGGAATCGCAGAGCTCTCCAAGTCTGTCAAAGAGATGAATTCCAGGCTGGACAAGATAGAAGCCAGCGCTTCCAAGGATTCGGGCGCTGAAAAGCTGCAAGCCTCGTTCAAGGAGCTCTCCAGGAGTTTCCGGGACATCGAGAAAGAATTCAATTCCAGCCAAACGGATGCTTCCGAGATCAAGGAAACTGTCCTGCGGGACAGCAAGCGCACTTACAACCTGAACGAGAGGGTGACCGACCTGGAGCGATTGACAGCCAATACGAAAAAGGACGCAGGGAAGGACAGCATGGCCGCGGTCAGGGCGCTGGAAGGCCGGTTGAATGTACTGGATAAGGCCATCAAGGACATGTCAAGGAAGAGGGCGCAGCCCGAGGTCAATGCAAAGCCCGTGGTAATCGAATCCCCGGTTGTTGAGACAGTGGAGACCAAGCCGGGCGGCACCACCGTAAAAAAGACAGTCAAGAGGACAACCACCAAGAAGACAACCAGGTCCAAGTAGGATTCCCATGCACCGGATATGCGTCATACCGGGAGATGGCATCGGGCCAGAGGTCATCGCCTCGGCAATGTCTGTCCTGGACAATCTGGATGTCCCCCTGGAATACGAGGATGCGCAGGTCGGCATTCCGTCCTATGAGGAACATGGCGTCTACATCACAAAGGAAACGCTGTCCCTGGCAACCGATTCGGACGCCATTCTGTTCGGGGCGCTTACGACCCCGAAGCGCCGTGATTATGTTTCGCCCCTTCTCTTGTTGCGCTGGAACTTGGAACTCTATGCGAATGTCAGGCCGGCACTGTGCCTGAACCCGGTCTTCTGCCTCGTCCCGCTGGATGTGGTGATAATCCGGGAGAGCACAGAGGGCCTCTACGGCGCGGCCGAGAAGGAGCTTGACAACAATGTGGTCGTGACCGAGCGCACGATATCCGAATCCGCATGCCAGCGCATAATCGATTTCGCATTCGATTATGCGAAGGAGAACAACAGGGGAAAGGTCACATGCGTCCACAAGGCCAATGTGCTGAGGACTTCCGATGAGATGTTCAAGAAGTTGTTCTACGGCACAGCCGTGAACTACGCCTTTTACAACAAGATCCGGAGCGACGATATGCTGGTGGATGCCGCGGCAATGCATCTGTGCAAAGAGCCTGGCAGGTTCGATGTGATTGTCACCCTGAACCTTTACGGGGACATACTCTCGGACGAGGCCGGCGGCCTGACAGGTGGTCTGGGTTTCTGCCCTTCGGCCAATATAGGCAAGGCCCACGCCCTCTTCGAACCGGTCCACGGCTCGGCCCCGGAAATTGGAGGAAAGGGCATTGCCAACCCGACAGGCGCAATATTATCCGCTGCCATGATGCTCGATTACCTGGGCATGCCCGATAAATCATCACTTGTGCGAGAATCGGTAAAGGAATGTTACGCCAATCCCGAGAATTGGACCATGGACGTCGGCGGAAAATGCAGCACCAAGGAATTCACGGAACGCCTCATCAAGATAATTGATGAGAAGGCGTCCGTATCGTAATTGTAGATTGGATTAAAGGGGCTAGGGTCTAGAAACTGGCCATGCAACGGCCAGTTCCGTCAACTTATCCAAGCAACCCTAGCGCCGAATCCAAGATTCAGCTAAGTCACGGCGACTTTGTCGCCGTTCCTAGCGACGAGGCACAGCCTCGTCTTAGTCGCAATACACGCAGTGGATTGCGAGAGGACTGGGCTTTGCTCAGTCTGTATCGCGGCCAGGTATGGCCGCTCCTAGACCCTAGACCCTAGCCCCTAAGAACCAATAACCAAGCTAGCCCCTCGACCCTTACATCCTGGCACAAATCTAAAATCGAAAATATCTAGGCTTCAGAAGACTGAACTCTTTCCAGATAACTTCATCAACCATTCAAGGCTTTAATTACCCTCTCCACGTCCACCTTTGTATTCACGCAACCGGTCTTGCTCAGCGGAATCGCCCGTATCGGGATGCCGGCCCTGGTGAGCTTGGATATGGCCTCCTCCAGCTCGAAATGGCAGGCTATGCCGAAACAGGCTTTTGGTTTGATTTTCTCGGCTATCTTGAACACCATGCTGCCCCCGGGAACTATGAAAATCATGTAGCCAATCTTCTCGGCCTCGCCCACTATCCTGTCGATGTCGCACCCTCCGCATCTCTTGCAGACATAGCCATCATCGCCCATCTCTGCCTTGCAGCCGGGCATCTTGCGCAGGCAGTGCGATATGAAAAGCGCGCGCTGGTTGGGCGGCACCGCAAAAAAAGCATTCTGGTTTAGATGGTTCTTCAGCGTGAGGTATATCTCATCGATGTAATCGGTGTCGGCACCCAGGGCCTGCAAAGTGTTCTTCACCGCATCCTTGGTCCCGAGGTCGATGCCCAGTTCCACCAGCTTCTTCACATAGCTGTCTATGCTCATCGAACTCTAATAAGGGATAAGTTGTATTTATTAATGCTGCCAGCCGGTAATCTCATCGTTTGCAGAATGGTGATTACCGGCCAATGCTTTGGGAGTTATTGTTTGCATAATGACTACCCATGGCGTGTGCTCCGGTAATCTCATCGTTTTCAGAATGATGATTACCGGCCATACGCAGTGGGAGTGTTTGTTTGGATATAGACTACCCACAGCGGATTCTCTTGACGCTTGGATAAAGTTGTCGAATCCACTAATTGCTGAGAAATCGCTCTTTACTGCTGCCTCCTTTTAATGTTTGGTTGTCGTTTTCGGGGTGAAAATGCTGCGCTGTTGATTGATTGAAACCGCATTCAATTCTTGCCTGGCATCCGGTCAGGCAAGTCCCTAGACTCTAGACCCTATACACTATTCACTATTCCCTCGGAAGCAATAAAAAAGCTAGACCCTAAGAATCAATAACCAAGCTAGTCCCTAGCCCCTAGACCCTGAACCCTAGCCCCTATATTTTCAACACCCCGTGCCTCAGAAACTTTCCAGTGTATTTCAGAAGCCCCGGCTCCTTCCTCAGGAGCATCCATGCCAGCCTGGACGGGTAATCAATGTCCCCGACATTGTTGATGATGTCCTGTATCTCCGGGTTCAGCATCATGCCGAATATGTCCTCAAGCTGGGCGTCGTCCAGGTCGGCGTATATCCTGTGCATCATGAGGGCCTTTTCGAGCTCGTCGCCTATTCCCTTTGTCCATGCATCATGGTACCTGGACAGTGATTTTGATGAGAGATCTTCCTCTTCCAGCGCCCTTATGGCAGTCTCGGCGCAGTGTTTCGCGCACACCAGCCCGGGGTATATCCCCCCGCCGCTGGTCGCCTTGACCTGGCAGGCCGCATCCCCCACCAGCATGGCATTGTCCGCATGTGTCGCTGGAAGCATGCCCAGCGGTATCATGCCCGAGTATGTTTTGACCACCTTGGCCTTGGCCAGGAGTTTGGCTGTTTCCCCGGCCTTGAACAGTTTCTTGAAATAGTCATGGACAGTTCCGTTCCCATTCCTGACGCAGAGGCCCACCCTGGTGAATTCGCCGGCCGGTATCATCCACGCGAAGAAGTTCGGCGCGACATCCCTTCCGAAAAAAATCCCGACCCTGTCTGTTTCCATGTCCACGCCGGTCACATCGGCCCCGAAGCCGTTCAGCATGAATGCCGGCTCTCCGAGGCCCAGCCATTTCCTGGTCGCGGATTTCACACCGTCTGCACCGATTATGAGCCTGGCAGTGATGTCTCCGCCGTTCACGGCAATGGTCCCGCCTTCGTTCCTCCGGAATTCCTTGGCGCGCTTCCCGGTGGCCATGGCTGCCCCGGCTTCCGCAGCATGCTCGAGTACCTTCCGATCAAAGTTGGTCCTGTCTATTACAACCGCCTGGGTGCTGCCCTTCCCTATGCGCATGAACTTCCCGGTGGGTGAAACTATCTCCGCGCCACTGACCTCGTTGAGCACCGAATCCCTGCCGTAACCCAGCAGGTCGAAGCATCTGGGAGTTATCAGGCCCGCGCACTGGACAGGCTCCCCGATGTTTCGATGCTCTTCCACGATGGCTACGCTGTGCCCGGCCTTTGCGATGAGCTCTGCCGCAAAGCCGCCGGCCGGCCCGCCGCCTATGACCGCCACATCATAATCTCTTGCCATGCGAACTCCCGAAACCTCAGCCCCTATATCTAGGTTTCATGCTATCCAGGCCTATATCCTCCCTGAACTTTCTCAGGTCCCCGACATTCCCCAAATCGATGATGCCTTCATGGATGGCGAATACCCTGGCCCCGGATATGTCCAGGCTCCTGAGTGCCGGGTTCATGAAATTCGTTTCCGGCGAAAGAACGTCCGTCCCGGACGCCAGTGGGCTGAACGCGGGCATCAGCAGGAAATCGTTTTTCCGGTCATGGAGGAAGCATGGCAGCGTTATTCTGGCACCCACCTCGTCCCTCATCCTTATTACCGGATGCTCATGCGCAAAAATGCTGAACCCATCATCGGCATCCAGCTTCTTATGGCCATGTTGGAACACAATCTTTCCGCTGGCCAGGCGATAAGAATTCTCCATCCGGATTCCCTTTGGCGCAAGGATAGCCTTGAGATAATTGTCATGGTTCCCCCTGACCGCCACCACATCCACATCTTTCAAAGCCTCCAGTACCGTTTCGACCTCGTCCCATTCCTGGCTTTTGTTGCGGCTGAACTCATGTTTCAGGTCGCCGTTTATCACCACAAGCTCGGGCCGGTACCGGTCCAGAAGCCTGCTGAGCCTCTCAAGCATGGGCTCCAGCTGGAAACGCGGTATGGAGACATGCTCGGCCTGGAGGGCGGCTTCGTAGCCCAGGTGAAGGTCCGCTATCGCCAGAGCATTATCGTCCCTGCAATAGACCGCATGGTCGGCGCTGAGCCTGATGCCCATGGCCAGGGAAATGTCCGGGTGCATGCGCACAGTATCTCCAATCCTGTTTAAATATCTCGTGCCGATTCGGGCATGGGTGCCGAATGGAATGGAAGGATTGGAAACCCTGGTATGAACGCATAATCGCAGACCTGGGATTTGACCCGGCAAGGGACATTGAGGCTGCTGGCTTGCTCGGGCGCCTGCTGGAAAAACGCAGCGGCGAGGCCCGGTTGCTGGAAGATTTGATATGCGGAAGGGAAGCAGTGGTTCTGGGCCCGGCCCCGTTATCGGACATGCATTTCGATGACGCGATCCTTATATCAGCTGGCTCGGCAGCCGAGCAACTGCTGGTGAAAGGCATAATGCCGGACATCGTGGTCACAGACCTCGATGGGAACGTCCGCGCCCAGGTCATGGCCCAGCGCTCCGGCGCTCTTGTCGTGGTACATGCCCACGGCGACAACATGCCGGCACTGAGGGAGTGGGTGCCCAGGTTCAGGCCCCCCATCATCGGCACGACCCAGGCAGAGCCGTTCGGCCTCATCCACAATTTTGGCGGATTCACAGATGGCGACAGGGCCGTGTTCATGGCCATGAATTTCGGTGCCAGCCGCATCATCCTCAGGGGCTTCGATTTTGCCAGGCCGGTGGGAAAGCCCTCGGCCGATATGGATCTCAAGAGGAAGAAGCTCGGATACGCGCGCCAGCTCATCGAACATGCCAAAAAAACATCCAGTATAGAAATTGTCGCTTAAACCCGACAAGGTTTAATACCTACAACAAATGTCCACAAAGTGGATACAATTACTCGCACGGGTTATGTCCCTTGACCACCTTATTACCATTTGGTGATAAGAAATGCACACTATATTCGAGGCAATGGAAAAAGCGATAAGGAACATGACCGTAGACCGAAGGAGGCCAACCGGGGCATCCGCCAACGTTTTGACGTATGCCATGGGACTCCATGCGGCGACAAGGTGAATGAAGGGCCATGGTGAGAATATGACGGATAAAAAAAGAGTGGACCGGATAGAGCTGGGCGTCATGGACCGGGGCAAGGTCATAGACGTGTATGCCAGGGAGTTCGTCTGCACGGCCGCGGGCAAGGTGCAGGGAAACCTGGACTCGGAGATTGCTGAAGTGAAGGGCGTCTGTAAGGTCGGCGGCGATGTCAGGACTTCGATACTCAAGGTCGGCGGTTCCATGAAGGTGATGGGCAATGTCACGGCTGAACTCATCCGCGCGAAGGGCGCTTTGAAGGTCGAGGGCTGGGTTGACGCGCCCCATCTCAGAATCGCAGGGGCCACAAAGGTCCGGGGAGACATCAGGTCGAGCGAGGAAATCCTGGTGCAAGGCGTCCTGAAATGCAAAGGGAACATGGAAGCCAACAAGGTGAATGTCCTGGGCGCCATCGGCGTGGACGGGGACATCAAGGCCAACGAGTTCGCCGCAGAGCTTGGCGGCAGGAGTTCCATAAGGACGCTTGTCTCAAAGACGATAAAGGTCAAGGCCGGTTCCAATCCCAGGGATTCGGAGCTCATTGCCAAGACCATCACGGGCCAGGACATTTACCTTGAGAACACCGTGGCAGAGCTGGTCGAGGGCCAGAAGGTAACCATAGGCCCAGGTTGCACAATTAGCCGCGTGAAATCCCCGGAACTTGAGGTTCACAAGGGCGCGAAGGTAGGAAAGAGGGATTGAGCGCTCATTCCTTCTTCTCTTCAGCTTCGGGAAGCACCTCGGATTCCTCCGGCTCGGCTGCCGGCTCCGTGGTGCTGGCCTCGGCCTTTGGCTCTTCCTTCTTCACGTATTCATCGATGAATCTTATTGTCTTGACATTGAGGAACTGCCTTAGGTCGCTGACCACCTTGTATTTCAGGGTGAACCACAACTGGTCGTACTTGCACCTGTCTGAGAGGACCATTTCCAGGACTTCGCCGTCAACTTTTGCCTTGAACTCCTTGGAATCACCGTAATCGGCCTCGACGATGCCCAGGGCTTTCTCCTCCGGAGTTTCGGCTTTTTTCAGTATGCTGTAATCGTATTTCAGGGTCTTGCCGGCCAGCGGGTCGTTGAAGTCCACGCGGACCCTGCCCGATGTCACGTTGGTTATGGTGCCGACCTTGTTCTTTATCTGCACGCGCATGCCTGGCTCCGGGTCTATCTCCTGCTTCTGCAGCTCCCTGACCGAGAAAATCTCCACCATGTTGGGCTGCCTGTCGCCGGCGCCATCGGACGGCGGTATGCTGACCGTGGACTTTTCCCCTATCTTTGCCTTCAAAAAAGACTTGTCCAGGCCCGGGAGCACCCTCTCATCGCCCGCAATGGTGACTATGGGCCCGTATTTTGCCTTCTCATTGAATATCTCGCCGGCCTTCGCATGCTCCTCGCTAGTCGTGTCAAAGAGTTCGTCTGTGCCGTCCGGGTTGATTATCCAGGCATCAAAATCCAGCGTGATGACGTCGCCGTTGGCTATGTCGGTCTTGCCTGTGCTCTTCCTGCTCTCGGGCTTCGGAGCGGCTTCGGTCTTCTGGCTGTCTTCCTTGGGTTTTGTTTTCTTCGGTGGCATGAGTTCACCTGGCTGAGACACGAGCAATATTTGACCTATATTAAGCCTTTTGGTCACAGGCAAGCATTAAGTGAAATGAAGGTGTAACGATTGTAGATTTAGAGATTGTAGATTTTAGATATAACGGTGCTGGCTGTTTTCGACAGCCAGCATATCCCGCCGTAGCAATGTAATGGCATAAATCTAAGTTCTAAAATCGAAAATCTAAAATTTCAAGACAGAACCATTACACAACAACGAACCTTAATTATACCGGGAGGGATGGAGTGGCGATGAGGGAAATTCCAACCATCCTAAGCAGCCAGGAAATCCTGGACAAGGCATTCCGCCGAGTGAAGAAGGTGATAATAACCGACCTCACCGGGAGCAAGCGCGCCCGGGCCGAGGCAATGGGCCGGCTCAGCGCGCTCTCCAACACCATCACTGCATTGCTTGGCAAGTACGTGCGCGCCTTCCCGTCACTGGACCAGTCTCATCCATTCGAGAGGGAATTGATTGACATAACCATCGGCCTGGACGAGCTCAGGCACAGCATAGGCGCCATAGATTGGGCCAGGAAGACCGTCGAGACAGTCCATAAGACCGAACTGTCGAAGATGAAATCCGCGCCCGCAAAATCCGAGATATCGAAGGCGCTGAACTCCGCGTACGGAAGGATATCGTCCGTTGTCAACCGTGTATCGGGGGAGCTGGAATTCCTTAACTCCGCAAGGGACAAGCTGCGGGACATGGCTGACATCAATCCGGAGGAAATTGTAGTGGTTGTTGCCGGCTGCCCCAATGTTGGCAAGTCCCAGATTGTCGCCCGCATCTCCAGTGGAAAGCCGGTGATCGCATCCTATCCGTTCACCACAAAGGGCGTATCCATCGGCCACATGCACATCGGCTACGACCGGGTTCAGATAATGGACACGCCCGGGCTCCTGGACAGGGAGCTGAAAGCCAGGAACAAGATAGAGCTTCAGGCCATTGCCGCGCTCGAGCACATCGCTGATGTTGTGCTGTACATATTCGACCCCTCCGAGACATGCGGGTATTCCATCCAGGCACAGACCCATCTCCGGGACGAGATACTGGCGAAATTTCCCGAGATCCCTGCCATAATGATATGCAACAAGTCAGACATGGCAGCCTCCGAGCTTGGCTTGAACGTCTCCGCAGCCACGGGTGCTGGCATGGACATCCTCCTCTCCCAACTCGAGGATGCGGTCAAAAAGGCGCTTTCCGAGCGATAAACATACTCGATATTCTCATTTATCCATCCATGGCGATTTAAAGAAAATTATTATTGCATCTAACATATAGATTCATTTTCACATTGAAGAGTATTAAAGGGTGAAACCGCCTGGTATGTTTTCTGTCTTTCAAATAGAAATATTGAAATAGAAACTTTTATATATCTAACAATAAATATAACCGGATGGTGAAATATAGTGCCTGCAAAGACAAGCCTTACCAAAAAAGACGAATCCGTAATAGACCACCTTGTGGCAGCCGGGATAACCAAGAACATGGCCAAGACACTGGCAGTGCTCAGCGACGGCGATGAGATAATATCCGTGAGGATAGAAGGCATCACCGCACTGAGGCAGCCGGAAGTCTCCATAGTCATGCAGGAGCTCCGGGACCGCAAGTGGGTCAGGAAGCGCGACCTGAAGAAAGAAGGCAAGGGGAGGCCGGTACACGCCTACAAGCTGGCGATGCCGTTCACGAAGATCGTGGAAATTATCGAAAGGGACGAACGCAGGAAGATAAAGGACATTGAGGCGAACATCGCCGCGCTGAAAAAGCTGGTCAAATAGCTTTTTCGATTATCTTAATGCCGTCACCGGTTCCCAGGATAGCCCTCGTAGCCATGCCTATGAACAGTCCGTTCTCCACAACGCCCGGAATCAGGTTCAGCTCTGCCTCGAGCTTATGCGGTTCGGGGATGGACCGGAACCTGCAATCTATTATGAAATTGCCATTATCTGTCACGTAGATATGACCGTTCCTCTCGCGCAGTGTGGCTTCCAGGCAAACATTTTCGAGCCTGGCCTTTGCAGTGGCCAGGGCGAAGGGCACCACCTCCACGGGCAGCGGGGACCTGCTCCCGAGAACCTTCACGGACTTGGATTCGTCCGCGATGATGATGACTTCCTTGGAAACCGATGCCACAACCTTCTCCCGGAGCAGGGCGCCGCCCATGCCCTTGATGAGGTCAAGGTTGGGGTCCACCTCATCGGCGCCGTCTATCGTAAGGTCAATTGCCTGGTGCTCATCCAGGGCCCCGAGCTTGATGCCGTTTGTCACCGCGAGCTTCTCCGTGGCCTTTGAGGTGGGTATGCCCACGATGGATATCTCTCCGGAGCGCACCCTCTCGCCCAGCTTCAGTATGGTGTAGTAAACGGTTGAGCCGGTGCCCAGGCCAACGACCATCCCGTCCTTCACGAATTCTGCAGCCTTTTCCCCGGCCAGTTTCTTCAAAGCTTCGGCATCCATGATATCGGACCCATATGGAGATGCTGCTATAATATCTATCTACTTGAGTAAGTATTCAGCGAAAAGAAGAAGGGGTCAGGGACTAGATTGGTTATTGATTCCAAGGGGCTAGGGTTCAGGGTCCAGGGCCTAGGAGTGGCGACAAAATCGCCGCGACTAAGATGGGGCTTTGCCTATTTGCTAGTTGTTTGGATAAGTTGACGGAACTGGCTTGTTCATAGCCAATTCCGAGACCCTAGACCCTAGTCCCTAGACCCTAATTCCTATATCTAACAGACTCATGACAATCTGCGATTAAAAAACCTATCTACTTGATAATAAGAACCGCCCTGTCCGCATCCTTTGCCACATGCTCGGCCACGCTGCCCAGCGCGAAGGTGCCGATCTTGCTCATGCCCTTGGAGCCGATCAGAATGAGGCTGCACTCCAGCTCCCTGGCGAAATGGATGATCTCCTTTGCCACGTCGCCTTCCCGGACTATGGCAATCGCCTTCCTGCCCCTGGCCTTGACCACATCCGCGGCCTTGTTCACCACGTCCTGGGCCTCGGCCTTGGTGACCTCCGGGATGACGCCCTTGAACTCCTCGATGAGGGTCTGCGGAATGACGTAGAGCACGACAATCTCATCGCTCTCCCCCGCCATGGTGATGGCCTTCTCCAGCGCCTTGCCGGAATGTTCCGAGCCGTCGCATGCTACAAGCATCCTGCCCATGGTTGCTGGAAATTGGTGTTGGTATAAATAGGTATTGAAATTTTAGATTGGGTGATTGTAGATTTATGCCGCGAATATGCCTGCCAATAGTATGCACTCGGATATCGAAAATACAGAAAAATTGAAAGTGAGCTGCCGGGTCGCCCCGGCAGCATTGTTCTTGTTCACTCAGTTCTACGGTGCCGTCGTGAACTCGAATTTCATGTCGCTCACAAGATCGTTTCCGTCGGTGTCAGTGTGTCCCTGGCCGTTGAAGTCCACGAAGTATGTCGTGCCAGCAGCAAGCGGGGTGTATGTGATTTGGAGTGTTGTTGCGTCGGACCAAATGATGTCTGTTAGCGGGTTGTTAACTGGCAGGTCAGTCACGACATTGGTGTTGAGTATGTCCATACCCTCGGAGAATACCACCTCATAAGTGCCGGCGGCTATATCCACTCCTGTGGCGCGGTAAGCCGGGGTGGTTGATACGATGACCGGGTGTTCACTGTCGAATATTGTCACGTAGATGGTTGCGGTGTAAATACCCTCTGGGATACCTGCATTGACTGTCACAGCCCACCCCAATTCGGTAACATTGTATGATGCGCCACCACGGAAGTTTGAGTCATAGGGCCCTGCGGATAGTGTCCCATTGCCCGTTGAGTTTACAGGCATGCCGAAAGAACCCCACACATAAAGATCCATTTCCGGGCCTATGAAATTATGGTATCCGGGTCCGGGTATTGCTGAATCGGTCAATGCATCCGGATGACGATTCATGACACCGACATTGGCTGCATCTATCTTCGGGTTGCCAGGACCAGGAATTCCATCCAAGTACAGATCAGGTATGTTCACGGCAACATAGTAATATGTGTTGGACGAGTATGTGATTTCGCTGTACTCAGATGTTATTTCAACATAGCCGCCCGGCGGCGCATTGCCATTTGGCATCCCAGTTACGCTTAATTGCACGAATTTCTCAATGCCGAACTCACCGTAGAGTGTGCTCATGGCGGAGGTCTGGTTCTTGTCCCTGACAGCTACGCTGAAGTCCCATGTGTTCGGTGTCACGAGTGCGGTAGCTGCATCGCCGTAGGTGAAGTATCCATCGACGGTAGCTGCTCTTAGCTGGGGGCCGAAGTGCACTGGTATGGTTATATTGTAAATCCACTGGTTAGGGTCGGGGTTTGAATTGTCCTCAAGATGTGGCGGGCTTGCCACACCGATGGTGGTGACCTCTCCCGGAGCTCCTGAGGGGTGGATAACTACCACGGGCCAAGTGGTCGAAGCTGGGTCATAGTAACAGCGCAATTCAAAGGCCAGGTTGCGGGTCTCAACAGATGGGCCAAGATAGCTCGAAGGAGTATCTGCATAGTCATACCATGCCTGGACGATGAAATCGCAGTTCTTCCATCCGAAGCTGTAATTGAAGGCTGCGGTGAATACGTAATCGGTGTTGACAGGCACTTGCCAGCCCATCCTATCCGTGTAATCTGTCTCGTTGAATCCTATCCAGTATATTTTCGGGAACTTGGCGTTCAGGGTCAGGGTGGTGCTACTGTCCTCGGCCCATGTCACCTGAGCCCTCGCATTGTTCACCATCGCAAAGCTCACAGCCAGCATTGCAAACGCAATTGCCAGGCTTATAATCTTATTCATTTTCATGTTTCATTCCTCCTCAAACTCTTTTCCTTCTTCAACTAATTTATGAGTTAAAACCTATATGTAAATTATGGTATATATAGCTTATCTGTGATTAACCATGTTGTGCACCAAAACTTTTTAATATCTGGCATGCCAAGGTTTAAATGGGCAGCCGGGAAAAGCCCGAATACATCTTTCGGGTGATTGCCGCCATCTGAAATTTTAGATTGTAGATTTGTGCCAGGATGTAAGGGGCTAGGGGCTGGCTTGGTTATTGGTTCCAAGGGTCGAGGGTCTAGCTTCTTTATTGATTGTTAGGGTCTAGGGACTTGCCTGGCCGGGTGCCAGGCAAGAAAGAGTAG